>JALHMN010000011.1 GCA_022844005.1 bacterium | reverse complement strand
GGAAGTAGTCGAGGGTCCGATCGCCCATCTTATAGCCGATGCAGATCTTCACTTCCTTCAGCCCGTCCAGCACGTCGAGCTTGGTGAGCGCGATGCCGTCGATGCCGCTGATGGTGACGGCCTGGCGCACCAGCACGGCATCGAACCAGCCGCAGCGCCGGGGCCGCCCGGTATTGGTGCCGTATTCCCGGCCCCGGTCGAGCAGGCCGCGGCCGATGTCGTCATGCAACTCGGTCGGGAAAGGGCCGCCGCCGACGCGGGTCGTATAGGCCTTGGCAATGCCCAGCACATAGCCGACCGCCCGCAGCCCGCTGCCGCAGCCGATCGCCGCCTGCGCCGCCACGGTGTTGGAAGAGGTGACGTAAGGATAGGTGCCGTGGTCGATGTCGAGCAGGAAGGCCTGCGCGCCTTCGTAGAGGATGCGCTTGCCCTCGCGCCGGGCTTCCTCGATCAGCCGCCAGGCCCGGTCGGCGAAGGGCAGCAGCCGGGGTGCGATCGCCTTCAGCGCCGCGAGCAGTTCGGCGCCGTCCACCTCGTCGCGCCCCAGGCCCCGGCGAAGCGCGTTGTGATGGGTGAGAAGGCCCTCGACCTTGGCTTCCAGCGCCTCCGGATCGGCGAGGTCGCAGACGCGGATGGCGCGCCGGCCCACCTTGTCCTCATAGGCCGGGCCGATGCCGCGCCGGGTGGTGCCGATCTTGATGCCCTTGTTGTTGTCCTCGCGATAGCCGTCGAGGTCGCGGTGCAGCGGCAGGATCAGGGTGGCGTTGTCGGCGATGCGCAGGTTCTCGGGCGTGATCCTCAGCCCCAGCGCCTCGACCCGCCCGATCTCCTCGAACAAGGCCCAGGGATCCACCACCACGCCGTTGCCGATGACCGCCATCTTGCCTTCGCGCACCACACCGGAGGGCAGCAGCGCCAGCTTGTAAACCTTGCCGTCGATCACCAGCGTATGGCCGGCGTTGTGGCCACCCTGGAAGCGCACCACCATGTCGGCCCGGTCGCACAGCCAGTCGACGATCTTGCCCTTGCCCTCGTCGCCCCATTGGGCGCCGACTACTGCCACATTGGTCATCAGACTTCCTCGATCCGACCGTCGATCAACACATGCCCGCAATTCAGCCGGCGGGCCTCGGCGCGGATGTCATCCGCGGGTTCCAATCCCTGGACGGTGCGCCAGGCTTCGGCCCGCGCCTTCGCGGCCTCGGCCGCGGGAGCACCGAGGGGCACGAACAGGAGCCGTTCCACCTTCGGCGCCGGCAGCGCGCGGAGCAGGCTGTCCAGATAGAGGGTGAAACCGGATGCCGCCTCCGTCCCGCCGGAGGCATAGCGCCCGCCCCGGCCGAGTTCGCCCCGCACGCCGCGCGCGAAGAGCGTGAAGGAGACCCCCGTCTGGTATTCGAAACCGCGGCTTTCGGCGGCGTCGATGGTGACCAGGATGCCCGGCACGGCGTCGAGCAGCGCGTCGGCGACGGCGACCAGATCGGTCAGCATCTTCGCCTCCTCGGCCGGCAGGTCGAGCGCGAGCAGCGCCGGCCCCACCTCCTTCGCCGGCCCGGCGAGGCGGAGCAGCGGCTCCAGCATCTTCGCCTTCCCGCCGGCCGCGGCGTGCAGCGCGGCGGCATCCTTCTGGTCCAGCGCCGCCTTCGTGGCGGCTGCCGCCTTCGCATCGAGGCCGACCGCGGCACAGAGCGCCGGCACCAGTGTCGGTTCGCAGAGGTCGATCGAGGGCCTGGGCACGCCGAGGCCGGTGAGCGCTTCGGCCGCCAGCAGCGCCACCTCGATATCGGCGGCGAGCGTGCCGGCGCCGATCAACTCCATCCCGGCCTGGGCGAACTGCCGCTCTGGCCGCAGCTGGGTGCCCTTCACCCGCAGCACCTGGCCCATGTAGGAAAGCCTGAGCGGCCGGGCTGCGTCGGCGAGGCGGGTCTCGGCGATGCGGGCCACCTGCAGCGTGATGTCCGGGCGCACGCCCATCATCCGCTGGCTCACCGGGTCCATCAGCCGGAAGGTCTGCGGCGCCAGCGCCGCGCCGGACCCCTCCAGCAGCGTCTCCTCGAACTCGATCAGGGGCGGCTTCACCCGCTGGTAGCCATGGGCGGCGAAGCGGGCGAGCAGGCGTTCGCCGACCTGCGCCTCCCACTCGGCCACCGGGGGAAGCGCATCCCGCAGGCCCGCGGGCAGCAACCCTCGTTGCGCGTAACCGTTCATCGAAAAGCCTTCAAGCCCGGCGCAGCGAAATCGTGGTCATGGTGAATGCTGGCCGGGCGCTGGATCAAAACACGGCCCGGCCGGGTGGCCGGGCCGTGGGTGACCCTAGCCCAATCAGCGCTGTTTGAGGAGGTCCCGGATTTCGCTCAGCAGCCGGATATCCTCAGGCGGGGGCGGCGGGGGGCCGGCCGACGGCGGCGGCGCCTTGAGCGCCAGTTCGCGCAACCGGTTGACCGCCTTCACGATCATGAAGACGGCAAAGGCAACGATCGCGAACTTGATGATTGCATTGATGAAAGCGCCGTAGGCGATGACCACGGCGCCGGCTTCCTTGGTCTGGTCGAGCGTCGCCTTCGGCTCGCCCGCGATGGTCAGGAAGAAGTTGGAGAAGTCGATGCCGCCCAGGATGAAGCCGATCGGCGGCATGATCACGTCCTTCACCAGCGAATCGACGATCGCCGTGAAGGCCGCCCCGATGATGATACCGACAGCCAAGTCGATGACGTTACCACGCGTGATGAACGTCTTGAATTCGTTGAGCATTCTCTCCCCCTGCCGTGTGGCGGTCAGGGGATCAGCATAGCCGGATTCGGCCGCTTGGCGATCAGCCGGTCTGTTGCTGCAGGCGCCGGATCAGCCCGTCGATGCCCTCGCGCTGGATCACCGAGGCGAATTCCTGGCGTTTGGTGACCAGCATGCTGACGCCGCCGACCACCACATCCACGATCTTCATGCCGCCATCGGTGTCGCGCACCCGCCAGCCATAGACCGAAGTCTGCCCCCCCGACTTTCCGACAGTGGATTCAACCACATAGTCGCGTTCACCCTTCTTCTCCGCCGGGCCGACCTTCACCTCGGTCACGGTCTGGCGGGCCAGCAGGTCGGAATAGGTCTCGACCACGTTGCGCTCGAAAGCCACGTCGAAGGCTTTCACCTGGTCCGGAGACAGCGTCTGCGCATGCCGGCCGAGAGCAAATCGCGCCATCCCGTCGATATCCAACCCCCGACGCAGCACATCGGCGAGCTTCGCCGCGCGACCCGCGACCGACGGGTCGGACTTGAGCGTGACGATGACTTCCTGCGACAGGTCTTCCACGAAGGCCCGGGGTTCCCCCCCGGCATGGGCTGGCCGTAGCCCGGCCAGCACCAACGGCGAGGCTGCAAGAACCTGGAGAACCTGGCGCCTAAGCATGCGAAACCCTCTGAAAAAGCAAATACGCAATCACCCCTAAGGACGATCGCTTTGCGGCAAAAACGCGGCGGAAGCCGGCATGTTCCACGACCTGCCGATCACGAAGTGTGACCATTTCGCGCGAAATTCAACCCACGGGTTAAGCCACGGGACTTCGGTCCAATTTCCCGCCCGGCGCTTCGCGCGGTAAGGTGCGGCTCGAAGCAGCCGATTCCCCGCGATATCGGCGGGCGGCAGCGAGGAACGCGAGAGCCGGATGGCGCAGACGAGCCAGTCTATTGCAGCTGGGATCGAGGAGAAAGGCCGCCGGGCGCGCCGTATCGTGCTCATGGCCGGTATTCTCCTCGGTCTCGTCTTGGTGCTCGGCGTCATTGTCGTCCTGCGCTTCGTCGCCAACGAGCGCGACCGCGACCTGATCGGCTGGCAGGTCCGCCTCGGCATCGTCGCCGACAGCCGGGTGGCCGCCATCGACGATTGGCTGGACGCGCAATACCGGATCGTGCGCGAACTGGCCGAGAACCCCACCGTCCAGCTCTATCTCACCGAACTCGCGCTCAGCGACGGTGATGCCGCGGGCGTGGCCGACGGGGAGGCGCAGACCGGTTACATCCGCAATCTCGCCACCGCGACGGCGGAGCGCGAGGGTTTCATGGGCCCCCGCCCGGCAGCGCCCGTCGCCGCCAATATCCCGGTTGCCGCCAATGGCGGCATCGCGGTGATCGACCCGCTCGGCCGGCTGGTCGCGGGGACGGCAGGCCTGCCGGCGCTGGAAGGACCGATCGCGGCCGCGCTCGCGACCCGGGTTCCAGGCGAAAAGTCCATTATCGACGCGTACCGCACCGCGGCGGGCGAGGTGGTGATGGGTTTCATCTGGCCGGTGCACGGCGTCCAGGCCGATGCGAAAGCCGGAGACGAGATCGGGGCGGTGATTGGCGTGCGGCCGGTCGTGGCCGAACTGGAGCGGCGGATCATCCAGCCCGGGGAGACCGCGCGGACCGCGGAGAGCGAGATCGTGCGCCGCGCCGGAGACGGCATCGAATACGTCACCGGCCTGCGCGACGGCACGCCGGCGCTGATGCGCATCCTGGCCGGGAACACGCCCGATCTCGACACCGCATTCGCGCTCGGCAATCCCGGCGGGTTCGCGGAGAGACGCGATTACGCAGGCAATGCCGTCCTGGCGGTAGCGCGCGCCGTTAAGACCGCCCCCTGGGTTCTGGTCCGCAAGGTCGACACCGCGGAAGCGCTGGCGGAGACCCGATACAGGACGCGCGTCCTGCTCGTCGTCTTTCTCGGTGCCATCGCCTTTGTCGGCATCGTGGTTGTCGCCGTCTGGCGCCACGGCACTTCGGTGCGCGCCGCTCAGGCCGCGGAACAGTTCCGCGACATGGCGGATCGCTTCTCGCGCCTCTTCACCTTCATGCGGGTGGTCACCGACAGCCAGCCCACGGCCATTGCCGCCGTCGACCAGCAGGGCCGCTACACCTTCGCCAATCGCGAGGCCGCCGCCGGAACCGGCATCGAAACCGAGGAGATGCTGGGCAAGACCCTGGCGGCGGTCATCGGCCCCATTCGCGCCAAGGGGCTGGAGCAGCAGAACCGCAGGGCGCGCGAAACGGGCAGCACGGTGGTCGAGATCGAGGCCGTGGGTGACGACGAGACCAAGCGCATCCTGAAAACCGCGCATGTACCTCTGCCCGACAGCGGCGATTTCGTCGATGGCGTGCTGATGGTGACCGAGGACATAACCGACCTGGTCAACGAGCGCGCCCGCCGCGAACGCATCCTGAAACAGCTCACCGCCACGCTGGTGGCCGTGATCGATCGGCGCGACCCCTACTCCGCCAATCATTCCGCCCGCGTCGCCGAGGTCTCCCGTGACATCGCCGAAGAGATGGGATTGTCCGCGGTTGAGGTGGAAACCGTCGAGATCGCCGCCTCGGTCATGAATTTGGGCAAGATCGCGGTACCCGCGGAACTCCTCACCCGGCAGGGCGCCCTCAGCGAGGAGGAGATGAGGCTGATCCGAGACAGCATCCTTACCTCTGCCGACCTCCTGGACGGTGTCGAGTTCGACGGCCCCGTGGTGCAGACATTGCGCCAGTTGCAGGAGCATTGGGACGGCACCGGCGTACCCCATGGCCTGAGCGGCGACGCCATCCTGCCGATGGCGCGCATCGTCTCGGTCGCCAACGCCTTCGTCGGAATGGCGAGCGCGCGCGCCTGGCGCCCGGGCCTTGCGCCGGAAAAGGCCGCGGACGCCCTGATGCGCGATGTCGGCGCGCGCTTCGACCGGGCAGCCGTCGCGGCCCTTCTCAACGTTTTGGAGAACCGTGGCGGGCGGGCCCGCTGGGCCAGGTTCGGCGAACCGCCGCGGGCCGCCGGTGTCTGATCGTTCGATCCCCGCGACGCAGGCATCCGCTCTGCTATCGCTGATAGATCGCATGCGGGGCCGCCGAGCCCTGGTTGTCGGCGATGTGATGCTCGATCGCTACGTCCAGGGCAGTGTCGAACGGATTTCGCCCGAAGCGCCGATTCCCGTGCTCAGGGTCACGGCCGAGCGCGAGGTACCGGGCGGAGCCGGCAATGCGGCCCGCAACCTTGCCGCACTCGGCATCGCAACCCGGCTGTTCGGCGCCGTGGGCGATGATCCCGCGGGCGCTGCCCTTCGCGCGACACTCGACGGCGCCGGCGTGGCTGCGTCCCTGCTTGTCGCCCCGGGCCGGCAGACCACAGTGAAGACGCGTTTTGTCGCCGGCGCACAGCAGTTGTTGCGCGCCGATCTGGAAACCACAGCGGCCCTGGCGCAGGATCTGGCGGACCGCCTTGTCGGTGCCGTTACGGCGGCCCTGCCCGATTGCGATGTGCTGGTCCTATCGGACTACGGGAAGGGGCTGCTGTCCGAGGCCGTCCTGCGGCGGCTGATCGATGCGGCAAGAAGCGCCCGCCGGGCAATCGTCGTCGACCCGATCGCGGGCGACATCACACGCTATCGCGGCGCGGATCTCCTGAAGCCCAACCGCCGCGAGATCGAGGCCGGCACCGGCGTGATTGCCGAAGACGATGCGGGCGCCGAAGCCGCGGCGAAACGTGCGCTGGAGATCGCCGGCGCCCGGGCCATCGCCTTGAGCCGAGCGGAATGCGGCATGACCTTGCTGGAAGCAGGCAGACCGGTGCTGCACCTGCCGACCGAGACGCGTGATGTCTATGACGTCACCGGGGCCGGCGATACCGTGGTTGCGGTACTTGCCGCGGTGGTGGCGGCGGGAGGGTCATATGCCGATGCCGCGCGGCTTGCGAATATCGCGGGCGGTCTCGCGGTGCAGCACGCCGGCGCCGCCGTCATCGGGGGTGCCGAGCTGCAGTCGGCGTTGCGGCGAAACATCACCGAATCCGCGACGGGGAAGATCGCCGGCCTCGAGCAGGCCGCAGCACGGGTGGCCGCATGGCGAGAAGCGCGCCTGGCAGTCGGATTCACCAACGGCGTCTTCGATCTTCTGCATCCCGGCCATCTGGCCCTCATCGCGGAAGCCAAGAGCGCCTGCGACCGGTTGGTCGTCGCCATCAATGCCGATGCCTCGGTTCGACGCCTGAAGGGTGACGCGCGCCCGGTGCAGTCCGATCAGGCCCGCGCCCTCGTTCTGGCCGCGCTGGCGGATGTGGATCTGGTCGTCATCTTCCCCGAGGACACGCCCACTCCCCTCCTCGAACGGCTGCGGCCCGATGTCCTCGTGAAGGGCGGAGACTACGCGATCGATCAGGTCGTGGGCGCCGATCTGGTCCGGAGCTACGGCGGAGAAGTCCGGCTCGCCCGCCTGCTGCCCGGCCACAGCACAACCGCGACCGTCGCGAAGCTCGGCACGTGAGCGAAACGCCGCTTCTCGACGTCCTGGTTGTTGGAGGCGGCATTGCCGGGCTGTGGATCCTGGACCGGCTACTCGCCGCCGGCTTCGACACGGCACTGATAGAACGCCGGGCGCTCGGCGCCGGCCAGAGCATCGCCGCCCAGGGCATCATCCATGGCGGAACGAAATACGCGATTGAAGCCAGCGGGGCGCGCACCGCTTCGAGTGTCACGGGCATGCCCCGGCATTGGCGAGACCTCATGGCGGGTCGGGCAGAACCGTCGCTTGCCGCAGCGACGCAGAGCGCCGAGCGGCACCTCCTGGTCACCGGCGGAATCGGAATGGAGATTGCCGCCCGCCTCGTCACCGCGAACAGTCGCCGTCTTGCCCAACGGGATTGGCCCCCCGTGCTCGCCGCCGCTCCGGGATCCAGCCGCGTGATCGCCCTGGACGAACCGGTGATGAACGTCGGCTCGGTCCTTGCCGCCCTGGCGGCAACGCATGCTACCCGTATCCGCCGTGCGGAAGCTGTGGCGCTCGAGCAGACAAAGGAGGCCATAGGCGTCACGCTCCGAGGACCGCGCGGCCGGCCAGGACAAGTCGGCGCGCGCCTCGTCGTCGTCGCCGCCGGTGCGGGCACGGCGCCGCTCGCCACGGGCGCCCGGCAGCAAGCACGTCCGCTGCACATGGTCATGGCACGGAACGCTCCCGCGGACTTGCATGCCCATTGGATATCCGGCCGCGGTCGGCCGAGGCTCACGCTCACGACCCATAGCATGGACTTCGACCGGATCTGGTATTGCGGCGGCGATCTGGCCGAGCGCGGCGTCGGCCTTCATCCCGATCAGCTGATCCTCCGCGCCAGGGAAGAACTGGAGCGTGCTCTCGGGCCCGCCGCAACATCGGCGCTTCGCTTTGCCACATACCGGATCGACCGCATCGAGGGCGCAGCCCGCGGCGGCCGACGACCCGACGGACCGGTGCTGCAGGCTCTCGGGCGGACGCTCGCCGTCTGGCCGACGAAGCTGGCGCTGGCCCCTGTGGCAGCAGCCAAGACGCTTTCCTGGGTGCGCGAACAGATTGCGCCCCGACAGGGCGAGCGCATGGTTCTCGCGGATTGGCCCAGGGCCGACATCGCCTCGCCTCCCTGGGCGGAGGTCGAGCGATGGAGCTGAGGCTACTCGGACAGACCGGCATGGCCGTCTCGGTTATCGGCCTCGGCACGGTCACCTGGGGTCGGCTTGCCGGGCTTGGCTATCGCGTTCCGTCCACCCTTCCCGGCGATGACAGATTACTGCACCTGCTCGACCGGGCGGAGGAACTCGGCGTCAATCTCATCGATACGGCCCCGGCCTATGGCGAGAGCGAAGCACGTCTGGGCGCGCTTCTCGCCGGACGTCGCGAACGCTGGCGGATCGCGAGCAAGGCCGGCGAGGCATTCGACGGCCTACAGTCGCATTTCGATTTCTCCCGCCCGGCGGTCCTCGCGAGCGTCGGTCGGAGCCTGCGCCATCTGCGAACCGACCGCATCGATCTGCTCACCGTGCATTCCGACGGGCTGGACGAAGGCGAGGCGAAGTTCGGCCAGGCCATAGACGCACTCGAGCGGCTGAAGCGGCAGGGCAAGATCGGCGCCGTCGGCTTCTCGGCCAAGACCGAAGCCGGTGCATGTTGGGCCGCGATCCGTTGCGATGTGGTGATGCTGACTTGGAACGAGACCGACCAGAGCCTGTCCCTGGCGTTGCAGGATGCCCGGCGGCACGGGGCCGGAGTGCTGGCGAAGAAACCTCTGGCGCAGGGCAAACTGCCCGCCTCGGCCCTGCGCTTTGCAGTCGGCACGCCAGGGGTCGCGTCTGCGATTCTCGGCACGACCGATCCGCTGCACCTCGAAGCGGCAGTCAGGGCCCTGGCCGGCGATCAGGATACGCAGGCCGGCATCGAAAACCCCTGCTGAACGCGGCGGGCCTTGAAGGCTGTACCCGTACCCAGGTGTGTGTAGTCGATGCTGTTCTCGTCGATCCTTTCGATCGTATAGGGGTCAGGCCCGCGCGGAAGAACCGCGATCCCGTCGATCGTCTCGACGATGGTGAAGAAGCCTTGTTCGAACACGCCCCACCGGCCGGTCTCGACCTGGCGCACTTCGACCTGACACTGGTTGACGATGCGAAACTCTGCTTCGAATGTGCCGTCGGCGCGGCGTTCCACGATCCATTGCATGTCCCGGTCCGGGACCGGCTGATATCCCTCGCCGTACCACAGGCCGACCAGATCCTGCATCGACGCTGCGACAGCCGGACCGACAGCGAGGAGCACGAGCAACAGGGAAGCCGGTAGCGGCAGCCACCGCATCGCTGTCATTTCACCTTGAAGGCTTCGTCCACCGGCACCTGCCAGCCGTTGGCGAGGCGATTGGTCTCGTTTGCCATGCCCACCACGGCAAGCAGCTCTCCGAGCATCGAATCGCTCATCCCCTTTGCCCTGGCACCGGCGATATGGGAATGAATGCAGTACTCGCAGTTGTTGGTGACGCTGACCGCGACATAGACGAGTTCCTTCACCAGCGGATCGAGGGCGCCGGGCGCCATCACCTCCTTCACGCTCTCCCAGGTGCGGCGCAGCGTCTTCGGATCGTGCGCGAGGTACTTCCAGAAATTGTTGATCCAGTCCGACCCGCGCGTCTTCATGATGTCGTCGTAGACGGCGCGCACCTCGGCGTTGGCATCTTCATATTCGATCGGCTTGGCGACGGGCATCGAATCACTCCGAAGGATGGGGCCTGCAAAGAAAAGGGCCGGAGATTGCGCCCCGGCCCTGTCGGCAAGCGAGGCAGAAACCTCAGTACATGTGCTGGCCGCCGTTGATCGACAGGGTCGATCCAGTGACGAAACCGGCGTCGTCGGCCACCAGGAACAGCACGCCACGGGCGATTTCCTCGGCATGGCCCAGTCGGCCGACCGGAATCTTGGCGATGATCTTCTCCAGCACCGGCTTCGGCACCGCCTGCACCATCTCGGTGTCGATATAACCAGGCGCGATCGCGTTGCAGGTGATGCCCACCGCCGCCCCTTCCTGGGCCAGGGCCTTGGTGAAGCCGTGCACGGCCGATTTGGCGGCGGCATAGTTCACCTGGCCGTACTGGCCGGCTTGGCCGTTGATCGAGCCGATATTGACGATGCGGCCGAACTTGCGGTCGCGCATCCCCTCGATCACCGCCCGGCACATGTTGAAGCAGGAGCCGATATCGGTGTCGAGCACGGCGTCCCACTGTTCACGGTTCATCCGGTGCAGTGTGCTGTCCCGGGTGATACCGGCGTTGTTGACCACAATGTCGACCGGGCCGAGGTCGGCCACCACCTTGGCTATGCCGTCCCTGCAGCCGTCGAAGCTCGCCACGTCCCACTTGTAGACGGCGATGCCGGTCTCCTGCTTGAACTTGTTCGCCGCCTCGTCGTTGCCGCCATAGTTGGCGGCGACCTTGTAGCCCGCGTCTTTCAGGGCCTTCGAGATGGCCGCTCCGATTCCCCGGGTACCGCCCGTGACCACTGCAACCCGCGACATGCAAACCTCCCAGTTCTTGTCCGACGCAGATCAGAAGGCGTGGAGCGGCCTGCTCGCTCCACGCCATATCAACCTGTTGTTCAGTCGCGCTGAACGCACATGGCAATGCCCATGCCACCGCCGATGCAGAGCGTGGCGAGGCCCTTCTTCGCATCGCGCTTCTGCATCTCGAACAGCAGCGTGTTGAGCACGCGCGCGCCCGAGGCGCCGATCGGATGACCGATGGCGATGGCGCCACCGTTCACGTTCACCTTGGCCGGATCCCAGCCCATGTCCTTGTTGACGGCCAGCGCCTGGGCGGCGAAGGCCTCGTTCGCCTCGATCAGGTCCAGGTCCTGCACCTTCCAGCCGGCCTTGGCCAAGGCCGCGCGGCTGGCCGGGATCGGGCCGGTGCCCATGATCGCGGGATCGACGCCGGCCTGCGCCCAGGAGACGATGCGCGCGAGCGGCTTGATGCCCCGCTTCTTCGCCTCTTCGGCCGACATCAGCACCACCGCGGCGGCGCCGTCGTTGATGCCGCTGGCATTCGCCGCGGTGACCGTGCCGGTCTTCTCGAAGGCGGGCTTCAGGCCATTGATGCCTTCCAGAGTCACTCCGTCGCGGATGTACTCATCCTGGCTGACGGTCACGTCACCCTTGCGGGTCTTGATGACGACCGGGATGATCTCGTCCTTGAAGCGGCCGGACTTGCGGGCGGCTTCCGCCTTGTTCTGCGAGGCGACGGCGAACTTGTCCTGGTCCTCGCGGGTGATCTGGAACTGGCGCGCCACGTTCTCGGCGGTGTTGCCCATGTGATAGCCGTTGAAGGCGTCCCACAGGCCGTCCTTGATCATGGTGTCGACGAATTCCATCGCGCCCATCTTCTGCCCGGCGCGGAGGTAGCCCGCATGCGGCGCGGCGGTCATGCTTTCCTGGCCGCCGGCGACGACGATGCTGCTGTCGCCGTTCTTCACCGCCTGGAAGCCGAGGGCCACCGCGCGCAGGCCCGAGCCGCAGAGCTGGTTGACGCCCCAGGCCGGCACCTCGTTCGGAACCCCGGCGTGGATGGAAGCGATGCGGGCCGGGTTCTGTCCCGCACCGGCGGTGAGGATCTGGCCCATGATCACTTCGGAGACATCGGCCGGGGCGACACCGGCGCGTTCCAGCGCGCCCTTGATCGCGACCATGCCGAGATAGTCGGCGGAAACGCTCGCGAAGGCTCCGCTGAATGATCCAACCGGCGTGCGCCCTGCGCTGGCGATGACCACGTCCGTCATGACGGTCTCTCCTTGCCCTTGGCGCCGTCGAAGACCGCCGGCGCTTCCAATCCCTATCCGCTCACACTAGCCGCCGGCCGGAGCTTGCGCAAAGCGCGTCGCGGTGATGGCTTCGGTGCCGGCAGATGCGTCTTCATCCACTGTGCCAGCGGCTGCCACAAGAGTTCCGGCGCCTCGGCGCCGACCACCATGCCGACATGGGCGCCGGGCGGGCGGATCAGCGTCGCACCCGGGATCGCACCCGCCAAAGCGGCGGCCTGTTCGGGCAGGACCAGACGGTCGTCCCGCGGCACGGCCGCCAGCGCGGGCAGCCGCAGCCGATCCGGGCGGATCGCTGTCCCGCCGATCCGCCAAGCACCTCTGGCGGGCAGGTTTTCGCCATACCAGTCGAGCAGGCATTCACGCGCCGCGGCGGCGGCGAGCGGGACGCCATCATTGGCCCAGTCCTCGACGGCAACGAAGTCGGCCGCTCCTGCCAAGGACTGATCGAGCCCGGCGAAGAGCGCATATTTACGCACCGTCAGGTCGGGGTCGTTGGCCAGAAACAGGATCTGGAGCCAGTCGACCGGCACTACCCCATCGGTCGCCGCGTCGAGCAAACGGGGCGCAAGCCGGGCGAGGGCCTTCGCCGCTTCGGGGCGCCCAGCATGGAAGTCCCACGGGGTCGCCAGGAGCACGAGGGCCGATACCTTTTCGGGCGCCAATGCCGCCAGCGCCGTCGCCATGGTGCCGCCCATGCAATAGCCCAGCAACGCCACCGGGCCACCCGCCGCGGCAACCGACCGATCGAGCGCCCGGACCAGCCGCCCGGCAATCAGGCCCGAAACGGAGAGGTCCGGATCATCCGGGTCGCCCCAGTCGATCAGCAGCGGACGGAAGCCTTGCGCCGCCAGGAAGCGAACGAGGCTCCTGCGGGCCGAAAGGTCCAGCACATAGCCGCGGTTGACCAGCGAGGGAATGCAAAGCAGGGCCGGACCCAGGCCCCCGTGGTCGAACACCCGGACCGGACCATCCGCCCACAGGATCGGAGGATCGGCGAGATCGCGGCAGTAGGGATGCGCGCGATAGGCGGCGATGCCGCGGTCCATCGCCTGCAGCCGTTCCGCCCAGAGGGCGGCCAGCGCCTCAGACAGCGCCGCGGGGCTTGCTTCTGCGAGGGCTTCGGCGAGGAGCGCCCCGCGGCGCGCCAGCCGCGGATTCCAGGGCAGCAATCCTTGCCTCGCAAGCGGCAAGGCGCCGAGCGAGAGCGTCGACATCAGGTTGCTCGCCAGAAGGTGCGCCGCCAGCGGCCGCGGTCCCCGGCGCCGGGCCTGATCTCTCCGCATCCTCCCTCGGTCTCCCTTGCACCATCGCCGCCGTCAATCCGTCGAGCAGATCGGCAAAACCGGGATCGTCCGCCAGCAGGCGGGCCTGCTCGCGCCAGAGTTCCAGGTAGCGCCGGGCGAGGTCGGCGGCATTCGAGCCGGTCGTCATGGCACGACTATAGCCGTCATCATTCGTCTTGCACCGCGAAAGGCGAGAGGGTCATATGCTGCAACGCGGGGATGGAAAGGTGCGGCACGACGTGACGGACACCGAGAACAGCAACCAGAAGGCCGAACCAGGCAAAGTGAAAGCGGAGCCTGTGGCCCAGAAGGGCCCTCAGAAGGTCATCCGGATCAAGAAATACGCCAATCGCCGTCTCTACAACACGGCGAGTTCCAGCTACGTCACGCTCGAACATCTCGCCGTCATGGTGAAGGAGGGCGTCGACTTCGCCGTCGAGGACGCGAAGAGCGGCGAGGACATCACCCGTTCGGTCCTGACCCAGATCATCTTCGAGGCGGAAGGCAAGGGCCAGCACCTGATGCCGATCAGCTTCCTGCGCCAGCTGATCGGCTTCTACGGCGACAGCCTGCAGTCGCTGGTGCCGAGCTATCTCGAACTCTCCATGGCCTCCTTCTCCAAGAACCAGGAGCAGATGCGGCACTACGTGAAGGATGCCTTCGGCGGCATGAACCCCTTCAAGCAGTTCGAGGAGATGGGCCGGCAGAACATCGCGATGTATCAGCGCGCGATGAACATGTTCAATCCCTTCGCCCCGCAGGAACACGACAACGAGAACCCCGCCCCGCAGCTGCCGGCGCCGCAGCCGAGCGCGGGCGGCGACGACATCGGCGCCCTGAAGGCGAAACTGGAAGCAATCCAGCGGCAATTGGACGAACTGGCGAAGAAGAAATAGCCGAAAAGAGCGCCTTTACGGTTGTTGGAACTTTACGAAAATTTTATGCATCGCGGCGAAGGCTGCGGGGTTAGACTACGGACGTGATCCCGCTCCCGCCCATGAACCTCGCCCAGCGAGCCGATTTCCCGACCCAGTGGCCGCCGCTTCCGGTGGCCCAGACGGGGAAGGTGCGCCTGGACGCGGCGAGGAACCAGGGCCGCCAGTTCGACGTCGTCGTCCAGGAGGAAAGGCCGCAGGGCCAAGCCCCGGCGAACCTTCTGCTGGCCCGCTACGGCTTCGCCCGGGCCGCCTTGGACCCGACCCTGTTCGCCCTGCCGGCCAGCGCCGAGGCGGAGGACGATACCCCACCCGATTTCAGCGGCCGCAAGCGCTATGCCGACACCCTGAGCGACCGGCAGCTGGCGCTGACCCCAGGCGAAGTGCTCGACCTGCGCATCTAACCCCTTGCCGGATACCCCCGGTTGGTGAAAGCATCGCTCGACTGGGAGCGAGACCAACGACAAGAGGGCGCCATGGCATTGAAGTCCAAGCCCACCGGCCCACGCACCATCGCGCTGGTGGGGCCCTATCTCTCCGGCAAGACCACGCTGCTCGAAAGCATCCTGCACGCCACGGGTGCCATCGGCCGCAAGGGGAAGGTGACCGAGGGCAACACGGTCGGAGACACTTCCGCCGAGGCCCGCGAGCGGCACATGAGCGTCGAGGTCAACGCCGCCGCCGTCGAAGCGCAGGACGATGCCCTGGTCTTTCTCGACTGCCCCGGCTCGGTCGAGTTCCTGCAGGAAGCCCGCAACGCGCTGATCGGCGCCGATGCCGCCGTGGTCGTCTGCGAGCCGGAGGCCGAGAAGGCCGCCATGCTGCTCCCCGTCCTGAAGGCGCTGGAGCAGAGCGGGATTCCCCACTTCCTCTTCGTCAACAAGATCGACAAGGCGACGGGCCCCGTGCGCGACCTGCTGCCCTTCCTGCAGGCGGTGAGCGAGAAGCCGCTGGTGCTGCGCCAGGTGCCGATCCGCGAGGGCGAGACCATCACCGGCTATGTCGACCTCGCCACCGACCGCGCCTTCGTCTATCGCGACGACGCCCCGGCCGAGATGGTGCAGATCCCGGCGAGCGTGGCCGAGCGGCGGACCGAGGCGCGCTTCGCCATGCTGGAGCAATTGGCCGATTTCGACGACCGGCTGATGGAGGCGTTGCTGGAGGAGAAGGACCCGCCGCGCGAGGCGGTGTTCCAGGACCTGGCCGACGAACTCAGGGACGGGTTGATCGTGCCGGTGTTGTTCGGCTCGGCGGAAACCGGGCACGGCGTCCGCCGGCTGCTGAAGGCGCTGCGCCACGAAGTACCTTCCCATACGACGGCGGCGAAGCGCCTGGGCATCGACCCCGCCGGCCCGCCGCTGTGCCAGATCCTGAAGACCTATGTCACGCCGCATGCCGGCAAGCTGTCGCTCGCGCGCATCTGGTCGGGCAGCGTCGAGGACGGGGCCGTGCTGAACGGTGAGCGCGTCGCCGGCCTGTTCCGCCCGCGCGGCAACCGTCAGGACAAGATCGCCGCCGCCCAGGCCGGCGAAACCGTGCTGCTGGGCCGCCTGGAACATGCGCGCACGGGCGATACGCTCGGGACCGGCAAGGAGCCGCCGCCCCCCCTGCCGCGGGCCGAGATGCTGCCGCCGGTCTTCGAACTGGCGGTGGAGGCGGCCAGCCGCAACGAGGAGGTCAAACTGTCGGCCGCGGTGCAGAAGCTGATGGACGAGGACCCGGCCATCCGCTTCGAGCAGCACAGCGACACGCATGAATTCGTCCTCGCCGGCCAGGGCGACATCCACCTGAAAGTCGCCTTCGACCGGCTGAGGTCGAAGCACGGGCTGACCCTGAAGGCCCGGCGCCCGCGCGTCGCCTACAAGGAGGCGATCCGGAAGGGCACCACCCAGCACGGGCGCCACAAGCGGCAGTCGGGCGGGCACGGGCAGTTCGGCGACGTGCATATCGAGATCACCCCCCTGTCGCGCGGCGAAGGCTTCCGCTTCGACAACCGCATCGTCGGCGGCGTCGTGCCGAAGAACTTCATCCCCGCGGTGGAGGATGGCGTGCGCGAGTACCTGAACCACGGCCCGCTGGGCTTTCCCGTGGTCGACCTCGCCGTCGCGCTGTTCGACGGGCAGTACCATGCCGTCGATTCCTCCGAACTCGCCTTCAAGACCGCGGCCCGCATCGCCATGACCGAGGGCATGCCGAAATGCGATCCCGTCCTGCTCGAGCCCATCGTGCGGGTCGACATCGCGGTCCCCAACGAGCACACCTCGAAGGTGAACGGCCTGGTCAGCGGCCGGCGCGGCCAGATCCTGGGCTTCGACGCCCGGCCGGACTGGTCCGGCTGGGACGTGCTCACCGCCAACCTGCCGCAGTCGGAGATGCACGACCTGATCGTCGAACTGCGCTCGCTCACCCAAGGCACCGGCACCTATACCTGGGCCTTCGACCACCTGCAGGAACTGACCGGCCGGCTTGCCGAACAGGTCCTGGCCCACAGCAAGGCCGCCGAATGACCGCGACACCCGCCGCCCGCGCCGCCGCCCTCCTGATCAAGGCGCGGGCCGAGAAGACACCGCTCGCCGCCCTTCCCGAGGACTGCCGCCCCACCGACGAACCATCCGCCTATGCCGCCCAGGCCGAGCATGTGGCCCTTCTCGCCAAGCACTTGGGCGGTCGGGTCATCGGCTACAAGATCGGCGCCACCGGCGAGGGCGCGCGCAAGCTCCTGAAGACCGACCATCCTTTCTACGGCCGCCTGCTCGAACGGCTCTCCTTCGCCTCGCCCGCCGCCATCCCCGCCGCCGAGGCCCGGGTGAAGGTGGTGGAGGCCGAGTTCGCCTTCCGCATCGCCACCACGCTGCAGCCCCGCCCCGCCCCCTTCACCCGGGCCGAGATCCTGGCCGCGATCGACGCGGTGCTGCCGGCGATCGAACTGGTCGACAGCCGCTACACCGCCTGGACCGAGGTCGGCATCCTGTCGGTGATCGCCGACCAGGGCAGCCACGGCCATTGGATCTTCGGCCCCGCCGTCACCGACTGGCGCGGTTTCGATCTGCCGACCCACGCCGTCCGCCTGGAGGTGAACGGCGAAAGCATTCGCCAGGGGGCGGGCCGGAACGTCATGGGCGACCCGGTCGAGGCGGTCCTCTGGCTCGCCAACACGCTTCGCGCGGCCGGTATCGCCCTCGAGGCCGGCAGCCTGATCACCAGCGGCACCGCGATCGACATCTATCCGGCCAAGGCCGGCGACCGCATCACCGCCGACTTCGGCCCGATCGGGACCGCGGCACTGACGCTCACCTGACGGCGGACAATTTTGTCCGCTTCATCCGCGTGGCCAGATTTGGCCGCTTCGCCTTCCGGCCGCCGGACAAATCTGTCCGCCTGATCCCGGCGCCGGAGGCGTGGCCTGCGCCGATCGTCACGAGCAAACAGTCGCGAACCAGAAATCCATATAACTGTTTGATATTATTAGTAATATAAATTCCCGGGAGTATTCACCCCTGCCAAAGTGAGCCAATTCGTGCCAATTCGAGCCAGAACTGTTCCACCCCCGGCCGTCTCCGACCGCTTCCAGGCCAGCTTTCGCCGGTTCGAGCCAGTGTTCCCGCACGGGGTTTGAAACGCGTCCTCTACGGCATCCTTCCCATCCTTCCTCCAGTGACAGCCGCACTGCGGACAATTCTGTCCGCTCGCGGACGGCCCCCTGCACGCCAGGCATGGCTCCCATCGGCCCGCAAAAATATTGTATCACAATTCAAATATGGGCTCAACTACAACGGATTTACAACTTCAAGCGACAATCCCACCCAGGACGCAATGCCGCCGCTTTGCGGGCGTAACGAAGTGGCCTTCCACAGCACGGAGATTCCCCATGCGCCCCGCCCCCCTTCTCGCCCTTGCCGCCCTTCTCACCCTCGGCTTCGCCGCGCCCGGTTGGGCCGACAAGCCGGATCATGCCGGCGGCGGCAAGGGCCAGAAGGAAGCCGGCCCGCCCGGCAAGGGCGGCGGCGGTGGCAACAAGGGCCAGAGCCAGGGACGCTCCGGTGGTAGTGGCGGCGGCGGAAGCGGCGGCGGCGGAAGCGGCGGCGGCAACGTGAATGTCGAGATCCGCTTCGGCGGCGGCGACCGCGTCCAGGTGCGCGACTATTTCACCGCCGAGAGCGGCCGCGGCTGCCCGCCGGGCCTCGCCAAGAAGAACAACGGCTGCATGCCGCCCGGCCAGGCGAAGAAGTGGTCGATCGGCCGGCCGCTGCCGCGCGACGTGGTCTTCTACGACCTGCCGCCGGCGCTGATCGTCAAGCTGACACCGCCGCCGGCCGGCCATCGCTACGTCCGCGCCGCGGCCGACATCCTGCTGATCGCGGTCGGCACCGGCATGGTGATCGACGCCATCGAGGATCTGGGCCGGCTGTAGTCCAACGCGGCGTACCGCGCGGCCATCGACACCGGCCGCGCGGCGCCTTCTTTTCCACCAGCGATCGAATAACCGATAGATAGAGTTTTCGCCTTCGTTTAGGCCAATTGCGGCTTCGATTCAACGTGGCTTAAGACGTCCGCGGCATGCTCCTCCAGACAATCCCTGGAGCGAACCCCTCCCATGTCTTCCACAATTCGCCGCTGGTCGGAGCTTCATCGCAAGAATCATTCAGATGCGTTCGATTGGCTCGAATCACTCGATAGTTTCGACTTCACGGGCGACCTGACCCGCGCACTCGCCGCGACGGAAAAGCAGCGCGAGGAGGCCGGCGAGGGCGCCGAAGCGGCCGTCCTGTTCGCCGATCCGGCGCTTTCCAGCAACCAGTACGCCCTGAACGGCAGCAAGCCCGCCGCGTCGATCAACATCCTGACGGCCTGGGAGGATTACAGCGGCAGCGGCGTGACCGTCGGCATCGTCGATGACGGCTTCGACTACGCCCACAAGGACCTGACGGCCAACTACGACCGCAACCTGGACTACGACGCACGGTCGAAGGACGCCGACGCGGCGGCGGAGACGGGCGACAATCACGGCACGGTCGTGGCCGGCATCATCGGCGGCGACGCGAACGGCATCGGCATGGTGGGCGTGGCGCATGACGCGACTCTGGCCGGCTATCGCATCGGCTACGGGTCGAATGGATCGACGTCGCAATACGCCGATGCCCTGAGCCGGCAGCGCGACGTCGACGTATCGAACAACAGCTGGGGCTACTCCACCGTCTTCCAGGACAATTTCAAGTCCAGCAGCTTCGCCGGCATAGCAAAAGCGATGCAGGAGTCCGTGGACCTGGGCCGCGACGGCCTCGGCACCGTCTTCGTCATGTCGGCGGGCAACAACCGCGCCGCCGGCGACAGCGTGAACTACCACAACTTCACCGGCAGCCAGTACGCCATGGCGGTGGCGGCAACGGACGCCTATGGCAAGGTGGCGTCCTTCAGCAATCCCGGCGACGCGCTGCACATCTCCGCCCCCGGATCGTCGATCTATTCGACCGACCGGACCGGAAGTGCGGGCTTCGTCTCCGGCGACTACGCATCCTTCAACGGCACGTCCTTCGCGGCACCGATGGTTTCGGGCGCGGTGGCGCTGATGCTGGAGGCCAATGCGGCGCTCGGCTATCGCGACGTGCAGGAGATCCTGGCGATGTCGGCGCGGCAGACAGATGCCGGCCGCGCAACCTGGCAGTTCAACGGCGCCGAGAACTGGAACGGCGGCGGCATGCACCACAGCCGGGACTACGGCTTCGGCATGCTGGACGTGACGGCGGCGGTGCGTCTGGCCGAGACCTGGACGCTGCAATCGACCTACGATTCGATGGACAGCCTTTCGGCCACGTCGGCGGTCACAACGAGCAGCACCACCACGACCACGACGACGGTGAAGGTGGGCAAGGGCAAGAATGCGACCACCGAAACCAAGGAAACCATCACCACGACCACCAGCACGACGAGCCTCAACCTCGGCATTCCCGACAACAACGCGATCGGGGCGACGACCAAGCTGTCGCTGGCCGACGGCCTGCTGATCGACACCATCGAGGTGGACCTGGTGCTGACGCATGGGCGGATCGGCGACCTGGTGGCGACGCTGACCTCGCCCGACGGCACGGTCAGCACACTGCTCAACCGCGCCGGGCTGTCGGCGTCCGATGCCGACGGGTCGAACCTCACCTCGCTCAACTTCACCTTCACCAGCCGCGTCTTCTGGGGTGAAAGCTCGGGCGGCGACTGGACCCTGAACGTCAGCGACCGCATGGGCGGCAGCACCGGAACGCTGGTCAATTGGACGCTGAAGACCAACGGCGACCATGCGACTGCAGACGACCTCTATGTCTATAGCAACGAGTTCGCCACGGTGGCCGGCAGCGATCGGGCGGTGCTGAGCGACACCGACGGCGGCATCGACACAATCAACGCCGCGGCGGTTTCCACCGGCAGCGTCATCGACCTGAACGCCGGGGCGAGCGGCCAGATCGCCGGCCGCGCCTTCAGCATCGCCGAGGGGAGCCAGATCGAGAACGCCTTCGGCGGCGACGGCAACGACATGCTGATCGGCAACGCGGCCGATAACGTCCTGCTGGGCGGCCGTGGCGCCGACATGCTGACCGGCGGCCTGGGGGCCGACACCTTCGTCTTCCAGCGTCTGGCGGATGCCGGCGACAGCATCACCGACTTCGAACTGGGCATCGACCGCCTGGATCTCGCGGGGCTGTTCGACGACCTCGCCTATGCCGGCAGCGACCCCTTCGCCCACAGCCTGCTGACCTTGGGGCGGAGCGGTGAGGCCACGGACATCTATGTCGATATCGGCGGCACGGCCGAGGCCGTTCTGCTGGTGCGCCTGCTGGGCACCCAGGCCGACGAAAGCCAGTTGTTCGGTTCGCTCGCCCTCACCTGACCGGCCTCGAGCAGAGTGGCGTGGAAGGCGGCAGGACTATGCCTTTTGATCGAAGTCAACATCACTTACAAACCAAATACAATCGATCCGTAGAAGGACCGGAAACGGGATTCGGCAGTGGCCCGCGCTTCGAGACCGAGAGTCACGTCACCAGTGGATCGGCAGTTCTGAGCACCAGTGTCGAAGACTATTAAAAGTCGTTTGCAACAATATTAGAGAATTCCGGAGAATGAACAGTCATTCCGGCATTGATTTCTTGACCCGAGACGCCTGCTGACTGATAGCCTTCCCCGATCCGATAGCAAACCTTCCGGTGACATGTCCGACACCCATGCGCCTTCCGGCCCCGGCATCCCCCTGAGCGTTCCCCGGCCCGATCAGGGCTGGTTCGGCCTGCGCAGGCTGACCGTCCTGCTGCTGGCGGTTCTGGGCGCCGCGGTGATCCTGGGTGTCGGGGTGGCGGTGCAGGCGACGATCGAACGCGACCGGGCCGCCCACAGGTCGGCGGAGTCGACCGTGGCGGCCGTGCAGGAATCGTTGCAGCAGGAACTGGTCCGCCTGTTGCACGAATACAGCGGCGCCGACGCCGAACCGGCGATGGTGGAGGCGCTGTTCGGCAGTCCCAGCCGGGCGGCGCTCATCGGCCGCTGGCTGACGAAGTATTGCGTGGCCCATATCGCCGTGGTGGCCGACGCCTCCGGCGGCTTCCTGCAGGTGGCCGAGGCCGGGGAGCAGAAGCCCGCCGCCGAAATTCCGGCCCTGCAGCGCGACCTGCGGCCTTTCCTGGGCGACTGGATGGAGCGGCGTTCCGGCAACGCAGAGCCGCTGAGCGGCATCGTGCGGATCGACGGCGAACCCATGTTCGTGGCGGCGGCGAGCATGCGCCTTCCGCAGCCGGCCGCAGGCGCCGCGCCGGCAGCGGCCGCGCCGCGCTATCTGATCCTCATCCGCGATGTCGGCGGCGAGCTCTCGCGCAGCCTGAACAAGGAGTTCGGCTTCACCGGCGCGCGCGTGGTGTCATCTCCGGCAGCCGTCAACCGGGCGGCGCACTCCATCAAGCTGTGGAACGGCGACGTCGCCGGCTATGTCACCTGGAACGATACGCCCCTGCGCTCGAGCCCCTGGACCTGGGTTTCCTTCGTTCCGGTCGCGGCAACCCTGCTGCTTGCCGGGGGGCTGTTCCTGCGCATGCGCAAGGTGGCGGCGGGCGAAGAGAGGGTGCTGGTCAGCAAGGACGCCGAGGCGATCGAGCGCGAGCGGCTGATCGCCGATATCAGGACGGGCATCCGCCAGTTGTCCTGGAATCTGACCGAGGGGGTCCTGATCCTGGAGGCGGCGGGCGAGGTACGCTATGCCAATGCCGCCGCCGGGCGACTGGTGGGTAAGGCCGCCGAGGACATCCTCGGCGACTCCTACATCGCCGCCTGCGAAGCCCGGTTTCCCGCCCTGGCCGAGCATCTGCGCCGGTATCTCGCCACCGATCCGGGCAAATGGTCGGGCGATGCGTCGTGGTTCAGCACGGTGGGCGCCGACGGGCGCATGATCAAGGTCGGCATACACGAATTCCGCCGCAGCGAGGGCAACCGGCTGATCGGCCTCCTGATCAGCGAAACGGTGTGGAACCAGCTCGGCGATCCCTTGGACCGGATCGGGATCGGCGTCGTCTGTCTCGACGGCGGCAGGCAGATCCTCGCCGCCAACCCGCTCGCCGCCGATTTCTGCCGCCGGCTGAAGGCGCCGCTGGAAGGCGCCGGCGCCGCCGCGCGGCTGCTCGATCTCCTGAAGCCGGGGCTGGAGCGCGGAGCGGGCCGCCATGTGGCCAGCATGGCACTGACGCTTGCGGATGCGCCCGAACCCCTGATCGCGACCCTGATCCCGGTGGCGGCCGAGGGGACCGGCCCCGGCGAGCAGGGGGTCTTCGTGCTGCTGCGCGACCCGGGCCGGGCGCTCGCCGCCGATACCACGCTGCTGGCTGAACTGTTCGGGCTGACGCCGGCCGAGTGCCGCATCGCCATCCGCACCACGGCAGGGGCCTCCGCCGAGGCGATCGCCGAGGAACTCGGCCTAAGCCCGCATACGGTGCGCAACCACATCAAATCGATGATGAAGAAGACGGCCACCTCGAAACAGTCGGAAACGGTGGCGCTGCTGTGGCGGCTCGCCGCCTATACCGGCGGGCCGGGGGTTGAGTAGCGCCGATAGAATGGGTCGGTGCTACTCCACGCCTGCACTACGGTACTTTACACATCGGAATTCCGAATCTTTGACGTCTCCACAGCTGCAAGGAGGCATTTCTCGGTCTCTTACCAGAATAGCCGGGGGCCGTCGCAGAATCCGTAGTCATTTCAAAAAGATGGTTGGCAAAGGAAGATACCCGGGATGAACCCAGCTCCGGAAGACCAGCCATGCGGCAGGCCGACGATCCAGGCAGATCAGTCCGGTAGGTTTCCAATTTTGTAATGATCGAAATAGACCACCCTTCTAAGTATATGAAACAGAATGGATTCTTTCTCTGTCTTGGCATGGCATGCCGCTTGCTTTGTGATCGACGGCTGACAACATCATCGCTGCCTCGAGAACAGGTAGCCAAGACGGACGACGAAGGAGATTGGGGATGAGGATCTTGAATCTGGCGGCCGGAAGTATCCTGGCGGGTTCTCTCCTTGCCGCGCTACCGTCGGCAGCGGCCGTGATCTCGCTGGATTTGAACACTTGCATCACGGGTGATTGCAGCGGCGGCAACGTCACGGTCGCTACCGTTACGGTTACTGACATCACCGGCGGTGTAACCGTCGCCGTCGAAAACAAGATCGGCAATTTGAGCAACGATGTTGCCGGATCGTTTATCGACTATCTCAAGTTGTCCTATTCCGGGTCCGAGGCGCTCAGCAGCGCGTCGATCAGCAACTACAGTATCTCTCCTGTCGGCGCGGAACCGGACTCTCTGTCCGATGTGTCGTTCACATTCGGCGATACGACCGATGCGAGCTATGACTTTCAAATCACTCTGGCTTTTCCGAACGGGAACTCCGATGGAGGCACGCACCGGTTCAAAGACGGCGAAATCATTTCCTTCGACATCGCGGACATCGATACCGGTGACTTCGCCGTAACGGTCGACGAGGACGGCGATCCGGGAACCGACGACACGACCGTGGATATTTCAGGCTTGGTCCATATCAATGCTCTCGGCGCCGACGAAACGAGCGCGAAGTATTGGGGCTTCTCCGGCGGCGGTTCCAGCGGCGGCGATCCGAACTGCACCGATCCGAACGGCTGCGTCGACGTTCCCGAACCGGCGACGTTGGCCCTGCTCGGCGCCGGTCTGTTCGGTCTTGGTTTGGCGCGCCGGCGTTATCGCTTCTGAGGCGAGGACGAAGGATCTGAGAAAGGCGCCGGCCACGCCCGTGGCCGGCGTTCTTATTTCAGGCCGAACCGATCACCGAAGCGCTGACCGCCGGATTAACCGGGGCTGACGCTGGATGACAGGAATGGGGCGCCGCCGGCAAGGCGGCGGTGGGGAAATGAGATGGCAGGCGAATCGCGCGCGCGGGCCGGGCTGAGCGCCGCCCGGACCGGGGGAATGTCCCTGAGGGCGACCGTCATCTGGTGGATCGGGCTGTCCACCTGTGGGTGGGTTACGCTCACCCTGCTGTGGACCCTGGTCGCAGCCGAATAAATACAGCGGAAAGTTGTTCCGACGCGAATCAGTCGCAAGGAGCGCGGCAGCGCCGACGGGCACGACTTTTGATGGAAACAGCCATTCCGTAAAGTTTTACTGAAAGTTAACGCCGAAGTAGGATTTTATACGAATGCTTACGGCCATTGATTGGAGAGCCCCCAAATCAAAGGCCGCAACGTCATGCGCTTGCAATCCACGTCTTCCCCCCGCCGCCCCATCCGGTCCGGTCTCCAGACCCTGCGGCGCCTGATCCGCAACGAGGCCGGCATCGGCGTGGTGGGTTTCGGCCTGGCGATGCCGGCCGTGCTCGGCCTGAGCGGTCTCGGGGTCGAGGTGGGTCTCTGGTACAAGCAGAAACACGACCTGCAACTGGCCGCCGATGCCGGCGCCATCGCCGCAGCCTATGAGCTGGTGCGCAGCAA
The DNA here is from genome assembly GCA_022844005.1 of bacterium. GTDB lineage: Bacteria > Pseudomonadota > Alphaproteobacteria > Ferrovibrionales > Ferrovibrionaceae > Desertibaculum. Next base: position 25,238 of record JALHMN010000011.1, on the reverse strand, counting down.
CGAGGCCGGCATCATGGCCGCCGCGCTGGCGCAGGCGAAGAAGAACGGATTCCTCCCCTCGGAGGGCAGCATCAACGTGGTGCCGAATACGGCGGGAGGCGTGGGCTCGGTCGCCGTTCAGCTGAACCGCCAGGTGCCACGCCTGCTGTCCTCCCTTTTTCTCGATGCCGACATCACCATCGCGGCGGCATCCACTGCGAGCGTGACGGTGACGGGCGATGCCTGTGTGCTGGCGCTCGACCCGCTGCTCGACAAGGCCCTCGACATCCAGGGCAGTACGATACTCGAGATGCCGAGCTGCACGCTGGCATCCAATTCGGCGAGCGTGAGTTCGGTCGCCGTTTCGGGCAGCGCCACGCTGTCCGCCGCCTCGCTCTGGGCGCATGGTGGGACTGATATCGGCGGCTCGGCGAACGTGACACTGCCGGGCGGACGGCTGGACCACATGTGGGTGATCGCCGATCCCTATGCGGACCTGGAAATCCCCGGCATCGGCAGCTGCGCCTTCACCAACAAGTCCTATTCCAACGTCACCATCATGATCGACCCGGGGGTCTATTGCGACGGTCTGTCCTTCGGATCGCAGGCGGTGGTGACGCTCAATCCCGGCATCTACTACGTGCTGGACGGCGACCTCACCTTCGGCGCCCAGGCGAAGATCCGCTGCAACTGCACCGGCATGCAGGGGGTCACCTTCGTGCTGACCACCAAGGGCAGCAACCTCGCCAAGATCGGCAAGGTGCGGATGAACGGCGGATCCGACGTGCAGGTGGTGGCGCCGAGCGACCCGACCCACCCCTTCGTCGGCGTTCTGATCTACCAGGACCGCCGCGCCACCAGCACCCAGGCCAACAAGCTGAACGGCGGCTCCAACATGACGCTGACCGGCGCCATCTATGCCCCGGCGCAGCCGGCGGAGTGGTCGGGCAACAACGGATCGGCGACGGCGAGCTGCACCCGCCTGATCGCCCGGAGCATCACCTTCATCGGCAATTCCTTCTTCAACAACGCCGGTTGCGCGGAGATGGGGGTAAAGCCGATCGAAGTGACCAGCATCAGGGTGTCGTCGTGACCAGGCGGGGCGGGTTCGGCGCGCGGGACGGCAACGTCGTCGTCGAACTGGCGCTGATCCTGCCGGTGCTGCTGGTGATCCTGGCCGGCCTGTCCGACCTCGGCCGGGCGATCCATGCGTCCAGCCAGCTCAAATCCGCCGTCCGCGCCGGGCTCGAATATGCGCAGGCCCATCCCGACGACACGGCTGGAATCCAGGCCGTGGTCGGCACCGCGGCCAGCGGCCCGGCGGTCAGCGTCACCACCGGCAGCGTCTGCGAATGCGCCGACGGCACCGTCGTTGCCTGCAGCTTCACCTGCGAGGACGGGACCACGCCCGGCACCTACATGAGAGTCGCGGCAACCCAGCCGTTCTCGCCCGTATTCCCCGCCATGACCTACGCGACGGGACCGACACTGTCGGCCAGCGCGTCGATCCGCACCCGGTGAAGGCCGTCGCGCCGGGCGGGCGCCATTCCAATTCCCGCGGCGCCGCGGCGGCGGAACTGGCCGTGGCCGCGCCGGTGATGGTGGCGCTCCTGACCGGCCTCCTCGAACTGGGGCAGATGCTGTGGATCAACCATACGCTGCAGGACGCGGCGGACAGTACCGCCCGCCATGCCATCGTCAGCCGAATCACCGATCCCACCGCGCTCTCCACCGCCATGACGGCCCGTCTGCAATCCACACCGGGGTCGGAAGCGAACGTGACCGTGACGCCGAGCGTGCAGAACGGCATCACCTATCTGGAGATTGCCGGCCGGCTGCCCTATGCGCCGCTCGGCGGCATCACCGGCCTGCTGAACGTCACGCTGGCGGGCCGCGCCGTCATCCCGGTGACCGGCGGGAGCTGACGAAGCATCATACCGGCAATCACGATTAACGATTGTATACCCAATACACCCTAAACTCCCGAAGGGGGCGAGCCTAGACGCCGGCCGCCCTGCGAGGGACGCTTCCGGATGAACGGATACCACTGGCCTGAGCTGCTCTTCACGCTGGGCGCGCCGCTCGTCGCGATCCTGGCTGCCTGGGCCGGTCTCAAGGGCCAGGAGCGGCTGCGCCAGCCGATGGAGATGGACGGCCGGCTGCCCCCCTCGGCGCTGCGGGCGCTGGGCGCGCTCTACCAACCGGTGCAGGACCCCGAATTCGCCCGGCTGCGGCCGGAGCAGGTGGCGACCGTGATTCGGGGCCTCGGCTTCGTGCTGGCCACCAGCCTGGTCAATGCCTGCATCACGGTGATGGTGCAGTGGCGCGAGGGCGACAACGGGCCGCTTCTGGCGTGGTTCCTGGCCGTCCTCGGCTTCGTCGTCTTCGGCCTGCGCGGCTGGCTGAAGACCCGGGGCCGGCCGACGCCGAAGACGGTCTCGCGGTCCACCATCCGCCGCATCGTCTGGCAGGCGGCGCTGCACGGGCTGATCTGGGGCGCGGGCTTCGTCGCCTTCTACGCCCCTTCGGACGGGATCGGACGGGCGCTGCTGCTGGCGCTGTCGCTCGGCATGGCGGCGGGCGGCATCGCCGCGCTGGCGCCGATCCCGGCGGCCGGACTGGCCTTCGCCGGCGCCATCCTGCTGCCGACCACCGCCGGCCTCGCCGCCATGGGCAGCGAGCATCTGGGCATCGCCGCGCTCTTCATCTCCTTCGTCGGCGTGATGGGCATGACCGTCGGTCAGGCCTTCGACGGTTTCGCCCGCAACCTGATCACGCGCCTGGCGCAGAAGGAGGCGGCCGAGACGGTGGCGCTGCTGCTCAACACCTATGGCGAGCAGGGTTCGGACTGGCTGTGGAGCGCCGACCGCGAGGGACGCCTGCGGGCCCCGCCCGAGCGCATGAGCGAGCTTCTGGGCCGGGCGCCGGGGAGCCTGGACGGGGTGATGCTGGAGAGCCTGCGGCCGCCGGGCGGCGCGGAGGGCTGGCCGACGCTGCTGGCGGATCTGCGGCGAGGCGAGGCCTTCCACGACCGGGTGGTGGCGCTGGAGCGCGGCGGCGAGCGCATCTGGCTGTCGCTGTCGGGCCGGCTGTCGGCCGAGGAGGGGCTGTGGCGCGGCGTCGGTTCGGACGTCACCGATCGCGAGCGCACGGCCCACGCGCTGTATGCCGCCGCCGAGGCGGCGGAGGCGGCGAACAAGGCGAAATCGGCGTTTCTCGCCTCGATGAGCCACGAATTGCGCACCCCGCTGAACGCCATTATCGGCTTCTCCGAACTGATGATGACCATCAGCCTGGGGGAGGCGAAGCAGAAGGAATACATCGCCGACATCCACGGTGCCGGCGTGCACCTGCTCGGCATCGTCAACGACATCCTGGACATCGCCCGGCTGGAGGCCGGCGGCGCCGAGGTACGCTTCCAGCCGGTCAACCTCGCCTCGGCCGTGGGCCAGACCTGCCAGATGCTGCAGGCGCTGGCCGAGCGCGGCAAGCTCGTCATCGAGACCGACCTGCCGGAAACCCCGCCCTTCATCCAGGGGGATCCCCGATCGATCCGCCAGATCCTGCTGAACCTCATCGGCAACGCCATCAAGTTCACCCCGCCCGGCGGCCGGGTCAGCATCCGCATCCGCCCCGGCGAGGAACAGGTGCAGATCGAGGTCCGCGACAACGGCATCGGCATCGAAGCGAAGGACATCGAGCGGGTGCTGCAGCCCTTCGTGCAATCGGACGGAACCCTGGCGCGGCGCTTCGAGGGCACCGGCCTCGGCCTGCCGATCGCGGTCCGCCTCTGCGAGCTGCATGGGGGGCGGCTGTCGCTGGAAAGCGAGCCGGGGCGCGGAACCATCGCCCGGGTCAGCCTGCCGCTGCAGATTCCGGACAGCCTGCCGGCCGATCGCGCCGCCGCGTAACGCATGGGCCGCCGCCCGCGTATGTTAGGAGAGGGAAGGCGCCGGCGGCCGTCACGGCCAGTTGACCGACCGGCCGGCCGGCGCACCCTATGCTTCAACGACAGCGCGGATGGAGTAGCGGCATGCTGATCAAACGCCCCAGGGGCTGGGAAATGCCGGAACGTCTGGCGACGCCCGAGGCGGTCTATCGCGACCGCAGACGCTTTCTCGCCGGCCTGCCGGCGGTGGCGCTGGCGGCCTCGCTGCCCGGCGGGATGCTGCTGCCGGCCGCGGCCAGGGCGGCGGCGCCCGACCCCACCGCCGACCTCTATCCGGCCAAGCGGAACGAGAAATACGTGCTGGACCGGCCGCTGACGGCCGAGAAGCACGCCACCACCTACAACAACTTCTACGAATTCGGCACCAGCAAGGACATCTGGAAGGAGGCGCAGGAACGCCTCAAGATCCGCCCCTGGACGGTTGCCATCGACGGCATGGTCGAAAAGCCCTTCAGCATCGGCTTCGACGAGCTGATCCGGAAGATGCCGGTCGAGGAGCGGCTATATCGGCATCGCTGTGTCGAGGCCTGGTCGATGGCGGTGCCCTGGTCGGGCTTCCCGATGGCGGCGCTGGTGGCGCTGGCGAAGCCGCTCGGCTCGGCCAAGTACATCGAGATGAAGACCTTCCTCGACCCCAAGGTGGCACCGGCGCAGAAGCAGTCCTGGTATCCCTGGCCCTATACCGAGGGGCTGACGGTGGCCGAGGCGAACAACGAACTCGCCTTCATCGCGACCGGCCTCTACGGCAAGCCGATCCCGCATCAGAACGGCGCGCCGCTCCGCCTCGCCGTGCCCTGGAAGTACGGCTTCAAGTCGGTCAAGTCGATCGTCAGCTTCACCTTCACCGAGAAGCGGCCGAAGAGCTATTGGGAGGTGGCGCAGGGGGCCGAATACGGCTTCTGGGCCAATGTGAACCCGGCCGTCTCGCATCCGCGCTGGAGCCAGGCGAAGGAACGCGTGCTCGGCACCTCGGAACAGGTGCCGACGCAGATCTGGAACGGCTACGGCGAATTCGTCGCCGGCCTCTATGCCGAGATGAAGGGCGAGAAGCTGTTCATGTAGGCGCAAGTCCGCGAACAAGCGGGCGAACAGCGGGAGCGAATCCGGCTAGAAGGGCGCGCATGCGCCCTTCCCTGCCCGATCTAGTCATCTTCGATTGCGACGGCGTGCTGGTCGATTCCGAAGTGATCTCGAACCCGCTCTTCGTCGCCCATCTGAACCGCGCCGGCTTCGCCATCACGCTGGAAGAGGCGAACCGCGACCTGATCGGCCGGTCGATGGCGAGCTGCATGGCGCTGCTGGCGGAACGATTCGGCAAACCCCTGCCCGAGGGCTTCCTGGACGACCTGCAGGTGGAGACCTTCGCGGCGCTGGCCGAACGGGTGGAGCCGGTGGAAGGCGTGATCGCCGCTATCGACCGGATCGAGGCGGCGGGCATCGCCACCTGCGTCGCCTCCTCCGGCGAGCATGCCAAGATGGCGGTGACGCTGGGGCGGACGGGCCTCATCGGCCGCTTCGAGGGACGAATCTTCAGCGCCACCGAGGTCGCCCGGGGGAAGCCTTTTCCCGATCTCTTCCTGCATGCCGCGACGCGGATGGGCATGGCACCCGCGGCCTGCGTCGTGGTGGAGGATTCCGAACCCGGCATCCGCGCCGCCGCCGCCGCGGGCATGCGTCCCCTCGCCTATGCCGGCGGCACGATCGCCCGGCCGGAGGCGCTGGCCGCGGCCGGCGGAACCCTGTTCCGCCGGATGGCCGAGTTGCCGGCGCTGCTCGGGCTTTAGCTCAGGCCACGCCGTCCAGCGGATCGGGGCCGAAGCGGTTCTCGCCCATCGTGCCGCGGAGGAAGCCCACTTCCACCAGCAGCCAGATGACGCCGACGACCGGGATCAGCAGGATGAGCTGGAACCAGCCGGATCGGCCGCGGTCGTGGCAGCGCTTGGCACCGACGGCGATCGACGGCCAGATCGCGGCGAGACCGAAGAGACCGCCCAGGAGGCCGACGCCTTCGGCCTGCATACCCAGAATGGCGTCCAGGATGCCGAGCACGACGGCGATGACGAGATAGGGCAGCACGAATTTCAGCCAATAGGCCGAGCGGGTGATCCGCCCGTCGAATGACAGCAGAAACCACTTCCAGTCGAACGCCTGCATCGCATCCCCCACGACTCGGTTGCGCTGCGATCATAGGGCGCGAGGGCGCGGTTTGCTTTCGCCCCCGGCCCGGCTACATCATCGGGCAAACCAGAAGACGCCATCCTGCCGGGGAGCCCCATGGCCGACTATCGCGCACCGCTGAAGGAAATCCGCTTCACCCTGAACCACATCGCCGACCTGCCGGCGGTGGCGGCCTTTCCAGGATGCGAGAATGCCGATGCCGGGGTGGTGGACGCGGTGCTGGAGGAAGCGGCGAAATTCGCCGCCGGCGTGCTGGCGCCGTTGAACCGGGGCGGCGACCTGCAGGGTTCGAAATACGAGAACGGCGTGGTGCGGACCGCGCCCGGCTTCGCCGATGCCTACCGGCAGTTCGTCGAGGGCGGCTGGAACGGCGTGCCCTTCGAGCCGGAGCATGGCGGCGGCGGCCTGCCCTGGGCGGTGTCGCTCGCCGTGCAGGAGATGATGACCTCGGCCAACATGGCCTTCTGCCTCTGCCCGCTCTTGAACCAGGGGGCGGTCGAGGCGATCGGCACGCATGGCACCGAGGAGCAGAAGCGCGTCTATCTCGAGCACATGGTTTCGGGGCGCTGGACCGGGACCATGAACCTGACCGAGCCGCAGGCGGGATCGGATGTGGGGGCGCTGCGCAGCAAGGCCGAGAAGCAGGCCGACGGCAGCTATCGCATCCAGGGCCAGAAGATCTTCATCACCTTCGGCGAACACGACATGGCCGAGAACATCATCCATCTGGTGCTGGCCCGCCTGCCCGGGGCGCCGGCCGGCACCCGCGGCATCTCGCTGTTCCTGGTGCCGAAGTTCCTGGTCAATGCCGATGGCAGCCTCGGCGAGAGGAACGACCTGCGCTGCGTCTCCATCGAGCACAAGCTCGGCATCCACGGCAGCCCGACCTGCGTCATGTCCTTCGGCGACAACGGCGGTGCCACCGGCTGGCTGGTCGGCGAAGAGAACAAGGGCATGCGCTGCATGTTCACCATGATGAACAACGCGCGCCTTTCGGTCGGCCTGCAGGGCCTCGCCATCGCCGAGCGCGCCTATCAGCAGGCGGCCGCCTTCGCCCGCGACCGCCGCCAGGGCAAGCCCCCCGTCGGCCCGGAGACCGGCGGCATCATCCAGCACCCGGACGTGCGCCGGATGCTGCTGCTGATGAAGAGCCAGATCGAGGCGATGCGGGCGCTGGTCTATCTGAACGCGCAGTCGATGGATGTCGCCCGCCACCACCCCGACGAGGCGGAACGGAAGCGTGCCCAGCACCTGGTCGAACTGCTGACGCCGGTGTCGAAGGGCTGGTCCACCGATCTCGGCGTCGAGCTCACCTCGATCGGGGTGCAGATCCATGGCGGCATGGGCTTCATCGAGGAGACCGGCGCGGCGCAGCACATGCGCGACAGCCGTATCGCGCCGATCTACGAGGGCACCAACGGCATCCAGGCGGCGGACCTCGTGATGCGCAAGCTGCCGCTGGAAGGCGGCGAGACGGTGCGCCGGTTCATCGGCCGGATCGAGACCTTCGCCGCCGGGCTTTCGGGCGATCTCGGCGCCTTCAAGGCACCGCTCACCGATGCGGCGGTCGCCCTGAGGACGGCGAGCGAATGGCTGCTGCCCAAGGTAGGCTCCGATCCGGTCGCGGTGGCCGCCGGTTCGAGCCCCTATCTGCGGCTGTTCGGCACGGTGGCGGGCGGCTATCTGCTCGCGGTCGGCGCCGAGGCGGCGGCGAGGGAAGCGGCGGCCGGAAACGACGTCCCCTTCCACAAGGCGAAGATCGCAACCGCGCGCTTCTACATGGAACAGGTGCTGCCCCAGGCGGCCGCCCTGGTCGGCCCCGCCACCGCGGGCGCCGAAGCGCTCTACCAGATCGACGACGACCTGCTCTGTGCCTGAGCCTCAGGACCAGCGTTTTCGCAATTCGTCCATCCGCGCCTCGACGCTCTGCGTTCCCTCCAGGCGGATGACCGGACAGGGCAGGTCCTTCATCCAGGTCTCGTGGCGCTGTCGGCTTCTCATGGTCTCGTCGCCGTCGTCATAGAGAGCGGCCCAGTCGAGGAAGGCGCGGTGCGCCTCGTGCAGCGGGCCTCCCGGATCGATGGCGGCACCGTAGCGTTCGCGCTGGCGGGCGGCGAGGCGGGCGAGGCGCGCCTGCGGCGGCACGGCGAGAAAGACCACCGCGTCGAAGCGCGCGATCAGGGGATCGCCCCAGCCCGCCAGCGAGCCGGAGAGGATCCACCGCTCATGCGGCGCGAGGGCGTCGCGCAGGCGCGCCAGCCGTCCGGGCATCGGGCGCGGCGCCTGATAGGGCGGATCGGTCGGCTGCCAGAAGAAATCGTCGGTGTCGAACTGCGGACAACCGATCGCGGACGCGAGGCGGCGGCCGAGCGTCGTCGTGCCGGAGCCGGAGGCGCCGGTCAGATGGATGCGATGGGGGAAAGCCCTGCCGCTCACGCGCGTCAGCGCACGTAGACGTGCACCTCGTTGGAGCCGACCTGGGGGCTGGTCGTCGCGGAGAGCGAGATCCGCCCCGAGGGCAAGCCCATATCGGTCAGCGTCCGCAGCACGCGCTCGGCATTGCGGCGCGACTGGTTCTGGTTGATCGCCGCCTGTCCCGTCGTGCCCTGGTTCGCCGTCACGGCGACCAGATCGAACTGCGCCTGCGGACGGCGTTCGAGCGCCCTGGCGATGGCGGTGTAGAGCGCCTGCTGGTAGGGCGGATCGGGCCGGTCGAAGCGGATCACCACCAGCGGCTGGCGGCCGTCGGCGGAAGCGATCGGGCCGCGCCCGGCGCCGACGACGGCGGGACTGTTCGACGCATCGCCGGAAACGGCGCGATAGGCCCGGTTCGCGAGGCTGCCACCGTAGAGTTCGCCGTTCTTGATCGACAGCGAGAGCGAGGTGAGGTTCGCCCGTTCGTTGCCGACATAGGTGGTCTGGCGGGAGATGTCCTCGGACAGTTCGTTCAGCACGCGGTCGACCAGCACGACGGTGCGGTTCGTCTCGTCCTCCAGCGTCGCCAGCTGGCGATGATCCTCGTCGATGGCGCCCGACAGGGCATAGGTGGCGCGGGTGGCGTCGAGCAGATACGCGGCCAGCGCCGAATCGGCGGCAACCTCATTGGCGAGGCTATTCATCGCGGCGATGTCGGTGGAGATGCGATCGAGTTCGGCCTGCGCCTGATTCCATTGCGCCACCAGGACGGGGTTGCCCGGCGTGGTGCCGAGCTGCAGGCGTGTGGTCACGGCGGCGACGGTGCCGTGATAGCGCTGGCTGTTCTCGGTGGTGGCGTTGCGGATCTGCTGCAGCTGGTTGGTGCGCTGGCTCATCACCCCTTGCAGCTGCGCCAGCTCGCTCCTGATCTGGGCCACCTTCTGGCCGACATAGGTACCGGTCGGCTGACCGGACAGCGCCGCCGAACTGGTCGACGGCGGCGGCATCGGCGCCTGGGGCTGCGGTTGCGGCGGCCCGGCCGGCGGCGGCACCGCGGCGCTGCGCTGAGCCGGTGGAGCATCGCCGGATACGCTCGGCCACAACACGTCGGATGCAAAGGAGCATCCGCCGAGCAGAACCGCCAGGATGAGTACCGGAGCCGTGGGACCGCGAAAAGCCATGCGCAACTGCTTCTCTATATTCTCTGGCGCAGGGAACGCATCCACCATGGAACGACCGAAAGCTGGCCGCACCGGTTACGCCCCGGTAGCTTCGCGCCCCCCTTTGCGAGGCCGGCATATTAGCCTTGGGCAGCAAGCAGCGACAAGGCGCAAATCCGCCGCGCTCCATGCGGAGATTTACCCGTCTTTACCATATGTTGATGACAAATGACTCATTTTGGCCGAGCATTGTATCGAGTCGCTTCTTTGGTGACTCGTGGTTGAGGGAAAGGATGTGGCGATGCTGCCGAGCGATGCGGCCGTGTTGCAGCGCCTGCATGATCTGATCGTGTCCCGCAGGGGCGGCGATCCCGAGCAGTCATACGTGGCACGCCTGTTCGGCAAGGGCAGGCCGAAAATGGCGCAGAAGGTCGGCGAGGAGGCGGTCGAGGTCGCCATCGCCGCCATGCAGCATCATCACGACCACCTGATCGAAGAAAGCGCCGACCTCCTGTTCCACCTGCTGGTCCTGTGGGCCGATGCCGGCGTCCGCCCGGCCGAGGTCTGGGCGGAACTGGAGCGCCGCGAAGGCACATCCGGCGTCGACGAGAAGAAGCAGCGGGTCGCCTGATGACATACGACGCCGGCAATGTCTTCGCGCGCATCCTGCGGGGCGAGATCCCCTGCGGGAAAGTGCACGAGACGGCGATGAGCCTCGCTTTCCACGACATCAACCCGCAGGCGCCCACGCATGTGCTGGTGATCCCGAAGGGCGCCTATGTCAGCTGGGCCGATTTCAGCGCCAAGGCGAGCGAGGCGGAGATCGTCGATTTCGTCCGCGCCGTGGGCGAGGTGGCGCGAATGGTGGGTGCCGAGGCGCCGGGCTACCGCCTGCTCGCCAATCACGGACCGGATTCCCATCAGGAAGTGCCCCACCTGCACGTCCATGTCTTCGCCGGCCGGCCGCTCGGGCCGATGCTGAAGCGCCCCGGCTAAACGCTATTTCGCTTCCACCGGCCCGGCGTCGGCCAGGCCCAATGCCACGTCGAGGTCGAGCGCGTTCTCGATCAGGAAGACCGGCATGCTGTCGACCCGGCCGCGGATCTCGATCTCGCGCCGGGCGAAGCTCTTGAGGTTGACGCCCGCGCGCTTCGACACCCGTTTCGAGACGACGAGCTGTACGCCGAATTCCTTGGTCATCGTTTCCAGCCGGCTCGCCGTGTTGACCGCATCGCCGATGGCGGTGACGGAGACGGCACGGCCATGCCCCATCTCACCCACGATGACGGTGCCGGCGTGGATGCCGATGCCGATGCGCAACGGCTCCGTCAGGTCGTTCGCCAGCGTCTCGTTCAGCTTGGTCAGCGCCAGGGCCATTCCCCGCGCCGCCGCGAGGGCATCGCGGCAGCCGCGGCCGCTGTCGACCTCGAGGCCGAACAGGGCCATGACACCGTCACCGATGAACTTGTCCACATGGCCACCGGCGCCCTCGATCGCCTCGCCCATGGCACGGAAATACTGGTTGATCACGAAGACCACGTCGTAGGGCAGCTTCTTCTCCGAGAACTTGGTGAAGGCCCTGAGGTCGGCGAAGAGGATGGCGATCTCGCGCTCCGACCCCTGCGTGTAGGGCTTGCGCAGGAATCCGTCGCGCGCCGCGGCGGTGGCGGCGGCCAGGAGCGGCGTCACCTGCAGATCGGCGGTGGGGCGGATCTGGCAGGCGAGACGCACGGTCAGCGGCGCCGCCACCCGCTTCAGCACCCTCACCTCCTCCTCGTCGGGCGCCGACAGGTCCTCCTGGCCGGCGCCGAGGCGCACGCGGCAGGTGGAACAGCGCCCGCGACCGCCGCAGACCGAGGCATGCGAGATGCCGGCGAGGCGGCTCGCCTCCAGCACGGAGGTGCCGGTGCGGACCGTGACCACCCGGCCTTCCGGATAGGTGAGGCTGACGAAGCCGCGCCGGCGTTCGAACCCCTCGCGCGCCAGCCGGGCGAGGAACAGCGTCGCCAGCAGCACGCCGAAACCCACCCAGACCTTGTCGACGAGGTCGGCGATCCGCGCCGGCGCCGAGGGATCGAGACCGCGCAGCGGCGCGAACAGGCGCTCGCGATAGATGGGGTCGGCCATCAGGTGATCGAACTGCCGGCCCGCATCGACGAAGCCGACGATGGCGAGCGTCGGTAGCAGGATGGCGGCGGGATAGAGGACGCGCCGCCAAGTGGCGTAGGCGGGCTTCAGCCGCAGCCAGAAATGCACGCCCATGCAGCCATGTGTCCAGGCGACCAGGATCGCCACGCATTGCAGGAAGCCCAGATGCGGCTTCTGGTCCCAAAGCGCCAGCATCACGAAGGCGTAGGTGTCCTCCACGCCGAACATGGAATTGACGCCGCGGTTGGAGACCGCGTGCTGGGCCACCAGCAGGGGAATGCTGAGGCCGAGGCCGATCTGGACGAATTCAGGCCAGGCGACCTGGCGCCACCCGCGCTTGCGGTAGATCGAGCTCAGCACGAGCGACAGATGTACGAAGAGCGCCAGGTAGAGCAGCACCGTGCCCGGCAGGCTGCGCCAGACGAAGAGGAAGGCGACCCGGCCCGCCTCCATCGCATCGAACCCGATCAGGCCGAGGGCGTGGTTCAGCAGATGCATCGACACGAAGGCGAAGAGCGTCAGCCCGCTCGCCAGCCGCGCCCGGCCGAACCAGTCGATTTTTGCCACGTCCCCTCGCCTGCCCGATTCGGGGTGCCGAAATCCAGTGTCGGGAAGCCGGCAGGCTTCCGCAAGGTCAGGCCAGCACGGCGCGGAGCTTGTCCTTGAGCGGGGCCTGGGGCCGCGCGCCCACCTGCTGGATGATCTCGGCGGCGCAGACGCCGGCGAGCCTGCCGCAGACCGGAAGCGGCTGCCCGTGGGTGAGGCCGTAGAGGAAACCCGAGGCGTAGAGATCGCCGGCGCCGGTGGTATCGACCAGCTTGGCGATCGGCGCGGCATCGACGACGTGGACCTCGTCCTTGGGGCCATCGACGATGACGCAGCCTTTCTCCGACCGGGTCAACGCCACGATGCCGGGCAGCTTGCGCGCTTCCTGGAGCGCCTCGTTGAAGTCCTTGGCTTCGAAAAGCGAGAGAATCTCGGCCTCGTTGGCAAACAGGATGTCGATGTCGCCCTTCTGCACCAGGTCGAGGAATTCCGGCCGGTAGCGGTCCACGCAGAAGGAATCGGACAGCGACAGCGAGGTCTTCCGCCCCGCCGCCTTGGCCGCCAGGATCGCCTTGCGGAAGGCGTCCTTCGCCCGCGGCGGGTCCCACAGGTAACCTTCGAGGTAGGTCACCTGCGCGCCCTGGATCTCGGCCGGATCGACGTCCTCGGGCCCGAGTTCGACGCAGGCGCCGAGATAGGTCTGCATGGTGCGCTGCCCGTCCGGCGTCACCAGGATCAGGCAGCGCGCGGTGGGGGCGCTCTCCTGGCCCGGCTTCGAACTGAATTGCACGCCCATGGCACGGATGTCGTGCGCGAAGACCTGGCCCAGCTGGTCGGCCTTCACCTTGCCGATATATCCGCCCTTGCCGCCGAGCGAGGCGATCCCCGCGATCGTATTGGCGGCCGAGCCGCCGGAGCATTCGACGCCGGCGCCCATGGCGGCATAGAAGCTTTCGGCCTGCGCCGCGTCGATCAGCGTCATCGACCCCTTGGCCAGATTGTGCGTGACGAGGAGAGCTTCCTCCGCCCGCGCGATCACATCGACGATCGCGTTGCCGATGCCGATGACGTCCAGCGCAGCCGCCATGTTCCCGATACTCCAAAGATGCCGTGAGGCGGCGGAGTATAGGGTCCGTCTCACCAGCGACAACTGTACAAAGGCCGGCGGGTTCGCCAATCTCCCGCCCCCATGACCGACCTGATCCGCCTGACCGCCCGTGAAGCGGTCCGCCGCCTCGCCGCCAAGGAACTCTCGCCGCTCGATCTGATCGACGCCGCCGAGAAGCGCATCGCCGAGACCGATGGCGCGCTGAACGCCATCCCGACCCGCTGCTTCGATCGCGCGCGGGCGAAGGCGAAGGCCCTGATGGCGGCCCGGCCGGCCGAGCCGCCGCGCGGCTATCTCTACGGCTTGCCGATCGCGATCAAGGACCTGACCGAGGTCGAGGGCGTGCGCTCGACCTTCGGCTCTCCCATCTTCAAGGACAACATCCCGGCCCAGTCCGATCTCCTGGTACGCAACCTGGAGGCACGCGGCGCGGTGGTGATCGGCAAGTCGAACACGCCGGAATTCGGCGCCGGCGCGCAGACCTTCAACGAGGTCTTCGGAGTCACAAAGAACCCCTGGGACACCCGCAAGACCTGCGCCGGTTCTTCCGGCGGTGCGGCCGTGGCATTGGCGGCCGGCCAGGTGTGGCTCGCGACCGGCAGCGACCTGGGCGGTAGCCTGCGCACGCCGGCCAGCTTCTGCTCGGTCGTCGGCCTGCGCCCGTCGCCCGGGCGCGTGCCGCACGGGCCGGTGTCGTTGCCCTTCGCCACCATGTCGGTGGAAGGGCCGATGGCGCGCAACGTGGGCGACGCGGCGCTGCTGCTGGATGCCATGGCCGACCAATTCCCGGAGGACCCGCTGTCGCTGCCCGCCCCGGTGCGCAGTTTTCAGGACGAGGCGGAGCGCCCGACGGTGCCGTTGCGCGTCGCCTGGTCGAACCTTTCCGGCTACACGCCCGTCGACGCCGAGGTGGAAGCGATCTGCGCCAAGGCGGCGCGAGGCTTCGCCGGCATCGGCTCGAAGGTCGAGGAAACCTGCTTCGACCTCGGCAACCCGGAATACATGTTCGAGGTGATCCGGGCGGCGCAATTCGCCGCGGCGCGCAAGCCGTTGCTGGACAAGCATCGCGACCAGATGAAGCCGGAAGTGATCTGGAACATCGAGCGGGGCCTGCAGCTCACCGCCGACGACATCGGCCGGGCGGAGCGCGAGCGCGGCGCCCTCTATGCCCGCGCCGTCGCGTTCTTCCGCGATTTCGACATCATCGCCACGCCCATGGCCGTGGTGCCGCCTTTCGACCACACGCGGCGCTATGTCGAGGAACTGAACGGGGTGAAATTCCCCACCTACATCTCCTGGGTGCTGCCGGCCTTCGCCTTCACGCTCTGCAGCCTGCCGGCGATCTCCCTTCCCTGCGGCTTCACCCGGGACGGCCTGCCGGTCGGCCTGCAGCTGGTCGGGCCGCCGCGCGGCGAGGCGAAGCTCCTCGCCGCCGCGGCGCTGCTGGAGGCGCAACTCGGCCTCGCCGGGCAGACCCCGATCGATCCGCGCATCAAGGAATGAACGGCGACGGACGTCCGCCCGCGTCGCTGCTCGGGGCCTTCGCCGCCGGGCTCGGCGATCTCACCCATCCGGCCTTCCGCGGCGTGGCACTGAAGACGATCGGGCTGTCGCTCCTCGCCTATGCGGTCACCGGCGTCGTCATCTGGCAAGGCTTGGCGGCCGTCCCCACCACCGGCTACGGCTGGATCGACGTCGCCATCGGCATTCTGTCGGGCGTCGGCATCGTCTTCGTCATGGCCGTGGTCTTTCCGGCGGTGGTCAGCACCTTCGTCGGGCTGTTCCTGGACGACGTCGCCGAGGTGGTGGAAAGCCGACATTACCCCGCCGACCCTCCCGGGCGATCGCTGCGCATGCTGCCCGGACTGATCCAGTCGCTCCGTTTCCTCGGCCTCGTGCTGCTGGTGAACCTGCTGGCGCTGCCCCTCTACATCGCCTTCCTGTTCCTGCCGCCGCTAAATCTCGTGCTGTTCTACCTGCTGAACGGCTATCTGATCGGTCGCGAGTATTTCGACCTGGTGGCGATGCGCCACCTGCCGGCCGCGGAGGCGAAGGCGCTGCGGCGCCGCAACCGCTGGCCGGTCACACTCGCGGGCGCGGTGGCCGCCTTCCTGTTCACCCTGCCGCTGGCCGCGCTCTTGGCGCCGCTGGTGGTCACCGCCGCTTTCGTGCACCTGTTCAAGCGCCACACGATTCCGCCGCGTGGCGGGCGCGCGTGACAAACCTGCGACAAGGTGCAAGACCGACTCGGGCCACGGCTTGACTTCGATTCGCCGACTCGGTCAGTGTGCCTTCAACGGTGGAGAGACATGAGGTTGGTTTGATGTTCGGCCGGAAAAAAACGACCCCGGCGTCCGCGTCCCCCCCCGGTTCGACGCCACCCGAAGACGATATCCCCCCGATGCCCTCGAATCTGGCGCCATTGCGCCCGGCTGCCGCGCCCGCCGCGACACCGCGGCCGGCGTCCGCAGCCTCTCCAGCCTCGCAAGGAAATGCCATGAGCAACCCAGAGCTTTCCCCCTCTTCGCCCTCTCCGCTGCGTCCGGAGCCGATCCGCCGTCCCGATCTGCCTCTGGGCCGGCCGGGAATGGCGAGCCCGACCCCGACGGCAGCGGCGGCGTCTGCCGCCGCGAAGGCGGCTGAGATTCCCGATGCCCGGACGCTGATCGTCGGCAGCGCCATCAGCCTGAACGGCGAGATCAATTCCTGCGACCGGCTCGTCGTCGAAGGGCGGGTCGAAGCGGCGCTGTCGGACTGCAAGACGATCGAGATCGCCGAAACCGGCCTGTTCAAGGGCGCCGCGGAGATCCAGGACGCCGATATCAGCGGCCGTTTCGAGGGCAAGCTCACCGTCCGCGGGCGCCTGATGATCCGCTCGAAGGGGAAGGTGTCCGGAGAAGTGCGCTATGGCCGTCTCGAAATCGAGCTGGGCGGCCAGATCGTCGGCCATATCGAGACGACAGCCGACGATGCGCCCCGCCCGGGTGCGGCGGAGTAACCACTTCCCCAGTTCGATGGCGCGAGTGTATATGGTAAAAGAATAAGTCGTCGGATGCTCGAACCAGGATTGCGCGGGACATGGTCAGGGGGAGTGGAGCCGTCGCGGCGTTCGTGACGGTTGCCTTGGGTGTAGCGGGTTGTGGCGGCGCCAGCCAACAGGCCACGTCGGGGCCGCCGGTCGTGTCGGCGCCCACAAGCGCCCTGTCCATCGACAATCCGACACCCGGCGTGTCGGGCGCAGGTGCGCCTCCCGCGCGGGTGACGGTCGAGCCGAAGCCGGAGAAGACGGACCTCGTTCCCGTCGCCGTGACGCCAGCAGCCGCGGCTCCGCCGCGGACGGCCGCGCCGCTTCCCGCGCTGGTCGGGATGGATCGGGCCGGGGTCCTGAGGGCGCTGGGGCGGCCCAAGATGGTCCGCCGCGATGCCACCGCCGAGGTCATGACATTCATCGTCCCGGAATGCGCCCTTTTCGTCTTCATCTACGACCGCCCGAATTCCGCCGGCACGGTGCGCCATGTCGAGGCCAGGCCGCGACCGGGCCGCGATGCCGTGAGCGAAGCGGCCTGCGTCAGCGGCGTGATCTCGCGCAACGGACCCGGCGGCATCAATCCCGCCTGACGGTCCGCCGGTGACCCTGCTGATCCTCGCCTCAGCCAGCCGCGCCCGGGCGAGAATGCTGGAGGCCGCCGGTGTATCGGTCGAGATCGAGCCTGCTGCCATAGACGAAGAAGCCGTGAAGGCGTCGCTGCGGCGCGACGGCGCGAAACCTGCGGATGCCGCGACGCTGCTGGCGGAAGCGAAGGCGGAGCGCGGCTCTGGCCGTAATCCGCAGGCGCTCGTGATCGGCGCCGATTCGATGCTGGTCTGCGGCGACGCGTGGTTCGACAAGCCGCCCGATCGCGAACACGCGCGGGCACAACTGCTGGCGCTGCGCGGCAAACCGCACCGCCTGTACAGCGCCGTGGCGCTGGCGCGGGGCGGCAGCGCGATCTGGAGGCATGTCGAATACGCCACGCTGCGGATGCGTGACTTTTCCGATGGCTTCCTGGATGCCTATCTCGAGGCCGAGGGCGAGGCCGTGCTGGGTTCGGTCGGCGCCTATCGGCTGGAAGGCCTGGGCGCGCAGCTCTTCTCGCGCATCGAGGGTGATCATTTCGTGATCCAGGGCCTGCCGCTGCTGGCGCTGCTGGAACAGTTGCGCGTGCTGGGGGCGCTGCCGAAATGACGATATCCGGCAAGGCGAAAGTGGCCGGGCTGATGGGCTGGCCGGTGTCGCATTCGCGGTCGCCCCGGTTGCACGGATTCTGGCTGGAGAAGCACGGGATCGACGGCGCCTATATTCCCATGGCGGTCCGCCCGGGCGATTTCCCGGACGCCCTGCGGGCGCTGCCCAAGCTCGGCTTCCGCGGCTGCAACCTCACCCTTCCCCACAAGGAGATGGCGCTCGCTCTCCTCGATCGGGTGGAGCCGGCGGCACGGCGCATCGGGGCGGTGAATACGGTGGTGGTGGCCGATGACGGCAGACTCGAGGGGCGCAACACCGACGTCACCGGCTTCATCGAGAACTTGAAGGCCTGTGTCCCCGGGATCGACCTGCGGGCGGGTCCGGCCGTCGTGCTCGGCGCCGGCGGCGGCGCCCGCGCGGTGGTGGCCGGGCTGATCGACCAGGGCGCACCCGCGATTCACGTGTTGAATCGGGATATTGCCCGGGCAGAGCGGCTCGTGAACGACCTCGGCGCGCCCGCCCTGGCGCACGGCTGGCCGGCGCTGGCCGGCCTTCTCCGCGAGGCGCATGTCCTGGTCAATTCGACCAGTCTGGGAATGACCGGCGCGCCCGCGCTCACGATCGATCTCGCGCCGCTTCCGGCGGGAGCCGTCGTCAGCGATCTCGTCTATGCCCCGCTCGACACGCCGCTGCTGGCGCAGGCCAGGGCGCGGGGCTTGGCCGGTGTCGACGGGCTCGGCATGCTGCTGCATCAGGGGGTGGCCGGATTCGAGGCGTGGTTCGGCGTCCGGCCGACGGTGACGGAGGAGCTTCGGGCGTGGGTTCTCGGCTGATCCTTCTCGGCCTCACCGGCTCCATCGGCATGGGCAAGAGCGAAACAACGAAGATGTTCCGCCGCCTCGGCGTCCCGGTCTATGACGCCGACGCCACCGTGCACAAGGTCTATGCACGCGGCGGCGAGGCCGTGGCTCCCATCGGCGCGGCCTTCCCGGGCGCGGTCAGGGATGGCGCCGTCGATCGTCCTGCGCTGTCGCGGATGGTCGTCGGCAACGATGTCGAACTGCGCCGCCTGGAACGCATCACCCACCCATTGCTGCGCCGCCACCAGAAGCGCTTCCTGCAGGCGGCGCTGGCCGCCGGGCGCCGACTGGTGGTGCTGGACGTGCCGCTGCTGTTCGAAACACGGGGGACCAAGCGGGTCGACCGGGTGGCCGTGGCGAGCGCACCGGCCTTCGTGCAGCGGGCCCGCGTGCTACGGCGCCCCGATATGACGCCGGAGAAATTCGCCTACATCCTCGGCCGGCAGACGCCCGACAAGGTGAAGCGGGCAAAGGCGGATTTCCTGGTGCCCACCGGCCTCGGCAAGCGCGTGGCGCTGGATGCCGTGAGGCGGATCATAAAGGCGGCGCGCCGGGCTGCGCCGAAGCGGCGAAGGACGCTCTAGATGCGCGAAGTGGTGCTTGATACCGAGACCACCGGCCTCGATGCGCATTCGGGCGATCGCGTCGTCGAGATCGGTTGCATCGAACTGATCAACCACATCCCGACCGGCGAGACTTTCCATACCTACCTGAACCCCGAGCGGTCGATGCCGGAAGCCGCTTTTCGAATCCACGGCCTGTCGGACGAATTCCTGGCCGACAAGCCCTTGTTTGCCGCCGTCGCGGAAACGTTCATCGACTTCATCGGCGATGCGCCGCTGGTCATCCACAATGCCGAATTCGATATCAAGTTCCTGAACGCCGAGCTGGCCCGCCTCGAGCGCGGGCCGATTCCGATGAGCCGGACGATCGATACGGTCAGGATGGCGCGCCAGCGCTTTCCCGGGGCCCAGGCCAACCTCGATGCGCTCTGCCGGCGCTTCGGCATCGACAATTCCAGGCGCGACAAGCACGGCGCGCTCCTCGATGCCGACCTTCTCGCCGCCGTATATCTCGAACTGATCGGCGGCCGGCAACCCGACCTCGTCCTGGGCGCGGAAACGAGCGTGATCACGGTCGAAATCCGCCGCATCGCCCGCCCGCCCCGGCCGCACGAGGCGAGCGAAGCGGAACTCGCAGCCCACCGGGCTTTCCTCGACAAGTTCGTCAAGAACTCGCTGTGGGACCAGCCCTGAATTCGCCTCCGGTCCGATCCTTCGGTTGTCTGGCAAGGGTGGCCGTGCTAGCCGTGGCGCCCTTCCTGGCCTTTAGGACTTTTTTCCGATGAGCGACGCGCCGCAGGCGGCCCCCGGGCAGGCCCAGCCCCATTTCACCTTGAATGCCCAGTACATCAAGGATCTGTCGTTCGAGAACCCGAACGCGCCGCAGAGCCTCGCTCCCTCGGAGGCGCGGCCCAATATCGGCGTGAACGTCGACGTGCAGGCCCGCGGCACCGGGCCGGACGTCTATGAAGTCGTTCTGAAGCTGAACGCCAATGCCACCCGTGACGACCAGGCGCTGTTCGTGGCCGAGGTGCTGTATGCGGGCGCCTTCACCATTCGTGGTTTTCCGCCGGAGCATATGGAACTGGCAGTGCTGGTGCAGTGCCCGACGCTGCTTTTTCCCTTCGCGCGGCGAGTGCTGGCCGATGTCGTGCGTGACGGCGGTTTTCCGCCGCTCTTGCTCGATCCGATCAATTTCCTCGAACTCTACCAGCGCCAGCGTCAGCAGGCGCAGGTGGCCGCCGGCAATCCGCCTTCCGGGACGGCCTGAAGGTTGCAGGGCATGATCCCGCGTTCTTGCATGAGCGTGAATCATGCCTATGTCAATCTCATGAGCTTGGGTGGATTCATGTGTGCTCAGGCGGTAGGGTGCGGGTTGGCGAGGAACAACAAGGCTCGACGCGGGGGCGTCAGTAGAAGGGCTCCGCATGGGTGACGGCTTCAATATCCTGGAAATTCTCCTGCTGGCGATGGTGGCGGGCTTCATCGTCCTGCGCCTGCGGAGCGTTCTGGGCAAGCGGACGGGCGCGGAGCCGCGCCCGCCGGCGCCACCCCCCTATTCCGGCCGTTCGCCCGAGGCGGAGAAGGGCCCCGGCAACGTCATCGCGCTGCCCGGAAGGCCGGGCCAGGCGGAAGCCGATGCCGGCCCCGCCGCCGCGGGTCTCGGCCGCATCCGCGCGGCGGACCCGCGCTTCGACACCGGCGAGTTCATCGGCGGAGCAAAGGGTGCGTACGAGATGATCGTCACCGCTTTCGCCAAGGGCGACGTCGCGATGTTGCGCACGCTTCTGGGCGACGAGGTGTATCGCAGCTTCGCCGGCGCGATCGAACAGCGACAGGCGAGCCAGGAGACGCAGGAAACGACACTGGTCAGCATCAAGGAGGCCGAGGTCGTCGACGCCGACCTGACCGGCGGGCGCATGGCCGAGGTCACGATCCGCTTCGTTTCCGAACTGATCAGCGTGACCCGCGACAAGAACGGCGAGGTCGTCGCCGGAAACCCGAACGCGATCGAGGAAACGACCGATATCTGGACATTCGCGCGCAACGTGCGCTCTTCCGACCCGAACTGGCAGCTGATCGCGACGGCGACGCCGACGTGAGACTGGCTGCCGCGATCGGCGGCCTGCTCCTGCTGGCGGCCTGCGCGGAAAAGCCGCCGCCGCCCGAGGAAGCCAAGATCCGTCTGGAGCCGGCCAGTTTCGTTGAACTGCCCGGCTGGGCCGCGGACGATGCCGCGGCGGCGTGGCCGGCGCTCGAGCGTTCCTGCAAGGTGGTCGCCCGCTCGGAACCCGGCCGCGCGATGGCGCACGGGTCGACCGCCGCCGACTGGCAGCGCGCCTGCGCCGCGGTGTCCGGTGCGGTCGGTGGCGATTACCGCCGGGCGATCGAAGCCGCCTTCCGGCCCTTTCGCGCCACCGCCGATGGCAACCCCGACGGCCTCTTCACCGGCTATTACGAGGCCGAACTGAAGGGCAGCCGCGCCCGGGACGGCCGCAATCGCTTTCCCCTGTACAAGCGCCCGGACGACCTGGTCACCGTCGACCTCGGCGAGTTCCGCGACAGCCTGAAGGGCCAGCGCATCGCCGGCCGGGTCAGCGGCGGCACGCTGAAGCCCTATCCCGATCGCAGCGCCATCGACCGCGGCGCCTTGGCCAACCGGGGCCTCGAGATCGCCTGGGTCGAGGACCCGGTGGATGCCTTCTTCCTGCATATCCAGGGGTCCGGCCGGGTCACCCTGCCCGACGGCGGCACGATCCGGGTCGGTTACGCCGCCCAGAACGGGCACCCCTACCTCGCGATCGGCCGGCCGCTGATCGAACGCGGCGCCATCCCCGCCGATCGCGTATCGATGCAGTCGATCCGCGCTTGGCTGGCCGCCAATCCGGCCGAGGCCGACCGGGTCATGTGGCTGAACGCCTCCTACATATTCTTCCGCGAGATCACGGGCGAAGGCCCGATCGGCGCCCAGGGTGTCGCCCTGACCCCCGGCCGTTCGCTTGCCGTCGATCCGCGCTTCATTCCGCTCGGCGCGCCGGTATGGCTCGATACGACCGAACCCAGTGGCCAGGAAGGCGGGCCGGAGCGCGCCTTCCGGCGCCTGCTGGTGGCCCAGGATACCGGGGGCGCGATCAAGGGCCCGGTCCGTGGCGACGTGTTCTTCGGCCACGGGGCGGAACCGGCGGCGATCGCCGGGCGGATGAAGCAGCGCGGCCGGCTGTGGCTGTTGCTGCCGAAGGGTGCCGCGCCGTCGAGCTGACGGGGAAAGCCGGGGGAAACGTGACGGGAATGACACCGCGGACCCGGGCGCTCCTGGAAGCCCCGATCGCGCCGACCATCGCGAAGCTGGCGGCGCCGACCATCGTCGTTTCTCTGGTGGATACCGCCGTCGCCCTGGCGGAGACCGCCTTTCTCGGCCGCCTGGGAACCGATGTCCTCGCCGGCTACACTCTGGTTTTTCCCATCGTCATGCTGATGCGGATGATGTCGACGGGCGGCATGGGCGGCGGCATCGCGGCGGCGACGGCGCGGGCCGTCGGTGCCGGCGACGCGGCCCGGGCCCGGGCGGTGCTGTGGCATGGCCTGGGCATCGCCGTGGCGTTGGGCCTGTTCTTCAGCGTGCTGGTCAGCCTGTTCGGACGGCAGATCTATGGCGCCCTGGGTGGCCGGGGCGAGGCGCTGGAGCAGGCCATCGCCTATTCCAACGTGCTCTTCGCCGGCATGGTGCTGATCTGGATCGTCAACACCTTCACCTCGGTGCTGCGCGGCAGCGGCGATGCGCGCACGCCCGGGCGGGTCATGGTCTGTGCCTCCCTGCTGCAGCTCGGCCTCGGCTATGTGCTGATCTTCCCCGCCGGCATGGGCATCGTCGGCGCCGCCTGGGCGACGCTGGCCGCGCAGGCGGCTGGTGCCGCGGTGCTGGGCTGGTACCTGCTGAGCGGCCGCGGCGGCTTCCGGGCGGAAGGCAAGTTGCGGTTCTCGAAGCCGGCCCTGCGGGAGATCCTGCGCGTCGGCCTGATCGCCTCGCTGATGACCATTCTGGCCAACCTCACCACCATCCTGGTGACCGCCATCGTCGCCCGCTTCGGCACGGCGGCGATCGCGGGCTATGGCATCGGCGCCCGGCTGGAATTCCTGCAGATCCCCATCGCCTTCGGCATCGGCGCCGCGCTCACCACCCTGGTCGGCGTCGCCGTCGGGGCCGGGGACTGGGAGCGCGCCCGCCGCGCCGCCTGGACCGGCGGTGCCATGGCGATGGCGGTATCGGGCTTCGTCGGCATAACGCTCGCCCTGATCCCCGCCCCCTTCATCGCCGTCTTCACCACCGACCCGGCGGTGGCGCTGACCGCCACGCATTATTTCCAGTACGCGGCGCCGGCTTTCACCTTCTTCGGCCTCGGCATGGCGCTCTATTTCGCCAGCCAGGGGGCGGGGCGGATGAAATGGCCCTTCATCGCCGGGCTGTTCCGCCTCGGCTTCGCCACGATCGGCGGCTATATGGCGGTACTCTACTTCGGCCTCGGGCTGGAGGCGGTCTTCCTCCTGGTCGGGATCGGCCTGTTCGCCTATGGCGGGATCATCGCCGCCTCGATCGCGCTCGGCAGCTGGCGCCCCAGGATTTGATTCCGCCGCCCCGCGCGCCATACTGCGGCCAGACTTCAGCAACATTCAGTTCGAGAGCCCGTTCCGATGTCCACGAAACCCACGCTCGACGCCTGGCAGAGACTCGCCGCCAAGGAAATCGGCGAAGCGGGCCTCGACAGTGTCGCCTGGGAGACGCCCGAAGGCATCACGGTGAAGCCGCTCTATACCGCGGCGGACCTGGAAGGCATTGAGATTCAGGAGTTTCCGGGCTTCGAGCCGTTCACCCGCGGCGTCCGCGCCAGCATGTACGCGAACCGGCCCTGGACCATCCGCCAGTATGCCGGCTTCTCCACCGCCGAAGAGTCGAACGCCTTCTACCGCCGCAACCTCGCCGCCGGCCAGGCGGGCCTCTCGGTCGCCTTCGACCTCGCCACCCATCGCGGCTACGACAGCGACCATCCGCGCGTGGTGGGCGACGTGGGCAAGGCCGGCGTCGCCATCGATTCCGTCGAGGACATGAAGATCCTGTTCGACGGCATCCCGCTCGACAAGATGTCGGTCTCCATGACCATGAACGGCGCCGTCATCCCGACGCTCGCCAACTATATCGTCGCCGCCGAGGAGCAGGGCGTGCCGCCGGAGAAACTGGCCGGCACGATCCAGAACGACATCCTCAAGGAGTTCATGGTCCGCAACACCTATATCTATCCGCCGGCGCCCTCGATGCGGATCGTGGCCGATATCATCGCCTTCACAGCGAAGCGGATGCCGAAGTTCAACTCGATCTCGATCTCCGGCTATCACATGCAGGAGGCCGGGGCGACGGCCGTCCAGGAACTGGGCTTCACCATCGCCGACGGCAAGGAATACGTCAGGACGGCGATCGAGCGCGGCCTGCCAGTCGACGAGTTCGCCGGGCGCCTCTCCTTCTTCTTCGCCATCGGCATGAACTTCTTCATGGAGATCGCCAAGCTGCGCGCCGCCCGCGTGCTGTGGTCGCGGGTCATGCGCGGCTTCGATCCGAAGAAGGCTTCCTCGGTCATGCTGCGGACGCATTGCCAGACGTCCGGCGTCAGCCTGACGGCGCAGGACCCCTACAACAACGTGATCCGCACCACCATCGAGGCGATGGCGGCCGTCCTCGGCGGCACGCAATCGCTGCACACCAATGCGCTGGACGAGGCGATCGCGCTGCCATCGGAATTCTCCTCCCGCATCGCCCGCAACACCCAGCTGATCATCGCCGAGGAAACCGGCATCCCCAAGGTCGTCGATCCGCTGGGCGGCAGCTGGTACATCGAATCCCTCACCAACTCGCTGGTGAACGAGGCCTGGAAGCTGATCGAGGAGGTCGAGGCGCTGGGCGGCATGACCAAGGCGGTCGAAAGCGGCATGCCGAAGCTTCGGATCGAGGAAGCCGCCGCCCGCCGGCAGGCCCGCATCGACCGCGGCGAGGAGGTGATCGTCGGCGTCAACAAGTACCAGCTGAAGGCCGAGGAGCAGATCGACACGCTCGAGGTCGA
>JALHMN010000010.1 GCA_022844005.1 bacterium | reverse complement strand
GCTCTTCCGCCTTCTCGATCAGCTCGACGTCGCTGTCGCGGTCCATGGCGCGCTCCTTCAGGCAAAGCCGCGGTCGGAAACCCGCTTCAGAAAGGCGGTCTTTTCGTTCTTCACCCAGGCGTCGAACTCCCAGGGTTCGGGATCGGTCTTGAAGGCCGGCCCGGGCCGGTAGAACCGCACCGGATGCGGCCTGCCGCCGATCTCGGCATCGGCCGGCACCAGGTCGTACTTGCTCCCTTCGTAGTGGGAGAGCTTGGCCACATCGGCATCCGTCAGGTCGCGCACGACCACGCCCCGCACCATGCCGCCCGGCTCAGGCAGTACGATGGGGTAGGGCTCGCCCAGCGCCCGCACCCGGCGCCAGCCTGAAAGCGTCGCCGGCAGAAGCTGCGCGGCGGTAAACGGCCGCCCCGTCACGCGGGACAGCACGTCGAGGTCCATCAGGGTGCCGTAGAAGAAAAGGTCCATGGGCGAAGGAGATAGCCGATTGCGCAGCCGCGCGCAGTAGCGAGCTTGCGAACCCTGGTATTGAGCTTTCAAAGCAAATTCGTGCGTCAGCGGAATCAGAAATTGCCCGTGGATATATTTTGTGTTAAAATGCAGAAATTTGATTCAAATCACGGATGGCGCTTATGTCAGGCGAATTTCTCCTTCCGGGCTCCCCCACCGCTCTCCTCACACTCCTCCGTTCCCGCATCGGTGCCGTGATCGGCGCCAAGACCCTCACGCCGGCCGCGAAACAGGTGATGGTGGCGCTCATTCTGGAAGACCCGGAATGCCCGACTTTGCCGGCGAAGGTGCCGACGCTCCGCCTCGCCCGCGACCTCGGCCTCACCGACCGGGCGGTTCGGGGTGCGGTGCGCGAGCTGCGCGCCAAGGGCTGGGTCGGCGTCGAAAGCGGAACGCCGCTTCCGCCTGAGGCGGAACAGGCGTTCCGCGACCACACCGACCGGAATGGCCATAACCCCTTGGCCGGCAAGCAGGAACCGCCGACCGCGGAGGAGCATCTGGAATCCCTCGAACTGATCCGCGACCAGGCGCTCGCCCAGGGCCAGTCCAATGCCGCGCTCCGCGCCGAGGGGATGATCGGCAAGCTCTGCGGGCTCGAGCGGCTGGAGGACGCGCCGAAGCGTCCCTTGAGCCCGGCCGAGCTGAAAGCCGAGCGCAAGCGCCTCTTCGAGCGCATGTCCCAGGCCATGGCGCGCGATTTCGCCAATGATCCCTCCTTCCAGTTCCGGCTGCACAAGCTCTGCGAGGGGCTGGTGGCCAAGATCGAGGCCGAGGGCGCGCCCTACAAGTTCGTGCTGTTGCGGCGCGAACGCGGGCGGCCCCTGGCCCAGGACCCCGTCGCGGTATCGCCCCCCGGCCTATCGCCCCCGCGCGCCGAGGCGCCTATTGTCGGCTGAGCGACGGGATGGAGCAGCGGGGCGCTTGCTCCGAGGCTTGGTGCGGAGGGTGCCTGCGCGTGATCGACGAAGCGTTCATGACGGCGGTGGGGACGGCGATCCGCGAAGTGGCGGAGACGGCGATCCTGCCGCGCTTCCGCCGTCTCGCCCCCGGCGACACCTACGAGAAGGAAGGCCCGCACGACCTGGTGACCGCGGCCGATCTCGAATCCGAACGCCTCCTGTCCCTCCGCCTGCGTGAATTCGACCCGAACGCCCTGATGGTGGGGGAGGAAGCGGCGGCCGAGGACCCCAGCCTGGTCCCGCGCCTGCCCGGTGCGCGCACCGCCTGGATATTGGATCCCGTCGACGGTACCCTCAATTTCGCCAGCGGCCTGCCGCTTTTCGCGGTCATCCTGGCCTATCTGGTCGACGGCGTGGCCGAGGCCGGCTGGATCTACGATCCCGTGCGCGGCCGCATGGCGACGGCGGTGCGGGGGAAGGGCGCCTTCCTCGAAGGCCGGCGGATGCGGGTGCCCGTGCCGCGCAGCCTGCCCGCCATGCACGGCGTGCTGAACAGCCGCAACGGCGACCGGCAGACGGTCGCCCGCATGGCCTACCGGGCCAACCGCATCGGCTCGATCCTGGGCTTCCGCTGCTGCGCCCAGGAATATCTCGGCATGCTGGAGGGGGCGATCAGCTTCGCCGTCTATCACCGCACCCAACCCTGGGACCACGTCGCCGGCCTCCTCATCCATGCCGAGGCCGGCGGCCATGCCGCCCGCATCGACGGCGAACGCTATCGCCTCGACATCCCGACGCGGGCAGCGCCGCTCCTGGTGGCGCCCGACGAAGCCACCTGGACCACGCTCCGCGATACGTTTTTCAAGGAAGAAGAGGGAACGCCGTGACTGCAGAATTGCCGACCGGGGCCGCCATGGAGGCGGGCTGGCGGGCCGTCGGAACGCTCTATCACCACTGGCTCACCGGCCTCCTGCTGACCCTGGTTTCCCGGCGCAGCGCCGCCGACGCGGGCGAATTCACTTATGGCCTGTTCCGGCGCCAGCACCTGGAGAAGTTCCTGCCCGGGATCGAGAAGCTCGGTCTGGCCCACGAACCCGATGCGGTGAAGGCGGCGGGCTATCACTATCTGTCGAACGGCGTCGGCGGCGTGAAGGTGCAGTTCATGCGCGAGTCCGACCGGAAAGCCTGGGTCCATTTCGTTCCCCCGCGCTGGATCTACGACGGCGTGGCGCTCTGCGGCATCCCCTCCGACGTCTCCCGCGGCGTGCTGCGCGGCTGGTACGCCCATAACGGCATCAGCCTCGGCAATCCCAAGCTCGGATTCGTCTGCACCCAGCAGACCACCGACGGCCAGCCCGGCCTGTCGGGCTATTTCCTCGAGCACGACCGGCCGCTCGCCCCCGACGAGCGGCTGCGCTACTCGCCGGGCGAGTTGCCGCCGCGCTTCGACCCGGCCGCGGCGCCGAAGCTCTCCAGCACCGACTGGACGCCCGCGCGCCTCGCCAAGGCCAGCCGCAACTATGCGATGGACTACATAAAGAACGGCCTGCCGGTCCTCGCCGCTCTCTTCGGCCCGGCGGAGGCGGCGCGCCTCGGCCATGTCGCCGCCGTGCAGATCGGCATGCAGTTCTATGACGACATGGCGCGCACCCTGGGCGTGGCCGACGACAGTGCGCTCTCCTTCGCCAGGCTCTGGGCTGCTCTCGCCATGGCCCAGGACGACCCCGTCAGCATCGAGGCGGGGCAGGGGACCGTCCGCATCCGCCAGACCGGCTGGCGCCTGATGCGCGGCGTCCAGGGCGTGCCCGCTTCCGCCTTCGAGGCCTGGAACGGCCTTCTCGAGGGCATGCTCTCGGTGCACGACCGCTTCCTGCGCGTGCGGGTGCTGGCCCGCATGGACCAGGGTGACGACGCCTTCGAATGGGAGATCGGCCCGCGCGGATCGGCGCCGGTGTTCTGACGGCGGCGGGTGCGATGGGTCCGTCCTCGTGCTTCGAGACGGCTGTTTCACAGCCTCCTCAGCATGAGGACTATCTCTATGTTGAATTGGGCTTCCTCATCCTGAGGGACCGCGAAGTGGTCGTCTCGAAGGACGAGGAAGCCGCGGCGCCGACCTCTCAATCCACCGGCACCGCGCGCTTGCCGATGATGGCGAAGCGTAAGCGCCCCGAGATCGCGTCGATGACGGCGACGGCGGCCAGGATGCTGAGCACGATGAAGGCCACATGGCCGAATTCCAGCGTGCGGATTTGCTCGGCCAGATGCAGGCCGATGCCGCCGGCGCCGACGATGCCGATGATGGTGGCCGAGCGGGTGTTGCTCTCGAAATAATACAGCACCTGGCCCAGCATCACCGGGAAGACGCCCGGCAGGATGCCGAAGCGGATCCGGTGCAGCGGTCCGGCGCCGGTCGACAGCACGCCCTCGACCGGGCGCTTGTCGGCGGCCTCGATCGCTTCCGAGAACAGCTTGCCGAAGGTGCCGATGTCGGAGGTGAGGATGGCGAGCACGCCGGCGAAGGGGCCCAAGCCCACCACGTTGATCCAGATGAGCGCCCAGATCAGCGTGTCGACGCCGCGGATGCTGTCCAACCCGCGGCGGGAGAGGAAATGAACGATACGGTTGGCGACCACGTTCTTCGCCGCCAGCAGCCCGAGCGGCATGGCCAGGATGGCGGCGGCGAAGGTCCCGAGGAAGGCGATGGCCACCGTCTCGCCAAGCGCGTTCAGGTAGATCATGGCGCGGGCGAAACTGCCGGGATCGGGGGGGAACATCAGGCCGATCATGGTGCCGAGCTGGCCCATGCCGTCGACGATCCGCCCGGGCGAGAAGCCGAGATGCCACAGCCCGCCGATCAGCGACAGCGCAATGCCGCCGGCCGCGATCGGCCCGCCGAAGCGCTGGCCGATCGAGGGCGCGAAAATGGCCGGGTGCTGGCGCTTCAGGCGTTCCAGTTCGGTCACTTCCGCCCCTCCAGGTGCAGGATGCGATGCCGCAGCCGTTCGGTGCCGAGGTCGATCAGCATCACCGTGCCGATGATCAGCAGCAGGATGGCGGAGACGTCGGAATAGTAGAACTTGCGGATCGCTTCCAGGAGGTCCTGCCCGATGCCGCCGGCGCCGACGAAGCCCATGACCGAGGCGCCGCGCACGTTGATCTCGAAGCGCAGCAGGGTGTAGCTGACGAAGTTGGAGGCGACCTGCGGCAGCACGGCGAAGCGGACCATCGTGCTCCAGGTACCGCCCGTGGCGGTGACGCCCTCCACCGGGCGCATGTCGATGTTCTCGGCCACCTCGAAGAACTGCTTGCCGAGCGCGCCCATGGTGTGGATGGCGATGGCCAGCACGCCGGGCACGGGCCCGAGGCCGAAGGCGATGACGAAGATCAGCGCGAAAACCAGTTCCGGCACCGTGCGGGAGAATTCCAGGAACCGGCGCACCGGCCAGCGGATCCAGGCATTGGTCGAGAGGTTGGCGGCGGCGAGGAAGCACAGGAACAGCCCGCCGATGGCGCCGAGCGCGGTGCCGACATAGGCGATCAGCAATGTCTCGGCGAGCAGCCGCGACCACTTGCCAAGGCCCCAGTACCACTCGACCGGATCGGTCAGCACGAAGCGGCCGTTGTCGAGAAAGAACAGGCGGGCGATATAGGTGGTGAAATTACCGATGTTCTCGACCAGCTTCAGCGGGCTGACCTCGGCCGAGATCGAGGCGAGGGCGGTGCAGACCAGCACCGCCAGGG
Source organism: bacterium (assembly GCA_022844005.1). Classification (GTDB taxonomy): domain Bacteria; phylum Pseudomonadota; class Alphaproteobacteria; order Ferrovibrionales; family Ferrovibrionaceae; genus Desertibaculum. The sequence continues at coordinate 47,112 of JALHMN010000010.1, read as the reverse complement.
CCAGGATCAGGCCCTGGCGGCGCCGCGCCGCGATGTTCTGGCGATAGGCCGCGGTCAGCACCGCCAGCCGGGCCGGCGGCAGCGGGGCGATGGTCACATTCATGGCTCGCCCCGCCGCGATCGGTTCAGGAGCTCTTCTTGCGCAGGCTGTCGACGAAGCGGACCAGTTCCACCGTGGCGTCGAAGAACTTGTGGTCGACTTCCTTGAAGCCGCGGTCCTTGCCGTCGGACAGTTTCTCGAAGGCGGCCTTGGCCTTGACCGGCGATTCCACGAAGGCCTTCTTGATCGAGGCCTTCAGTTCGGCGGGGAGGTCGGAATGATAGGCGAAGGGAGAATTCGCGATCAGGTCGGACTTGAAGATGACGCGGAAGTCTTCCTTCTTCACCAGACCCTTGTTGTGCATGCGGGTCAAGTTCGAATCGGTGTCGGTGTTGTACCAGTTGGTCGCCACGTCGACGGTCTTCTGGTGCAGGGCCAGGACGGCGTTCTCATGGCTGCCCGTATTCACCACCTTGCCGAAGAAGACCTCCGGCTCGATCTTCATCTTGTTCAGTGCATAGCGCGGCACGTTGTTGCCGGAGGTGGAGTTCGGATCGACGAGGCCGAGGTTCTTGCCCTTCAGATCCTCGATCTTCTGATAGGGGCTGTCGGCGCGGACATAGAAGACCGAGTGATAGCCCTCGGCGCCGTCGGTGTTGACGGTGATGACGAAGGGCTCGGTCTTGGTGCCGGTGATGTAGGCGCGGGCATAGGAAGCCGGGCCGTAATAGCCGATATGGATGTTGCCGGCGCGCTGGCCCTCGATCACCGCGGCGTAATCGTTGGCGATACGCAGCGTCACCTTGGTGCCGACTTCCTTCGAGAGGTACTCGATGAAGGGGCCGAAACGCTCGGTCACGCCCGAGGCGTTCTCGGCCGGCACGACGGCGAAGACGAGTTCGGGGTACTTCGCCTTCCAGTCCTGGGCATGGGCGGTGCCGGCGAAGGCGACAAGGGCGGCGGCGGCAATCAGGCTACGACGATCGATCATCGCTTGGTTTCCTTCTGGTTGGGATCAGTGGGCGGCGGCGCGGCGGCCGGCGAAGCGGCGGCCTTCGGCCGCCATGGCCACCGGCTGCAGCGTCTCCGGGGTCATATCCAGGACATCGGCGGCCTCGAGGCCGTAGAGTTCGCGCGCCTCGTCCTCGGTCAGGGCCTCGGGCAAGCCGTCGAACACGACGCGGCCCTGCGCCATCCCGACCAGCCGGTCGCAATAGGCCTTGGCGACGTCGAGATCGTGCATGTTGCAGAGCACGGTGATGCCGAGTTCGCGGTTGATCTGCCGGAGCGCGTCCATCACCACGCGGCTGTTGCGCGGGTCGAGCGAGGCGATCGGCTCGTCGGCCAGGATGATGTCGGGCTCCTGCAGCAGCGCCCGGGCGATGGCGACCCGCTGCTGCTGCCCGCCGGACAGCGTTTCGGCGCGCTGGGCCGCGAGCAGCCCGATATCGAGCTGTTCCAGGGCGGAAAGCGCGGCGGCGCGGTCGTCGACCGACCACAGCTTCAGCAGTGCCCGGGCCGTGGGGACCACGAAGGACCGGCCCAGCAGCACGTTGTTCAGCACGTCGAGCCGGCCGACCAGGTTGAACTGCTGGAACACCATGGCGCAGCGCGCCCGCCAGGCGCGCAAGGCCCGGCCGGACAGGGTGGAGATCTCCTGGTCGCCGAATCGGATCGAGCCCCCGGACGGTTCCTCCAGCCGGTTGATCAGCCGCAGCAGCGTGGACTTGCCGGCTCCCGAACGGCCGATGACGCCGACGAACTGCCCCGCCGGCACCGACAGCGACACCGCGTTGACGGCCGCGTGAGTACCGAACCGCTTGGTCAGGCCCGAGATTTCCAGCATGTGATCCCCTTGTTCGACGCGGACTCGGTACCGGTCGCGCGGGACTCGTTGGTGACGGTTGGATTGCGGATCGGTGACAGGCGCCGGCGCTTTGCTATTTCGCCGGGCTTCCGCTTAGATCGCGGCCAAGGTGCGGACGGCACCACCCGCGGCAGGGGGGAAGGCGGCTTGAAGGTATTGATTGCATTCGTCCGCGCGGCGGATGCGTTCACGGACATGATCGGGCGCATCGTCGGCTGGTGGACGGTCGGCACGGTGCTCGTCTGTGCAGCCGTGGTCGTGCTGCGCTACGGGTTCGAGACCGGCTACGTCTGGATGCAGGAACTCTACGTCTGGATCCACGCGGCGGTGTTCGTACTCGGCGCCGGCTACGTCCTGATGAAGGACGGCCATGTCCGGGTCGATATCTTCTATGCCCGCTGGCAGCCCCGGACCAAGGCGGCCGTCGAACTCGCCTGCTCGGCGATCTTCCTGCTTCCCTGGCTGGTGCTCCTCGGCTGGACCACCTGGCCCTTCATGGTGCTTTCCATCCAGGCGGGCGAGCCCTCCGACCAGCTCGGCGGCATGCCGGCGCTCTATCTCCTGAAAATCTGCCTGATGCTGTTCTCGGTCTTCATGGGATTGGCCATGCTGGCGGTGATGGCCCGCTGCATCCTGGTCCTCATGGGCAGGGTCGAGTTCCTGCACCAGAAGCGCGTCGAAGGCGCCACCCCGGAGCCCGGTTCCCTATGACGCTGTTTGGTCTCAGTCCGGGGGACATTCTCTCCATTCTGCTCTTCATCAGCGTTCTGGCGACGCTGATGCTGGGCTATCCGATCGCCTTTTCGCTGGCCGGCGCCTCGATCATCTTCGGCTTCATCGGCTACATGATCGGCGCCTTCGACTGGTCGTTCATGAGCGCGCTGCCGCCCCGCTACGTGGGCATCATGCGCAACGAGGTGCTGGTCGCCGTCCCGCTCTTCGTCTTCATGGGATTTGTGCTCGAAAGATCGGGCATAGCCGAGGAACTGCTGGTCACGATGGGCCAGCTTTTCGGCAAGCTGCCGGGCGGCCTCGGGATCGCGGTCGTCATTGTCGGCGCCATGCTCGCCGCCTCGACCGGCGTGGTCGGCGCGACCGTCGTCACCATGGGCCTGATCAGCCTGCCCGCCATGCTGCGCGCCAACTACGACCCCCGGCTCGCCACCGGCGTCATCTGCACCTCGGCGACGCTGGCCCAGATCATCCCGCCCTCGACGATCCTGATCGTGCTGGGAGACCTCCTTGCCGGGGTCAACCAGCAGGCGCAGGCCAAGCTCGGCAACCTGTCGCCCGATCCGGTATCGGTCGGCGACCTCTTTGCCGGGGCGCTGATCCCTGGCCTGATGTTGGTCGGACTCTACGTCCTGTGGATGATCTACAAGGCGGTGATGGTGCCGGAGAGTTGCCCGGCGATCGAACTCACCGCCGAGGAGAAGCGCGGCCTGCCCCGGCGCGTGCTGCTCGCGATGATCCCGCCGCTGCTCCTGATCGTGGCGGTGCTGGGCAGCATCCTCGGCGGCATCGCGACCGCCACGGAAAGCGCCTCGATCGGTGCGCTCGGCGCGGTTCTGCTTGCCGCCCTCAACGGTCGGCTCAACTTCGACATGATCCGGCATGCCAGCCACAGCACGATGATGACCGCCGGCCTCGTCTTCGTGATCGTGATGGCGGCATCGCTGTTCAGCCTCACCTTCCGGGGTCTCGGCGGCGAGCATCTCGTGGAACAGGCGCTCAGCAATACCCCGGGCGGGCGCATCGGCGCGCTGCTGGTGGTCATGGCGGTGATGTTCCTGCTGGGCTTCTTCCTCGACACCTTCGAGATCATCCTGATCACCGTGCCGATCTGCGGCACGGCGCTCATCCTGCTCGGCTTCCACCCGGTATGGCTCGGCGTCATCATCGGGGTGAACCTGCAGACCAGTTTCCTCACGCCGCCCTTCGGCTACACCCTGTTCTATATGCGGGGCATCGCCCCCGCCGCGGTGACGACCCCGCAGATCTGGACCGGGGTCATCCCCTGGATCGGCTTGCAGATCTTCGCCATGTCGCTGATCTGGCTCTATCCCCAGACCGCCACTTGGCTGCCCGAATACATCTTCCGTCAGGATTTCTCGCTGGAGGCGCCCCAGTCGCTCGACCAGCTCAATGTTCGGCCCGAGGACGACCTGTCCCAGCCGATGGAGAGCGACCAGCCCTTCGGCCAGGGTGGGGGGACGGGCTCCGACCAGCAGGGGCTGCCGGGGGTGCTGCAATGAACCAGCTCGGCATCGATGCGATCATCGCCATCGTGGCGCTCAGCCTGTGGCTGGTGACCTTCCTACCGCTGCGGCGCCTGGTGCATTCCATCGCCGGGCGCGACGGGCAGGGGCGCTTTCCCATCGCCGCCGAACTCCTGATGCTGGCTCATCTGGCCGTGCTGATCGCGGGGCTTATCGCCGGGCTCGATTTCGGCCTCGAACTGCTGCTGGTTCCTTAAGGAAAAAGCCCCGCCCCGGCTGGCCGGGACGGGGCTTGTCGGCAAGCGGGGCCGGTTTCAGCCCGGGTATTTGAACGACAGCAGGCGCGCCTGCATATAGGCGAGATCCGAGATCCGCGAATAGGCCATGATTTCCTTCCGGAACTTGAGGAAGGAAACCGCCACCGCCTTCGAGTTCGGGTCCGCCTTGTCCAGCACCTCCTGCATCACCTCGCCGGAGGCGGTGCCGAAGGCGATGAGCACGTCGCGCGGGAATTGGCGCAACTGCACCCGATGCTTGGTGATCAGTTCGTTCAGCGCCGGACCGGACTTGCCGTTGAATTCGGAGGTCATCACGTCCATTTCGGCTGCCGCCGCGCTCCGGATGATCGCCTGCAGGTCCTTGGGCAGGGCTTCGAACTTCGCCTTGCTCATCATGACCTGGAGCGTCGTGCCGGGCTCGTGGAAACCGGGCCAGTAGTAGTAGGGCGCCACCTTGTAGAAACCGAGCGCGAGGTCGTTGTAGGGGCCGACCCATTCGGTGCCGTCGATGGCGCCCGACTGCAGGGCCGGGAAGATCTCGCCGCCCGGCAGGTTCACGACCGTGGCACCCAGCTTGGTCAGCACCTGGCCGCCCTGGCCCGGCATGCGGAACTTCAGGCCCTTCAGGTCGTCGACCGACTTGATTTCCTTGCGGAACCAGCCGCCCATCTGCACGCCGGTGGAACCACCGTGCAAGGCCATCAGGCCGAAGGGGTTGTAGAGCTTGTCCCAGACTTCCTGGCCGCCGCCGAAGTTGATCCAGGCCGAGGTCTCGGTCGCCGTGAGGCCGAAGGGGACGGCCGAGAAGAAGGCGGCGCCGACGGCCTTGGAGATGTGATAGTAGGGCGCGTCATGCGCCATTTCCGCCGAGCCGCTGACCACGGCATCCCAGCCGCCGAAGGCGGGAACCAATTCACCGGCGGCGAAGACCTTGATCGTCAGCCGCCCGCCGCTCATGTCGCCAACGCGCTGCGCGAATCGCTCGGCGCCCGTGTGCAGACCCGGCAATCCCTTCGGCCATCCGGTTACCATGCGCCATTCGACGCGGCCCTGGCTGATTGCGACCTTCGGGAAGCTGGCTGCAGCACCGGCCGCGGCCACGGCGCCGAGGCCCGCGGTCTTGATAAATCGACGACGTTCCATTTAGTTCTCTCCCTGCCCTCAACCGCATTTTAGGCCGCGACGGCGGCCTGCGGCCGGCTGATTTACAATAGCCACCGGGCATGAATTGGCAATGCGATGAAGAGGCGAGACGGCGCCCGGTGGTTCCAGGCGCCGTCGCTGATCTCAGCCGCCCGGATACTGGAAATCCAGGAGCCGTGCCTGCATATAGGCCAGCTGCGTGATCCGCGAATAGCCCAGGATCGATTTGCGGAACTTCAGATAGCTGACCAGCACTTCCTTGGAGGCGGGGTCCGCCTTGTCGAGCAGTTCCTGGATCACCTCGCCGGAAGCCTTGCCCAGAGCCATGAGCACGTCGCGCGGCACCTGCCGCAGCTGCACGCCCTGCTTGGTCAGGAGCTCGTTCAGCGCCCCGATGGACGGCGCGAAGTAGTCCGAATAGATGGTGCTGTATTCGTGCTCGATGGTGACGCGGATGATCTCCTGCAGATCCTTCGGCAATGCGTCGTACTTGGACTTCGACATCATCACCTGTCCCGAGACGGACGGCTCCGACGTGCCCGGCCAGTAGTAGTATTTGGCGATCTTGTGGAAGCCGAGCGCCAGGTCGGCATAGGGGCCGACCCATTCGACGCTGTCGATCGCGCCCGACTGCAGGGCGGCGAAGGTCTCGCCGGGCGGCAGTGTCACCACGGTCGCCCCGAGCTTCTGGAGCACGTTCACGCCATAGCCGGCGGTACGCATCTTCAGGCCCTTGATGTCGTCGACCGACTTGATCTCCTTGCGGAACCATCCGAAGAACTGCTCACCGGTAGGGCCCTGGGTGAAGGCCTTCAGCCCGAACTGCGCATACAGCTTGTCCCACAGGTCCTGGCCGCCGCCATGCGTGAGCCAGGCATAGAACTCGTTTGCCGTCATGCCGAAGGGCACCGCCGAATAGACGGCCGCACCCAGGCATTTGCCGACATGGTAGTAGGGCGTGTCGTGCGCCATCTCGCAGGCGCCGCTGATGATGCCGTCCCAGCCGCCGAAGGCGGGCAGCAACTCGCCCGCGGCGTACACCTTCACGGACATCTTGCCGCCGCTCATCAGTTCGATGCGCTTGGCGATGCGTTCCGCGCCCTGGTGCACAGGGACGAGGCCGCGCGGCCACGCGGTAACCATCCGCCACTCGATGCGACCCTGGCTGATGGCGAATTTCGGGAAACTGGCTGCAGCCGTCGCTCCGACTGCTGCTGCGGTTACGAAGTCGCGACGTTTCACGGTGCTCTCCCTCCCCTTGTTGCGTCGAAAGGTCGCAACAAAGGCCGATCTCGTCAAGAGGCGATGACGTCGCCGGGTTCGAACGGCCGCCATCCATCCGGGCCGAGGCGCTCCAGCGGCCGGAAGCGTGCCTTGTAGGCCATCTTGCGGCTCTGCTCGATCCAGTAGCCGAGATAGACGTAGCCCAGTTCCCTTTCCCGGGCTTCCAGGGCATGCCAGAGAATGATGAATGTGCCCGGGCTGCAGGGATCGTAGGCGGGGTCGAAGAAACTGTAGACCAGCGAGAACCCGTCTTTCATTCGATCCGTCAGGCACACGGCATAGAGTTCGCCGTCCCCTCGCCGGAACTCGGTGAGAGCGGTGTCGACCGGCGTCTCCTCGACCATGGCGCGGTAATCGGCGTAATCCATGTCGGCCATGCCGCCGCCGGAATGGCGGCTCAGCAGATACCGCCGGAACAGGCTGAAATGCTCCCTGGTGGCGATCGCCGGCATCATCCTTGCGCTGATGCCCAGGTTGCGGCCCTGGACCCGGCGCAGCGAACGGCCGGGCAGGAATCGTTCGACGGGGATGCGAACCGGAATGCAGGCGCTGCAGCCTTCGCATGCCGGGCGATAGGCCAGATCCTGGCTGCGCCGGAATCCGGCCTGGCTCAGCGCATCATGCAGACGGTCGGGATCCTCGCCGGCAAGCAGCGTCACAACCTTCCGTTCCAGCCGGCCGGGCAGGTAGGGGCAAGGCGTCGGCGGCGTGGCAAAGAAATGCCGCAACGGGATCTGGACGCGATGCTTCACCCTGCGCGCCTCCCCTGGTCGAACGATGCATCAGCGATCGTGCGATCCTAGACCGAATCCGGCTGGGCGTGAACCTCAAGCCGGCGCGAAAGCAGCGAAGTCCCAGCCCTTTCCCGGCGCCGCCTTCAGCAGCTCCTGGGTATAGACGTGCTTGGGCGTATTGAAGACGTCCGCCACCAGCCCGTATTCGACGACCTTCCCCTTCTGCATCACCGCGATCGTCTCGCAGACCTGGGCGGCCACCCGCAGATCATGCGTGATGAACAGCATGGCGAGCTTCAACTTGTCGCGGATGTCGTCCAGCAGCTGAAGAACCTGCGCCTGCACCGAAACATCCAGCGCCGATACCGCTTCGTCGGCGATCAGCAGTTCCGGCTCCATGGCCAGCGCCCTGGCAATACAGATTCGCTGGCGCTGGCCGCCCGAGAACTGATGCGGATAGCGATCCAGCGCGCGCGGGTCGAGGCGGACGATCTCGAACAGCGACTTTGCGCGTTCGGTGGCTTCCTTGCGGCTCACGCCATAATTCATCGGCCCTTCGATCACCGATTCCACGACTGTGCGTCGCGGATTGAGCGAACGGTAAGGATCCTGGAAGACGATCTGGATGCGCCGGCGGTGCTTGCGCAACACACGGCTGGACAGCCAGCCCACTTCGTCCCCGCCGAGATAGATTCGCCCCTCGGTCGGATCGATCAGTCGGGCGATGCAACGGGCCACGGTGGACTTGCCGGAACCGGATTCGCCCACGATGCCCAGCGCCTCGCCGCGGCGCACCTCGATGCTGACATCGTCCGCCGCCCTCACCGGGCGCGACTTCTGGAAGAAGCTGCTGCCGCCGTAGGTCTTGCCGAGGCCGTCGGTGCGCAGGACCACGATCGCCGCGGTATCCCGGTCGCGATGCTTCGGTGTCATGCTCGGGACCGAGGAGATCAGCATGCGCGAATAGGCGTGCTGGGGCCGCCGCAACACCTCCTCGGTCGGGCCGAGCTCGACCAGATTGCCGAGGCGGAGCACGGCTACGCGATCGGCGATCTCGGAAACCACCCCGAAATCGTGCGTGATGAACAGGACGCCGGTACCGCGCTCGCGCTGGATGTCGCGGATCAGCTCCAGGATCTGGGCCTGGGTCGTCACGTCCAGCGCCGTCGTCGGCTCGTCTGCGATCAGCAGAACCGGCTCGAGGATCAGCGCCATCGCGATCATGATGCGCTGACGCTGGCCGCCGGACAGCTGATGCGGATAGGAAGCATAGAGCCGTTCGGGATCGGGCATGTGAACCCGCTCCAGGATGGCGATGATCTTCTTCTTCCGCGTCGGCGCGTCGATGCTGGTATGGGTGCGCAGCACCTCGTCGATCTGATCGCCGCAGGTCATGACCGGGTTCAGTGCCGTCATCGGCTCCTGGAAGATCATCGACATGCGGGTGCAGCGCAGTTCGCGCAGGCGCGCTTCGTCCACCTTCAGGACGTCTTCGCCTTCGAGGAGAATCTCGCCGCCGACGGGTTTCAACGCACCCGCCAGAAGGCCCATCACGGTATGCGCGATGACGGACTTGCCGGATCCCGATTCGCCGACCAGGCAGACGATCTCGCCCGCGCCGACCGACAGGCTCACATTCTCGACCGCATGCGGCCGGTCGCTGCCTTTGGGCAGCGCAATGGTGAGATTGCGGATATCAAGAACGGATTTCATGTCAGATGCGCTTGCTGAGGCGGGGGTCGAGCGTATCGCGCAGGCCGTCGCCCAGCATGTTGACCGCCAATACCGTGACGGCGAGGAAGATGCCCGGGAACAGGATCATGTGCGGGTGGATGCGGAAGTAGCTCCGCCCCTCCGACATGATGTTGCCCCAGGTGGGTACATCGGGCGGAATGCCGATTCCGAGGAAGGAGAGTGTCGCTTCCACCAGCATGGCCGAGGCGCAGATGAACGTGCCCTGCACGATCAGCGGCGCGATCGTGTTGGGCAGGATGTGCCGGAACATGATCAGCGGCACCGGGGTGCCCACCGAGATGGCGGCCTCCACATAGGGTTCCTCGCGGATCGAGAGAACGACCGAGCGGACCAGTCGCACCACCCGCGGGATATCCGGTACGACGATGGCGAAAATCACGGTGACGAGACCGGCACCCCAGACGGAAACCAGGCCGATGGCGAGCAGAATGCCCGGTATCGCCATCATGCCGTCCATCACGCGCATGATCGGGCCATCGGTCCAGCGGATATAGCCGGCGATCAGGCCGATCACGAGGCCGATGGCCACGCTGAGTGCGGCCACTGTCACGCCGATGATGAGCGAGATGCGGGCCCCGTACAGTACGCGGCTGTAGATGTCCCGGCCCAGGCTGTCGCTGCCCATCCAGAAGGTGCGCGTCACCTGCTCGCCCGCGGGGGTGAAGATGTTCCGCTCGACGCCGGGCTTGAGGTTGCGGGCCGCCGGGCTGATCGCCGTGGGGTCGGTGGCCCCCAGAAGCGGCGCCAACAGGCCGATCAGGATCATCAGCCCGACCAGGACCGCGCCGATGGCAACGCTCTGGTTGCGCGCCAGGCGGCCGAACAGGCCGACCTTCTTGACGGCGGCGGCTGAGGAAGCCGCTACGTCGATCTCGACGGGTTCGTCGGCGGTGGCGGTCAATAGCGGATCCTCGGATCAAAGAAGCTGTAGGCCAGATCGATCACCAGATTGATCAGGACGTAGACGAAGGAGAACATCAGGATGACGACCTGGATCACCGGATAATCGCGCGCCAGCACCGCATCGACCACGAGGCGGCCGAGGCCCGGAATATTGTAGACGCTCTCGGTAACGACGACGCCGCCGATGAGCAGCGCGATGCCGATGCCGATGACGGTGATGATCGGTACCGCCGCGTTGCGCAGCGCATGCCGCATCAGCACGACCCGGTTGGAAAGCCCCTTGGCCCGAGCGGTCCGGATGTAGTCTTCGCCCAGGATCTCGATCACGCTGGCGCGGGTGATGCGGGCGATCAGCGCGATATAGATCACCGCCAGCGTGATGCTGGGCAGGATCAGCCGCTCGATGAAACTGCCGAAGCCGCCCGCGATGCGGCTGTAGCCTTGCACCGGCACCAAGCCCAGTTCGATGGCGAAGACGTAGATCAGCAGATAGCCGACGACGAAGACCGGGATCGAAAAGCCGAAAACGGAAAAGCCCATCACGAACCGGTCGATCCAGCTGCCGTGGCGATGCGCGGCGAGCACGCCGAGCGGCACTGCGATCGCTACCGCCAGCACCAGGGTGCAGAGGGCGAGCGACAAGGTGGGCTCGATGCGCTGGGAGATCAGTTCGGCGACGGTCTTCTTGAAGAAGAAGCTTTCGCCGAAATCGCCTTGGACCATCTTGGTGATCCAGATGACGAACTGGCTGACCAGAGGTTCGTCCAGGCCGAGCTTGGCCCGGATCTGGGCGACCTGCTCGGCGTTGGCATTGTCGCCCGCGATCACGGCGGCGGGATCGCCGGGCGTGAGACGCAGCATGAGGAAGACGAAGATCGCCACCATCCCGAGCACCGGGATGGTGGCGAGCATGCGTCGTGCAACGAAGGAAAGCACGGTACTTGCTGGGCTCGATCGATCAGCTGCCCTTCTTGGTCATGTTCCAGAACACGGGCGCCGGCGCGGCCAGCCAGCCGTCGATCACGCCCTTGCGATGGACGCCCGAGCCGTACCACTGCCCGACCCAGGCATAGGTGCCGTATTCGAGCGCACGGGCCTGGATCTTCGCGGCGAGTTCCTTCTGCTTGGCGGCATCGGTCTCGCGGGCGTACTCGTCGCGCATCTTCTCCATCACCTCGTCGCAGGGCCAGCCGAACGGCGCCTTGTCGCAGGCGGAGTTCAGATAGGCCGTCGAGATCGGGTTCAGGATGTCGACCGAGACCCACGAGGTGAGGAAGGCGTTCCAGCCGCCGGCGGCCGGCGCGTCCTTCTTGGTGCGGCGTGCGACCAGCGTCTGCCAGTCCATCGACTGCATGTCGACCTTCATGCCGATCCGCTCGAGCTGGGCCTTCGCCACCGGCGCCAGGTTGGTCAGAACGTCGAGGTCGGTCGACTGCATCAGCACGGCCGGGGTGCCGTCATAGCCGGCTTCCTTCAGCAGCGCCTTCGCCTTCTCGATGTTCGGCTTCACCAGGATCCCGTCCTTGGGCTCATCCGCCAGCGGCGAACCGCAGACGAACATGGCGCCGCAGACCTTGTAGAACTCGGGGTCGCCGATCACCGCCTGCAGATATTCCTCCTGGCCGATGGCCAGCATCGCCGCCTGACGGATCTTCTGGTTGTTGAAGGGCGGGTGCAGGTGGTTGAAGCGGAGCACGTACTGGTTGCCGAGCTGGTTCCAGTTGAAGAAGGTGATGTTGCGATCCTTCTTCAGCACCGGATAGAGGTCGTGCTTGGGGCCTTCGATCAGGTCGACTTCGCCGTTGAGAAGGGCGTTCACCGCCGTCTGCCCGTCGGGAATGGCAACCCATTCGACCCGGTCGACCTTGACCACCTTGCCGCCGGCAACGCCGCTCGGCGGTTCGCTGCGCGGCTTGTACTTCGTGTTCTTCACATAGACGGTCTTTTCGCCCGGCTTCCACTCGTCCTTGTTGAAGACGAAGGGGCCCGAGCCGGTGGTGTCGGAGATCTGCTCCATCGGGTTCCCGTCGGCGACGCGCTTGGGCATCATGAAGGGAACGTTCGAGCTGGGCTTGCCCAGCGTCTCGAGCACCAGGCCGTAGGAGGCCTTGAGCACCAGTTTGAAGGTCTTCTCGTTCACGGCCTCGAGCTTGTCCACATAGGACATCAGCTTCTGCCCCATCGTGTCGCGGGCACCCCAGCGCTTGATGGAGGAGATACAGTCTTCCGATGTGACCGGCGCGCCGTCGTGCCAGAGCAGTCCGTCACGCAGCGTGAAGGTGTAAGTCAGCTTGTCGGCGCTGATCTCGTACTTGTCCACCATCTGCGGGTGGACCTTCTGGTTCGCGTCGACCGAGAAGAGGGTGTCGTAGATCATGTAGCCGTGGTTGCGGACGATATAGGCGGTCGTCCAGATCGGATCGATGATCTTCAGATCGGAATGCATCACGGCGCGGATGGTCTGCGCTTGCGCGGTACTTGGAGCGATCCCCTGACTGGCACCCACCGCCAGCACCGCCCCCGCGGCAAGGCCCACGAATTTGCTGAAACTCATCATGCTCTCCCTAGCCTGGTTTCCTCGAGACTGCCGGAAGCCTGGGCAAGTAGCGTGCCAGGGCGGATCCGGGTCTCGATATCCCGTTACGTTAGCGCAATCGCTGCCCGACTCGGAAGCAGCACGTTTGCGGACTGATCAGGGACAGGGCAGCTGCCGGTTTATCGGGCGGTGGCGGCTCCCATGGCGTGCCGAAGAATCCGGCAGATCGTAACCATCTTGCCGATCGGATGCTCGGTAAACCGGCGCACTGCGAAGAGCGCCGCCGCCTCGGTCGCCGGTTCCGGAGGGGGCGCCTGTCCGAGATCCAGGGAAAGTGCCTCTTGCGAGGCGACGGCCTTCCGGAGATTTCCGGTGATCGCCGTCCGCAGGACACCCGATGCATCGAGAGGATCGAGGACGGCCCAGGAGAGCGCGAGAAAGGCCGGCCAATGGGCGAGATGGCGCCACATGCTGGCGACGATGCGTCCTTCGTCGCGCTCGCCGAGGAGATTGAGCTGCGCGACCAGGCTGGCTGTCGCTGGAGCCATTTCCCCGAGCGTGAGAAGCTTCGGCAAGTGTTCGACCCGGGGCGCCGGTCCGGGCCCGGTATCCCGCGGTGATCCGGCTCCGCCAGGGCGCCGCAGGAAGGCGCCGAGGGCGAGGAGGTTGATGGTGTTGCTGTGGTCGTAGCTGGCGAGCACCCGTCCGACCCCGGCCAGATCGGCGTCCGACAGGCCGGCGGCGGCCAGCGCCGCCGGCGGCAAGGTCGCGCCCGGCGGCAGGTCCATCCTTGCCCTCAGGTCCTCCGCGGCGCTGTCCAGCCTCCCGGGGCGATAGAGCGGCCGCACCGTGTCCCACACCCAGGGCAATGCCCGTGGCATGGTCGCCAGATGCCGCCAGACCAGGTTGACCACCGGGACCCCGATGGTTGCGCGGATATCGGCGAACAGGTCCGCGATTTCACCTGTCGCTTCGGCCTCCGTTACGGCGGCGACCGGATCGCCCCCGGTCGTCACGCCGCCTGCTGCTCCTGCCGGCGCAGCACCCGGCCGGGCGAAGCACCCGTCGTCTTGCCGCTCTGCCATACCGCGATGCCGTTCACATAGACCGAGGCGATGCCGGCGGCGGGCTGGATCGGCTTCTCGAAGGTGGCGGTATCGCCGACCGTCGCCGGGTCGAAGACGACGATGTCGGCGAAGGCGCCGGGCCGCAGATGCCCGCGGTCCTTCAGGCCGAAATTGGCGGCCGAGAGGCCGGTCATGCGCCGCACGGCGTCCTCCAGGCTGAACAGCTTCAGGTCGCGCGAATAGTGGCCGAGCACGCGCGGGAAGGTGCCCCAGAGCCGCGGATGGGGATGCGCGTCGCCGGGAATCCCGTCCGAGCCCACCATGGCCTTTTCGTGGCTGAGGATGCGCTGCACGTCGTCCTCGTGCATCTGGAAGTAGATCGCGCCCCCGGGCACCAGGCGCTTGGCCGCCTCGAGGCGGCTCATCTGCATCTCGGCTGCGATCTCGTCGAGGTCGCGGCCCGCGGCCGAGGGCATGACTTCGGATCCGGTGATCAGGACCTTCTCCGATCGGTCGACCATTTCCGGGCGCAGGATGGTGGAGCCCGCCGTATAGGGATAGACGTCGAAGGCGATCGGCTGCCGGCGCATCGCCTCCTCGATCTGCGCCAGCGTCTGCGGCGAACGGCCGAAATTCGGCCGCCCGTTGCATTTGTGATGCGAGATGACGGTGCGGCCGCCGGCCGCGCGCCCGATCGCGAAGGCCTCCTCCAGCGCTTCGGTGATCTTCTCGGCCTCGTCGCGGATATGCGCTGTATAGACAGCCCCGGCCGGACCGAGCGGCTCCACCAGTTCGATCAGTTCCTCGGTGCTGGCCGGCATGGCCGGCGGATAGAACAGCCCGCTCGATAGGCCGATGGCCCCATCGTCCAGCGCGCCCTTCAGCATCGTCTTCATCCGCGCGATCTCGTCCTTCCGGGCGTGCCGGTTCAGGTCGTCGCCCATGACCGACATGCGCAGCGTCGAATGCCCGACCAGGAAGGCCGAGTTGAGCGCGGGCCCGGCGGCCTCCACCTTGCCCATGAATTCCTCCATGGTCGGCGCGACCAGCCGGTCGTCCTTGAACAGGAGCCGCAGGACCGAGCCCACCCCCTTGGTCTTGTCGTAAGGCGCGGCGGAGGCGCCGCAATTGCCGCAGATGACCGTGGTCACACCCTGGCTCGCCTTCATCTCCATCCGCGGCGTCTCGATCAGCGCGGCGTCGTCATGGGTATGCACGTCGATGAACCCAGGGGCGACGGCCAACCCGTCGAGATCGACCGTCCGCTTCGCCCTGCGGTCCGCCAGGTCGCCGATGGCGGCGATCCGGTCGCCGCGGACGGCGATATCGGCGCGGTAGCGCGGCGCACCGGTGCCGTCGAACACCGTGGCGCCCTTCAGGATCAGATCGTCGGACATGCTCACTCTCCTCGGGACTTCAGTCGCAGCACTGTGACGCCGTTGTGCCGCGGATGGTAGGTGGCGGGCGAAAGGTCGGGGGCCGCGTGCCGGCCGGCGATCAGAGCCCGGACGGCGACATCCTCGGGGCTCACCGTCAGCGAGAAGTCGCGGCCCCTATAGCGCCAGGCCAGGATCTGCCCGGCCGTGACCGCGGGGTCGGCCAGCATGGCGGCCGTGGGGGCGGGAGGCAGGCCGGTGACGAAAAGCGCCTCCGCGGGCAGGTCGTCGTCGGCCAGCAGCAGCCGGAAGCCGCGGGCATGCGCCTCACGGATGCGCCGCGCATGGCTGATGTGGTCGTCGAAGAAGGCGAGGCTCACACCCTCGCCGGCGACGACCTCGTGATCCATCCAGTCGCCCAGCCGGTAGTCGATCCCGGCTT
The DNA here is from genome assembly GCA_022844005.1 of bacterium. Lineage (GTDB taxonomy): Bacteria > Pseudomonadota > Alphaproteobacteria > Ferrovibrionales > Ferrovibrionaceae > Desertibaculum. The sequence goes on along the minus strand of JALHMN010000010.1, from coordinate 31,468 downwards.
CGCGATGCTCCAGGTTCTCATGCTCGATGTCGAAGCTGACGATGCGCGCTTCCGGTGCCGCCTGCCGGAACAGCCAGGCGCTGTGCCCCTTCCAAGTGCCGCTCTCCACGATCAGTGCGGGTGACAGCACGCGCACCGCCGCGAACAGGCAGAGCGAGCCGTTGAAGCCGCTGCCGCCGGCATTGTCGCGCACCGGGCGGCGGGCGAAGACGGTGATGAACTCCTCGATCAATGCCTTGGCATCGGCGTTGCCGCCGATGGCGTCGAGCCAGGGCTGCAGCGCCGTCGCCGCATTGCCGACCAGACGCTCGCGCATCGGCCCCGGCGCGGGCAGCGCATCCGCATCGTTCGCCGACTTCTTCAGGATCAGCCGGTAGCGCGGCAGGACGTGCCGGTTGAGGCCGCGGACGATCGATGCCTTGAGATTCAATGTTCAGGCCCGCGCCAGCGCCTGGTCCAGGTCGGCGATCAGATCCTCGGGCGTCTCGATCCCGACCGACAGCCGCACTACGTCCGGCCCGGCCCCGGCGGCGGCGAGCTGCTCGGGCGCGAGTTGCCGATGCGTGGTCGAGGCCGGATGGATGATCAGGCTCCGGGTGTCGCCGATATTGGCGAGGTGGGAGAAGATCTCGACTCCCTCGACCAGTTTCACGCCGGCCTCGTAGCCGCCTTTGACCCCGAAGGTGAAGACCGCGCCGGCGCCCTTCGGCAGGTATTTCCGGGCGAGCGAATGATAGCGGTCGCTGGGCAGGCCCGCATAGGACACCCAGGAAACCTTCGGGTGGTTCTTCAGGAATTCGGCCACCTTGAGCGCATTCTCGCTGTGCCGCTGCATGCGGAGCGGCAGCGTCTCGATCCCGGTCAGGATCAGGAAGGCGTTCATGGGGGCGAGCGTCGGCCCCAGGTCGCGCAACCCCACGGCCCGGCAGGCCACCGCGAAGGCGAGGTTGCCGAAGGTCTCGTGGAAGCGGAGACCATGGTAGCTGGGCGTCGGCTCGCTCAGATGCGGGAACCGGCCCGGCACCTTCGACCAGTCGAAGCGCCCGCCGTCGACGACGATGCCGCCCAGCGAATTGCCATGCCCGCCGAGGAACTTGGTCAGCGAATGGATGACGATGTCCGCGCCCCATTCGAAGGGGCGGCACAGATAGGGCGAGGCGAGGGTGTTGTCGACGATGAGCGGTATGCCGGCATCGTGCGCGACCTTGGCGATGGCCTCGATGTCATGCACCACGCCGCCTGGATTGGCGAGGCTCTCGATGAAGACGGCCTTGGTCTTTTCCGTGATCGCCCGGGCGATGTTTTCCGGCTCGTCCGCATCGACGAAATGGGTCTTCCAGCCGAAGCGCTGGAAACTGTACCCCAGCTGGGTGATCGACCCGCCATAGAGCTTCTTCGAGGCGACCAACTCGTCGCCCGGCTGCATCAGCGTGTGGAAGGCGAGAAGCTGCGCCCCGTGCCCGGACGCTGCTGCGCAGGCCGCCGTGCCCCCCTCCAGCGCCGCCACCCTTTCCTCCAGCACCGAGACGGTGGGATTGGTGAGGCGCGTGTAGATGTTGCCGAAAACCTGCAGGTTGAACAGCGAGGCGGCATGGTCGACGTCGTCGAAGACATAGGCCGTCGTCTGATAGATCGGCGTGGTGCGCGCGCCGGTGGATTCATCCGGCGCGGCGCCGGCATGCACGGCAAGCGTCTCGAAGCCCGGCTTCGGCTGGTTCATCGTCTTCTCCGTGTTTTCTAGGTGCGGCCGCCGACCTTCTTGCGCCGCTTGCTCGAGATGACGTGGGTGTTGACGCCCATCCAGCCGATCTCCCCCGACAGGCGGCCGAACTCGATCTTGGGACAGCGATCCATCACCACCTTCAGCCCGGCGGCTTCCGCCTTCGCCGCCGCCGCGTCGTGGCGGATGCCGAGCTGCATCCACAACACCTTGGCGCCGATCGCGATGGCCTCGTCGGTGATGGCCGGGATCGCTTCCACGTTGCGAAAGCAGTCCACCATGTCGACAGGTTCGGGGATTTCCTTCAGACCGGCATAGACCTTCTCGCCCAGGATCTCCTGGCCTGCCGCTCCCGGATTCACTGGGATGACGCGGTAGCCCTTCTCCTGCAGGTATTTCATGGCGAAGAAGCTCGGCCGGTTCCAGTTGGCCGAGGCGCCGACCATGGCGATGGTCTTGCAGCCATTGAGGATGCCGAGGATATAGGCGTTCTCGTAGGACGAATGGTCCATCAGCAGCCCCGCCAGACCGGCTGGCGCTTCTCCAGGAAGGCGTCCATGCCCTCGGCGGCGTCGGCCGCCATCAGGTTTTCCAGCATCACCTTGCTCGCATAGAGATAGGCCTCGTCCAGCGACAGCTCGAGCTGGCGGTAGAACGCCTCCTTGCCGACCTTCAGCGTATAGGAGGACTTCGACGCGATCTTGAGGGCGAGCGCGCGGACCGCCCCGTCCAGTTCGCCCGCCGGCACGACCTGGTTGACGAGGCCCATGCGCGCCGCCGCCTCGGCATCGATCATCTCGCCGGTCAGCAGCATTTCCATGGCATGCTTGGGCGCCACGTTGCGCGACAACGCCACCATCGGGGTCGAGCAGAACAGGCCGATATTCACACCCGGCGTGGCGAAACGCGCCGTATCGGCCGCGATCGCCAGGTCGCAGGAAGCGACCAGCTGGCAGCCGGCAGCGGTGGCGATGCCGTGCACGCGGGCGATGACGGGTTTCGGCAGGCGGACGATGCTGGTCATCATCCGCGCGCACTTCTTCATCAGCACGTCGTAGAAGGCCGTGTCGACCCGGCTGCGCACCTCGCGCAGGTCGTGTCCGGCGCAGAAGCCCGGCCCTTCCCCGGCGATCACCACCACCCGGACCGCCGCATCGTCGCGGATGGTGTCCAGCTCCACCTGCAACGCATCGATCATCGCCTCCGACAGCGCATTGCGCGCCGCCGGGCGGTTCATGGTCAGCGTGCGGATGCCGTCGGCATCGTGCCGCAGCAAGAGCGGCACCGGCTCGATAGCGGGGCTCGCACTCATCGGCGTCTCCTCGAAAAGGTCGGGGATCATATCCCCTGACCCGCCGGCATTGAAGCGCGCTAGTCTCCCCGCTCCAACCTGGAAGAAAGGACGAACCATGCCACTGCCGCGCGCGGACGGATGCGTGTTCTGCCGGATCATCGAGGGCACGTTGCCGTCGATCAAACTCTACGAGGACGCCGAGACCATAGCCTTCATGGATATCAAGCCCTTTTCCGAGGGCCATTGCCTGGCGGTCACCAAGGGCCACTGGCCGGATATTTCCAGCATCCCCGCGGAGGCGATGGCGGCGGCCGCGCGGACGGCGCATCGTGTCGGCAACGCGGTGCTGAAGGCGACCGGCGCCGACGGCCTCAACCTCCTGCAGGCGAACGGCACGGCGGCGAACCAGACGGTGTTCCACCTGCACATCCACATGATCCCGCGCCGGCACGGCGACGGCGGCATCAAGTCCTGGGCAGCGGCGCAGCCGGTCGAGGATCCGAAGAGCTTGGAGCCGATCGCCGCCGCCATCCGCGCCGCATTGGGTTGAGCCGATGCGCCAGGCCATCGCGATCCGGCATCTCGCCTTCGAAGATCTGGGTCTCCTCGAACCGCTGCTCGCCGATACCGGCTATTCCGTCCGCTATCTCGATGCGGGGCTGGCTTGACGGCTTGTGACCGTCCGGCATGCTTCACAGCGGGCGGGGAACCTGATATCCGCCTATACGTATAGAGTGGGAGGAAGCGCGATCGTGGATCAACGCGCAAAATTGTCCTGGACGCTGGCCGAGGTCACGCGGAGTAATGCCGTGACCGTCGGTGACCGGCCCGCCATCGTCTACGAAGGCGAAACGATCACCTATCGAACCCTGGACGAGCGGGTGAACCGCGCCGCCAACGGACTGATCGCCGAAGGGTTGACCAAGGGAACGCGCTTCGGCCTGCTTGCCAAGAACGGGCCCGCCTTCTTCGATATCATGCTGGGCGGGGCGAAGAGCGGGACCGTCCTGGTCCCGGTCAATTTCCGCCTCGCGGGTCCCGAGATCGCCTATATCCTGAACGATGCCGGCGCCGAGCTGCTGTTCGTCGGCCGCGACTTCTACGATATCGTCGACGCCATCCGCCCCGAACTGAAGACCGTTCGCAAGATCGTCGCCATCGATGGCGAGCGGCGCGATTGGGACGCCTATGACGCCTGGCGGGAGCGACACCCCGCGGCGGATCCGATGATCGCCATCGACGGCGGCGATGTCGTCGTCCAGATGTACACCTCGGGCACCACCGGGCACCCGAAGGGTGTCCAGCTCATGCATTCCAATTTCACCAACATCATCCGCGATTCCGCGGCCAACTGGGGGCGACCCTGGTCGCCCGATGACGTCAATCTCGTCTGCATGCCGCTGTTCCACATCGGCGGTAACGGCTGGGCCCTCATCGGGCTATATGCCGGCTGCACGAATATCGTGACGCGCGATTTCATACCCGCGCAGATCCTGCGGCTGATCGAGTCGGAAAGGATCACCAAGGCGCTCCTGGTGCCGGCGATGATCCTGTTCGTGCTGGATGCGCCGGAAGCGAAGGATACCGATTTCTCCTCGCTGGACCTCGTCACCTACGGCGCGGCGCCCATGCCGCTGGAACTGGTGCGCCGGGCCGTGAAGACGATGAAGTGCGGCTTCGCCCAGCTCTACGGCCTGACCGAGACCACCGGCGCCATCACCTATCTGCCGCCGAGCGACCACGGCGACGATGCGCTGGACCGCATGCGCTCCGCCGGCAAGGCGCTCGACGGCGTGGAGATTCGCGTCGTCGACGGGGTCGGCAACGATGTGCCGCTGGGCGAGGTGGGGGAGATCATCTGCCGCTCGCCGCAGGTGATGAAGGGCTATTGGAATCTGCCCGAGGCCACCGCGCGGTCGATGCGGAACGGCTGGTTCCATTCGGGCGATGCCGGCTATCTCGATGCCGACGGCTATGTCTTCATCCACGACCGGGTGAAGGACATGATCGTGTCCGGCGGCGAGAACATCTATCCGGCCGAGGTCGAAAGCGCCCTCTACGGCCATCCGGCGGTGGCCGACGTCGCCGTCATCGGCATCCCCGACGACCGCTGGGGCGAGGGCGTGAAGGCGATCGTGGTGAAGAAGCCCGGTGCCGAGGTGACGGCGGGCGAACTGATCGACTTCGCCCGCACCAGGATCGCCGGCTACAAGGTGCCGCGGTCGGTCGATTTCATCGATGTCCTGCCGCGCAATCCCAGCGGCAAGATCCTCAAGCGTGAACTCCGTGCCCCCTTCTGGGTGGGCAAGCAAAGGCAGGTGAACTGATGTCCGGTCCCCTCACTGGCTACCGCATCGTCGAACTCGCGGGGATCGGCCCCGGGCCGTTCTGCGCCATGCACCTCTCCGACATGGGCGCCGAGGTGCTTCGTGTCGACCGCACCCAGGATGCCGAACTCGGCATCCCCACCGATCCGAAGTTTGCGCTCCTCAACCGTGGGCGCCGGTCCATCGCCGTCAACCTGAAGACCAAGGAAGGTGTCGAGGCCGTCCTGAAGCTGGTCGAAAAGGCCGACGGCCTGATCGAAGGCTTCCGCCCCGGCGTGACCGAGCGCCTGGGCCTTGGGCCCGATGTCTGCCTGAAGCGCAATCCGAAGCTGGTCTACGGCCGGATGACCGGCTTCGGCCAGGAAGGCCCGATCGCGCACGCTGCCGGCCACGATCTCAACTACATCGCCATGTCGGGCGCATTGCACATGATCGGCCGCAAGGGCCAGAAGCCGACCCCGCCGCTCAACCTGGTGGGCGATTTCGGCGGCGGCGCGCTCTATCTCGCCTTTGGGCTCGTATGTGGCCTGCTGGAAGCCTCCAAGTCGGGGAAGGGCCAGGTGGTGGATGCCGCGATGGTCGACGGTGCGGCGCATCTCACCACAGCCATCTACGGCATGATGGGCATCGGCCGCTGGAACGAGACCCGCGGCGACAACATCCTCGATTCCGGCGCGCCCTGGTACGACGTTTACGAGACCAAGGACGGCAAATACGTATCCATCGGTTCTATCGAGGCGAAGTTCTACGACGAATTGCTGCGCCTCACCGGCCTCAACAACGAAGACCTGCCCAAGCAGTGGGACAAGCCCAACTGGGGCAAGCTCCGCGACCGCTTCACCGAGGTGTTCAAGAACAAGACACGTGACGAATGGTGCGAGATCATGGAGGGCAGCGACGTCTGTTTCGCCCCCGTGCTGGCGCCGTCGGAAGTCGCCAATCACCCGCACAACAAGCTGCGCGGTACCTTCGTCGAGGTCGAGGGTGTGACCCAGCCGGGCCCGGCCCCGCGCTTCAGCCGCACCAAGCCCAAGATCCAGCGCCCGCCGGCCAAGCCCGGCGAGCATACGGACGAGGGGTTGAAGGACTGGGGCTTCTCGGCCGGTGACGTCGCCGCGCTCAGGACCGCCGGCGCCATCGCATGAGCACCGCTGGGCGCCTCGCCGGCAAGGTCGCGCTGATCACCGGTGCCGCCTCCGGTATCGGCAAGGCGACGGCCGAACTGTTCCGCCGGGAGGGCGCCCAGCTCATCTTGAGCGACCTGAACGGGCCGGGGGTGGAGGCGGTGGCCGCCGCCCTCGGCAATTCCTCCCTCGGGCTGCAGCACGACGTGACCGACGAGGCCGCCTGGGAACGGGTGATGGCGGCGGGGAAGGGGGCCTTCGGCCGCCTCGACATCGTCGTCAACAATGCCGGCGTGGGCAGGGGGTCGCCGCTCCTCGAAACCAGCCTGGCGCAGTGGCGGGACGTGATCGCCGCCAATCTCGACAGCGTCTTCCTCGGCTGTCGCTTCGGCGTGGCGGCGATGAAGGAGACCGGCGGTTCGATCGTCAACATCTCCTCGATCCTGGGGATCGTCGGCACGCCCTTCGCGCTCGCCTATTCGGCCTCCAAGGGCGGCGTGCGGCTCCTCACCAAGTCGGTGGCGCTGGAATGCGCGCAATCCGGCTGGCGAATCCGGGTGAACTCGGTCCATCCGGGCTATATCGACACGCCGATGGTCCAGGCCAGCATCGCCAATTCGCCGGCCCCCGACGATCGCAAGAAGCATCTCTTGGCCCAGCACCCGATCGGCCGGCTGGGGCAGGCGTCGGAAATCGCCGAAGGCATCCTCTATCTCGCCTCCGACGCCTCCAGCTTCGTCACCGGCACCGAACTGGTGGTCGACGGCGGCTATACGGCGCGGTAAGTGCGGGCGGAATTTTCCTCTCCCTTGGGGCAGGGGAATCGCATATGGGAAAAAGGTATAGCGGATCGAGGTAGATTCGATTCATTGAGGCGTCCTGGCGAAGTCCGGGAGGCTGTTGATGTCTGGTGTGGGTGTGCTGTTCGAGGTGGTGCCGGACCCGCGCGCTGGGAACGCCCGGCACCCGTTGCCGGAGATTCTTCTGATCGCCTTCGCGGCGACGCTGTGCGGAGCGGAGACCTGCGTAGATATCGCCGCCTTCGGCCGATCGAAGGAGCCGATACTGCGCCGGATGCTGGCCCTGGAGCATGGGGTTCCGAGCCACGACACCTTCAGCCGGGTGTTCCGGCTGCTCGACCCGAAGGCCTTCGAAGCAGCCTTCCGCCGTTTCATGGCCGAGATTGCCGTCCATCTGGCGCAGGAGCAGGGCGCTGCCGGCCAGATCGTGGCGATCGACGGCAAGTCGCTGCGCGGGGCGGTGGATGCAGCCAGCCGAAGTACGCCGCTGCATCTGGTCACTGCCTGGGCGGCCGAGCAGCGCCTGGTGCTCGGCCTGCGCCGGGCGCCCAACCGCAGCGAAGTGACCGCCGCGCGCGAGATCATCGGACTCCTCGATCTGAAAGGCTGCACCGTGACCGCCGATGCCCTGCACGGCAACCGGCAGACCGTCGCTGCCATCCGCGCCCGCGGCGGCGACTATGCCCTTACCATCAAGGGCAATCGTGGGCCATTTGCACCGGGCCGCCCAGGACCTGCTCGCCGATCCCGACCCCGCCCAGGCCGCTGCCAGCACCCAGACAGCGCACGGACGCCATGAGGAGCGCCGCGCCTGGGTCGCTCCAGTCCCCCAGGACTGGCCCGAACGCCATGGCTTCAAGGATCTCGCCGCCATGGCCCGCATCGACAGCCTGCGCCGCATCAACGGCACCGAGGAGCGCCAGACCCGCTACATCGCCCTCTCCCGACAGTTCGAACCCGACGAGGCGCTGCGCGTCGTCCGAGCCCACTGGTCGATCGAGAACAACCAGCACTGGATGCTCGATGTCGCCTTCCGCGAAGACAGCATCCATACCCGCAACGACAACACCGCCGAGAACCTCGCAATACTGCGAAGGCTCGCCCTCAACCTCATCCGAGCCGACACTCGGAAAGCCTCCATCCGACTCAAGATCAAGCAGGCAGCATGGGACGACACCTACCTCTTCAAACTCCTCTCCCAAATGCGATAGCCCTGCCCTTGGGGAGAGGATGCCCGAAGGGCAGGTGAGGGGCACGCTCGACGCAATGTGACCTGTCGAAAGCCGCGCCCCTCATCCGCCTCCGGCACCTTACTCCCCCAGGAGAAGGCAATCAGAGCCGCAAGCGGTGACAATCACGCCTTCGCCGCCACCGCCTCGATTTCGATCAGGAAGTCGGGCGAAGCGAGGCCGGCGACGATCAGGAGCGTCGAGGCGGGGCGGTAGTCTCCCACCTGATAACGGGCGCGGACCTCACGCGCGGGGCCGATATAGTCCTTGCTGGTCAGGAAGGTGGTCACCTTCACCACGTCCCCGAGGTCCATCCCGGCGCTCTTCAGCACGCCGGTGATGTTCTTCCAGCACTGCTCGGCCTGGGCCGCGATCCCCTGGGCGATCGTTCCGTCAGGCGCTGCGCCCACCTGGCCGGAAACGTGCAGCCAGCGGGCATTGGCGGCCACTTCGATGCCGTTGCTGTAGGATGGGGCAACCGGTGGTGCGATCGTCGTCGGATTATGGACCTTGTGCATGGTGGATCTCCCCTTGTTCGGATCGGATGACCATCATGCCCCAGGCCCGGCGATTGACGCCACGGCTGAGCGGCTCGATCATCGAGAATTCACGATTCGGGGGGCGTTATGGCGCTCGCGGAAGGTTTCAATTCTGAGGCGGCACTTGCCTCGGACAGACCCGCGGACAAGGTGATGGCGGATGGTCTCGCCCGGCGCCGCGCGCTGCTCTATGGCGTCGGTATCGTCCTGACCCTCGCATGGCTCGCCGCGGCGGGCTACGGCGTGCAGACGACATGGGACTGGCGCAACATCCGCTCGCTCGTCCCGCACGAGATGGGGGCGCTGATCACCGGTGTGCTCGCTCCGCTGGCATTCCTCTGGTCCTACCTCGCCTTCGCCCTGGTTGGGACGGAGCGGCGGCGTCAGGCGGCCGCCCTCAGCCGGCTCCTGACCGACCTCAGCTATCCGACGCCGCAGGCGACCGGCCGCGTGCGCGAGATCACGGAAACCCTCGACCAGCAGACCAGGGTGATCAAGGAGCTTTCCGAATCCGCGGTCGGCACCGCCAGCACCGCCGCGCAGGATCTCGCCCGGGTCACCGCTGAATTGCGCAGCATGCTGCAGGAAGGTTCGGAAGGCTTCGACAAGATCGCCCGCCGGCAGACCACGGTGATCGAACTGGCGCGGGCCGAGCACGTGCAGGCACTGAACAGCACGGCGACCGCCCTCGAAAGCCGCGCCGGCGCGGTCGAGGCCTTCATGCGCGCCAAGGCCGAGGAACTGTCCAAGATCGCCAGCGCCGTGGTGATGCAGGGCAATGCGATCCACGAAGCGGCGCGCCAGCAGGCCGACGTGATCGGCGACGCCGCGCGCGTCGTGACCGCGAAACTGGAACTGGCCCGCGAGGCCCTCCGCGAGCAGGCCTCGGCGCTGGCCCAGGTGACCGACCGCGCGCAGCAGGTGTCCGCCGCGACGGGATCCGCCTTCGGCGAGCATGCGGCGGGGCTTCTGGCGGCGGCCGATGCCGCGGCGCTTCGCGCCCGCGCTGCGATCGACGAGATGAAGACAGGAGCGCAGGAAGCCGAAGGGCGGATCGCGAGTTTCGTCACCCGGATCGACGGGGCGAGCGAGGCGCTGCGCCGGCGCACGGAAACCACCGGCGCCGCCGCCGACGCGGCGACGGTGCGGTTGCGCGAGGCGACCGGCGCATTCGGCCGGCAGGCCGTGGAACTGGAGGCGGCGGGCGACCGCGCGGTGAAACGCGTCACCGAGGCGGGCGAGGTCGTCGACGCCCGGACGGCGCAACTGGTTGACCATACCGGGACATTGGACGGCCGCCTCGTGCGCCTGTCGGAGACGTTGCAGGAGACCCTGGAACAGTCGCGCTCTGCCGCCTACGGCGTTTCGAAGGAAACCGCCCAACTGGGCGAGGTCGCCGCCGACGCCGACCAGCGCATGCGCGATCTGACCGAACTCACCAAGCGCGAAGTGGCGCTTCTCGCGGCCATGAACGAGCGCGCCCGGATCGAGGCGACCGGCCTCGTGGAAAGCTATCGCGAGCAGGCCGAAGCCCTGACCGGGGCGGCGGATGCCGCCGGCCAGCGGGCCGAACGCATGTCCGACATGCTGGCCATGCGCAAGGGCGAAATCCAGCGCCTGGCGAAGGACGTCGCGGGTTCGGTCGAGGAGATCGACGGCGTCCTGAAACGCGGCCAGGAGGAAGTGCTGTCCGCCGCTCGCCGTGCCGAGGAGCAGTCGATGGACGCGGCTTTGAAGCTGCGTCGCCAGGCCGAGGCGATCGACGAGACGGCGACCGGCGCCAGCGGCAAACTGCGCGAGGCGATCGAGACCAGCCGCCGGCAATCGGCCGAACTGGACGCTTCCGCCGAACGGGCGGCGCAGCGCCTGCGCGAGCTGGGCGAAACCAGCCGTGGCGAGATGCGGGCGCTGGCGGAAGCCGGTGACCGCGCGGCCGCGGGGCTGGCCGAGGCGGAAACCACGGCGCGCGACCGCTTCAAGGCCTTCTCCGATACCGCCGAGCAGGCGGTGTTGAGCGTACGCCAGGCCGGCACCGCGGCGACCGACCAGACCCGCGAGCTCTCCGGCCTCGCCAAGCAGGCTTCCGCCGAGCTCTATGCGCTCGGCGACGGCGCGCGCGAGCGGGCCGAGGCCCTGATGGCGGCGGCGGCCGAGGCGCGGGGCCTGTTCGACGGTTTCAGCCAGGCGGCCGATGCCGCCCGCCAGGAAGCCGAGAAGGCCGGGCTCGCGGCGACCGGCGCCCAGGGCGCCTTCCACGAGGCGGCGAACAAGGCGACCGGCGAGGCGGAGCGCATCCGCGAGATCCTGCAGGGCCAGGCGGACGGGCTGGCGCGGATCGCGAGCCATCTGGCGATGCAGGCGCAGACGATCGGGGAAACCTTCCGCAGCCGCGCCGGCGAGCTCACCGCCGCGGCCGACCGTGTCTCGCGCGATACCGAGGCGGCCTCGATCGCCTTCGAACGGCAGTCCATATCGCTGACGGCGGCCGGCGAATCGGCGGAATCCCGCCTGCGCGAGTTGGGCGCTCTGCTGGACGAGCGGGCACGCGACCTGGTCGCGGCGTCGGGCACCGCCGGGGCGCGTCTGGAAGTGGCGAGCGAGGTCCTGCACAACCGCCGCGAGGAGCTGATCGAGGCGACGCGCCGGGCACAGACGGAGACGGAATCGGCCGCCATCTCGCTGTCGCGCCACGCGGATGCGGCCACGGCCAAGGCCTCTGTCCTGATCGAGCGGATGGACCGGATCGGCGAGACCATCGAGCGGCGGACGGAATCCCTCGATTCCGCCACCGACCGCACGCTGGCCAAGGTGAAGGCGACTGGCGAGGGGCTGGAGCGCCAGGCCGAGGATCTGGCCGCCGCGGCGGAGCGCGCCGCCAGTCGCGCACAGACCTCGGTCGACCGTTTCAAGGAGCAGTCGGCGGCGCTCGCCAAGGCATCGGTCGACGTGGCGGCCCAGGAACAGGCGCTGCGCGACACCGCATCGACCCTCCGCGGCGAGGGTTTCCTCAGGGCGGCCGCCTTCCTGACCGACAGCCTGAACGCGCTCGCCATCGACCTCACCCGCCAGATCGACCGCAGCCTGGCGGAGGAACTCTGGGCCCGTTACGTGAAGGGCGAACGCGGCATCTTCGCCCGCCGCCTCGCCAAGCAGGCCGATCTCGACCGCTTGCGCCAGCGCTATCGCGAGGATCCCGACTTCCGGCGCTACACCGACCTCTACCTGCGCGACTTCGACAAGCTCCTGGCCCGCGCCAAGGAGGTGGAGCACGAGGACGTGCTGACCTCCACCTTCCTCACTGCCGATGTCGGCAAGGTCTACATGCTGCTGAAGGAGACGGTGGGTAAGCCGACCTAAGGGGCCGGCTTCCGGAGCTTCTCGCGGGGGACCAGCTTCGCGGTAGCCGAGGCGACGGCGAGGAGGTTGCCCGCCTCGTCCTGCATCCGCGCTTCCAGGAAGACGGTCGACTTCCCCCATTGCAGCACCCGGGCGGTGGCGATCAGGCGGCCGGGGAAGGCGGGCTTCAGAAACGATGTCTTCAATTCCAGGGTCGGCACGAAGACGCTGAAGCCGCTCTTGCCGACGGCAGCGATCGCCATCGCGTCGTCCAGCATGGCGACCAGGAAGCCGCCCTGGACGACCCCCATCGGATTGCAGAAATCCGGCCTCGCGGTGAAGGCGACGACGGCGATGCCGGCCTCCGCATCGATCGACTGCACGTCGACGCCGAGCAGGCGCGAGGCCGGCGGCATGGCGCCTTCGCCCAGGCGCTGCGCGATCGGTTGCTGGTCGGTCATGGAGGGGAGCCTTGATGCTTGGCTTGCGGCGCGACGGACATTGGATCGCTTCGCGAGCGAAGGCTGGTGGGCGGTGAAGGGCTCGAACCTCCGACCCTCTCGGTGTAAACGAGATGCTCTACCAACTGAGCTAACCGCCCATCGCGACCCGTCCGGGTCAATGCGAAACCGGCCGCCTGGACGGCGGCCGGTCTTACTCTATCGCTCGATATCCTCGTGCGCCGCCCGTGGGCGCGCGTTCAGTTCACCGCGTCCTTCAGGCCCTTTCCGGCGCGGAACTTCGGCTGCTTGGAGGCGGGGATGTTGATCTGTTCGCCGGTGCGCGGGTTGCGCCCGGTCGAGGCGGCGCGCTTCGAGACACTGAAGGTGCCGAAGCCGACCAGCCTCACCTCGTCGCCCTTCTTCAACGCCTTCGTGATGCTGTCGAAAACGGTATCGACGGCCTTCGTTGCGTCGGTCTTCGAAAGACCGGTATCGTCGGCGACCTTGGCGATCAGATCGACCTTGTTCACGGGCTGCCCCCTTCTGTTCAACGGTTATGAGTGCGCGGCTCTCCGCGGCGTAGCCACCGCGTGAAGGGGGGCAGGATAGCCCTGCCCCGAAAGCGACGTCAAAGAGATTTCGGTGATATTCCTAGGTTTGATGCGGTATCGGGCGTGCCCGTGAGAGCACGCCCGCGCCGTTTGTCAATGGGTCGTAACGCCCTCGATATCGCCCTCGACATCGACCGGAGGCCGGGGCTTCTTCGCCTCTTCCTCCTCCTCGTTCCACTCGATGGGCAGCGGCTCGCGGACCAGCGCGTGCTTGATCACCTCGTCCAGATGCGAGACGGGGATGATCTGCATGCCCTTCTTCACGTTGTCGGGGATCTCGGCCAGGTCCTTCTCGTTCTCTTTCGGGATCAGGACCACCTTGATGCCGCCGCGCAGCGCCGCCAGCAGCTTCTCCTTCAGGCCGCCGATGGCCAGCACCCGGCCGCGCAGCGTGATCTCGCCGGTCATGGCGATGTCGCGGCGGATCGGGATCTGGGTCAGCACCGAGACGATCGAGGTCACCATGCCCACGCCGGCCGAGGGGCCGTCCTTCGGGGTCGCCCCTTCGGGTACGTGGATATGGATGTCCTTCCGGTCGAACATCGGCGGCTTCAGGCCGAAGCGCAGCGCCTTCGAGCGGACATAGGACTTCGCCGCCTGGATCGACTCCTGCATCACGTCGCCGAGCTTGCCGGTGATCGTCATGCGGCCGCGGCCGGGGGTCATCACCGATTCGATGGTCAGCAACTCGCCGCCTACCTCGGTCCAGGCCAGACCGGTGACGATGCCCACCATGTCCTCCAGCTCGACCTCGCCGTAGCGGAACTTCCGCACGCCGGCATATTTCTCGAGGTTGGCCCTGGTGATCTTCACCTGCTTCGCCTTGCTGGTCATGATCTCCTTGATCGCCTTCCGGGTCAGGCTGGCGATCTCACGCTCCAGGCTGCGGACGCCCGCTTCGCGGGTGTAGTAGCGGATCAGGTCGCGCAGCGCCTCGTCTGAGATCGAGAACTCGCCCGGCTTCAGCGCATGCGCCTCGTACTGCTTGTCCATCAGATGGCGCTTGGCGATCTCGACCTTCTCGTCCTCGGTGTAGCCCGAGAGGCGGATGATCTCCATGCGGTCCAGCAGTGGCTGGGGCATGCGCAGCGTGTTCGCCGTGCAGATGAACATCACGTCCGAGAGGTCGTAGTCGACCTCCATGTAGTGGTCGTTGAACGTGTGGTTCTGCTCCGGATCCAGCACCTCGAGCAGCGCCGAGGAAGGGTCGCCACGGAAGTCCTGGCCCATCTTGTCGATCTCGTCGAGCAGGAAGAGCGGGTTGTTGCTCTTCGCCTTCTTCATCGACTGCAGGATCTTGCCCGGCATGGAGCCGATATAGGTCCGCCGGTGGCCCCGGATCTCGGCCTCGTCCCGCACGCCGCCCAGCGACATGCGCACGAAGTTGCGGCCAGTGGCTTTCGCGATCGACTTGCCGAGCGAGGTCTTGCCGACGCCGGGAGGGCCGACCAGGCAGAGGATCGGGCCCTTGACCTTGTTGGCGCGCGCCTGCACGGCGAGGTATTCGAGGATGCGCTCCTTGACCTTCTCGAGCCCGTAATGGTCCTCGTTCAGGGTCTTCTCGGCCGCGACGATGTCCTTCTTCACCTTGGTGCGCTTGCCCCACGGGATGGACAGCATCCAGTCGAGATAGTTGCGCACCACCGTCGCCTCGGCCGACATCGGGCTCATGGTGCGGAGCTTCTTCATCTCCGCCTTGGCCTTGTCGCGGGCCTCCTTCGACAGCTTGGTCTTCTTGATCCGCTCTTCGAGTTCGGCCAACTCGTCGCGGCCCTCGTCGCCGTCGCCGAGTTCCTTCTGGATCGCCTTCAGCTGCTCGTTCAGGTAGTATTCGCGCTGGGTCTTCTCCATCTGCCGCTTGACGCGGGAGCGGATGCGCTTCTCCACCTGCAGCACGCCGATCTCGCCTTCCATCAACGCATAGACCCGCTCCAGGCGTTCCATGACGCCCTCGATCTCGAGCAGCTCCTGCTTGTCGGAGATCTTGAGCTGCAGATGCGAGGCGATGGTGTCGGCGAGCTTGGAAGGGCTGTCGATCTGGTTCAGCGAGACCAGCACTTCCGGGGGAATCTTGCGGTTCAGCTTCACATACTGCTCGAACTGCGAGATCACCGTGCGCGAAAGGGCTTCCAGCTCGGGTGAGCCGGCATCCTTGTCGACGATCGGCTCGGCCACCGCCTGGAAGAAGTCGGCATTGTCGGTATAGCTGGAGATCTTGGCGCGGCTGCCGCCCTCGACCAGCACCTTCACGGTGCCGTCGGGAAGCTTCAGAAGCTGCAGGACCGAGGCGACGGTGCCGACGGCGTGGATATCGGCGGGGCTGGGGTTGTCCTGGGTCGCATTCTTCTGCGCCACCAGCAGGATCTGCTTGTCGTCCTTCATGACGTCTTCCAGGGCGCGGACCGACTTCTCGCGGCCCACGAACAGGGGGACGATCATGTGCGGGAACACAACGATATCCCGCAGCGGAAGGACAGGATAGGTCTGGGCGCCGGGGGTAACAGGCATTTCTTACTCCTGGATCGGCCCTGGAAAGCGGGTCACGGCCAATCGCATGGGGGGTACCGGAATTGGCATCCCCTCTCGCAGATGGAGATCGGGGAAGGCTGCTTCAAGCCGCCCGGTGCGGGGAGCACGCTCACGCGCCGGCCGGGAGGTCCTTCTGCCGCTCGGCATGGACATAGAGCGGCTTCGCCCGTCCCTCCACCACCTCGCTCGAAATGACGATCTCCTCGACGCCGCGAAGCGACGGTAGATCGTACATCGTGTCGAGCAGAATGGCTTCCATGATCGAGCGCAGGCCGCGCGCGCCGGTCTTGCGCGCCAGTGCCTTGCGGGAAATGGCGCGCAAGGCATCCTCCGAGATGGTGAGGCGTACGTCTTCCATCTCGAACAACCGCTGATACTGCTTGATCAGGGCGTTCTTCGGCCGCGACAGGATTTCCACCAGGGCGGCTTCGTCCAGGTCGTGCAGCGTCGCGATCACCGGCAGGCGGCCGACGAATTCGGGGATCAGCCCGAAGCGCAGCAGATCCTCGGGCTCGACCTCGGCCAGGATGGCGCCGGTCGAACGGTCGTCGGGCGAGCGCACGTCGGCGCCGAAGCCGATCGAGGTGCCCTTGCCGCGGGCGGCGATGATCTTGTCCAGACCGGAGAAGGCGCCGCCGCAGACGAACAGGATGTTGGTCGTGTCGACCTGCAAAAACTCCTGCTGCGGATGCTTGCGGCCGCCCTGCGGGGGAACCGAGGCGACGGTGCCTTCCATGATCTTGAGCAGTGCCTGCTGCACGCCTTCGCCCGACACGTCGCGGGTGATCGACGGGTTGTCGGACTTGCGGCTGATCTTGTCGACCTCGTCGATATAGACGATGCCGCGCTGGGCCCGCTCGACGTTGTAGTCGGCCGCCTGCAGCAGCTTCAGGATGATGTTCTCGACATCCTCGCCGACATAGCCGGCTTCGGTCAGCGTCGTCGCGTCCGCCATGGTGAAGGGGACGTCCAGGATGCGGGCCAGCGTCTGGGCCAGGAGCGTCTTGCCCGAACCGGTCGGCCCGCAGAGCAGGATGTTCGACTTCGCCAACTCCACGTCGTTGTTCTTGGCGCCGTGGTTCAGCCGCTTGTAGTGATTGTGCACGGCGACCGACAGGACCTTCTTCGCATGGATCTGGCCGATGACGTAATCGTCCAGCACCTTGCGGATTTCCTGCGGCGTGGGCACACCGTCGCGCGTCTTGACGAGCGTCGACTTGTGCTCCTCGCGGATGATGTCCATGCACAGTTCGACGCATTCGTCGCAGATGAATACCGTCGGCCCGGCGATCAGCTTCCGCACCTCGTGCTGGCTCTTGCCGCAGAAGGAGCAATACAGCGTGTTCTTCGAGTCGCCGCCGGAGAGCTTGGTCATAGGGGATTCGCTCCTAACCGCACCGCAACATCCTAGTCATCGGGCCGCATGGGACACAACAGGGGTTCCGACGGCAATTGCCGCAAAACCCGTGCCATCCCTCGCGCCATGGCTTTCGGGCCGGCTGCCGCCGGTCCTTGGGAAGCTTGCGTCGGACGATACCAAGGAAGTCTTAAATTCCGCCCGGATCAGGCCACCGGCTTGGGCTTGTCGTCCTTGCCCTTGCCGCCGTCGATTTCCGGACGCTTCTCGTAAACCTCGTCGATCAGGCCGAACGCCTTCGCCTCTTCCGGGCTCAAGAACTTGTCGCGTTCCATCGAATGTTCAATGACGTCGAGCGGCTGACCGGTGTGTTTCACGTAGATCTGATTGAGCCGGGCGCGCAGCGACAGGATCTCGCGGGCCTGGATTTCGATATCCGTGGCCTGGCCCTGGGCCCCGCCGGATGGCTGGTGGATCATGACCCGGCTGTTCGGCAGGGCGTAACGCATGCCCTTTTCGCCGACGGCCAAGAGCAGCGAGCCCATGGAGGCGGCCTGGCCGAAGCACACGGTCGCCACCTTTGGGCGGATGTACTGCATGGTGTCGTAGATCGCGAGGCCGGAAGTCACGACGCCGCCGGGGGAATTGATGTAGAGCGAGATTTCCTTGGTCGGGTTGTCGGCTTCCAGAAACAGCAGCTGGGCGCAGACCAGGCTCGATACCTGGTCGTTGATGCCGCCGATGATGAAGATGATCCGCTCCTTCAGGAGGCGGGAATAGATGTCGTAGGCGCGCTCGCCCCGGTTGGTCTGTTCGACCACCATGGGCACAAGCGTATTGGCATAGACTTCGTAGGGATCACGCATTGCTCGCTCCTGCTCGGGGACCGGCGAAGGCCGCTCAGGCCTTCACCTCCTCCGGCTCCTTCATCAGTTCGTCCAGCGACACCGTGCGCTCGCTCACCTTGGCCAGTTCGAGCACGAAGTCGACGACCTTGTCCTCGTAGAGGGGCGCGCGCAGGCGCTGCAGCGCTTCGGGGGTCTTCTGGTAGAATTCCATGACCTTGCGCTCCTGGCCGGGGAAGCGGCGGGCCTCCTCGATCATCGCGCGGGTGACCTCGTCGGGGGTCACTTCGATCTTGTTGCGCAGGCCGACCTCCGACAGAACCAGGCCGAGGCGCACGCGGCGTTCGGCGATCTTGCGATACTCGGCCTTCACCTCGTCGGCAGTCTTGTTCTCCGCTGCCACCGCGGCTTCCTCGGAGCCCGCATCGCGGATTACTTGGTCCCAGATCTGGTTGAATTCAAGATCGACCAGGCCGGCCGGCACCTCGAAGTCGTAGCGCTTGCTCATCTCGTCGAGCAGGCCGCGCTTCAGCCGGGTCCTGGAAAGCTGGGTGTATTCCTGCTCGTACTGCTTCTTCAGGGCGTCCTTCAGCTCGTCCAGCGTCTGCAGGCCGAGCTTCTTGGCCAACTCGTCGTCGATCGCCACCGGATCGGCGACGCGGATCTCCTTCACCGTCGCCTCGAACTCCGCCGTCTTGCCGGCCAGTTCGGTGTTGCGATAGTCGGCCGGAAAGGCCACCGGGAAGGTGCGGGTATCGCCGGCATTGGCGCCCACCAGGGCGTTCTCGAAATCGGGCAGCAGGGTGCCGGCGCCGAGCTCGATCTGCAGGTCCTTGCCTTCGCCGCCCTCGAACACTTTGCCGTCCAGCCGGCCGACGAAATCGACCACCACCACGTCGCCGATCTCGGCGCCGCGCGGGGTTTCGATCGGGCTGAAGGCGCGCTGGCCCTTGGCGATTCGGTCCAGCCCTTCGGCCAGCCGGGCGTCGTCGACGTCGACGGTCAGCTTCTCGACGCTGATGGCGGAGAAGTCGCCCGGATCGACCTCGGGCATCACCTCGATCGACATGGTGTATTCGAGGTCCTGGCCGTCCTCGAAGGTCTTGATGTCGATCTTGGGCTGCAGCGCCGGACGCAGCGAATGCTCGCTCATCGTCTGCTGCGCCACCTCGTTCACGGTCTCTTCCAGCACCTCGCCCAGGATCGCCTTGCCATACTGCTTGCGCAGCAGGGGAAGCGGGATCTTGCCCGGGCGGAAGCCCGGCATCCGCACCTTGGCGCCGAGCTCGACGAGCTTGGTGTCGGTGCGCTTCTCGATGTCGTCGCGCCCGACGGTGACCTTGAATTCGCGCTTCAGTCCTTCCGAAGCCGTGACGGTAACCTGTTGCATCGTCGTTCCGTAAAATGTCCTGGGATGCGGTCGCGATCAATACGTGGTGCGGGCGGAGGGACTTGAACCCCCACGGCATTTCTGCCGCCAGGACCTAAACCTGGTGCGTCTGCCAATTCCGCCACGCCCGCCTAAGGGGCGCCCGTGTCGATCACGCCGTCGGGCTGGATGCCCGCGAAGCGCGCCTCTATAGCATGCCGATTCTGCGCATTTCCAGCGGCAAACGCCGCTGGTTTCCACGGCCTGCGGCTTCAGCGCTTCAAGTCCTCGAGGATGGTCGCGGCCACCGCGTCCGCCGCCGCGGTCAGCGACCCGGCCGCGGCGACGGTGTTCTGCATGATGGCCTCGAAGGTCGGATAGGTCGTTTTCGATGCCGTGTAGCGCCAGCTTTCCGAGGGAAGCTTGTAGCCGGCGCTGTGAAAGCCGCGATAGATCTGTGTTTTGCGGTCCCTATCGAGGAGGATGGCGGCTGTCAGGACCGTCGGGTCGTAGTCGGCGCCCATGCGCGGCGCGATGAAACCCACATTGGCGGTCGGAAGGACGAGCACCGCATCGGCGTTCGAACGAATATCCTCGTATTTGAGCGTGATCTTGCCCTCGACTTCGCCCCAGGGCTGCTGTTCGACGGTGGCGTCGTAGCCCATGGCCCGCAGGCCCGCCGCGACCTTCTCGGCCAGCGGTGCGTTGGCGGCAAACTTCTGGGCCTGGAGGGCACTCGTGAGCTTGCCCTGTTTGCTGTTCTGATCGGCGATGCTGATCGCGGCGCCGATCAGGCCGAACATGGCGCCCGGACTGCCCAGATCGGTAACGAAGTAGCCCTTCGGTTCGGGGGCTATGGTGACCGCGATGGTCTTGATGCCGGCGAGCTTGTCTTTTGCGGCGTCGAGTTTCGGCGCTCCGGCGCAGGCGCCCAGAACGAGGAGGAGCGGGACAAGGAGCGCGCGGGAGGCGAAGCGGTACATTTGGACATTTCTCGGCTGCGACGACGACGGCGTGCAGCCTAATCGGTTATTGACTCCATTAAAATAGTAAAAGATTCCATATGGGCATCTGTAAGAAATACAATGGGGATTGGGGACTATACGGTGCTGTCGTCGCTTTTCCGTATTTTGTTGGGCGCTGCTTGTCTTTACGAGGCGGTCTTGCGTCCCAAGACCTTAGCCCCCCGACTCGGGTGGCGGCCTGAGTGGTTACTCCGAGAAAAGGATCGGGTGAAGGGAGCAAGAAGCCGGCTGGGCCAATTGGCTCCCCGGGTCGCGAGAAAATCCTCGTCTTTGGCTCAACTTGTTGCTTTTTGCGTCATTTTGTGCTATGCTTGCCCAGTTGAGTTCCGATGCTCCTGGACAAGGTGAAGAACGACCTGCGCATGCACTCGGCTGGGCGCTGCCCCGCCGGCGGCGGACAAAAATGTCCGCCATGTCCCTCGCCGCTCCAGCGACCCTGCATGCAGAACTCCTGGCTCGAATTGGCCAATACTGGTCCGAACCGCCGAAAGCCGGCATCGGACTGGTTCTGAATTGGCTCGAACTGGCGCGAATTGGCTGGTTTAGGCCGGGGGCAGATTCGGCCCCGGCCGCTGAGAACCTCAACAGAACAAACACTTACTTCCTGCCCGGAGGTGATCTGGGCAACCACGTCTCTCTCGCCCGGGTCAACGCCAGCCGGAAGAGTGCGCGGCCACCCCGTGGATGACCGGATCGAGTTCGGTCATGACGCTGGCGCAGGTGAAGCGGACAAAAATGTCCGCCCGCGCCATGGCCACCGCCGCCGACCGGTCGTCATGCAAAAAAGTTGGCTCGACCCGGCCGAAACAGGCGCCGAACCGGTGAAAGTCGGTATCGAGCTGGCTTGAATTGGCTCGAATTGGCACGAATTGGCTCACTTAGGTCGGGGCAGATTTGGCCCAGGCTGTCGAGAGTTTCCAACAAATCAAACACTTACGTCATGCCCGGACTTGATCCGGGCATCCACGGCTCTCCGTCCGGGCCAGTGTCAGCCGGAAGAGTCCGCGGCTACGCGCGGATGACCGGATCAAGTCCGGTCATGACGATGATGCGGGGTGAAGCGGTCAGAAATGTCCGGCTGACGAAGCGGACAAAAATGTCCGCCCCTTCAACTTCCTCCCCCATCTGCGACGGGGGGGAGTAGCAGGGAAGCGGACAGAAATGTCCGCGGCCGCGGCTCAGCGCAGCGCGGCGGCGATGTTGCCGCCGTCCACCGTCAGCACGGCGGCGGTGGTCTTTGGCGCCAGCGCCAGTTGCAGGAAGGCCTGGGCCACGTCCTCGGCCTTCACCTCGCGGCCGAGGAGATTGCCCGACATGTAGTCCTTCTCGGTCAGGCCGCGGGCCTTCGAGCGCTTCGCCACCATGTCGTCGGTGAGGAGGCCGGAGCGGATGCGGTCGGCATTGACCGCGTTGGAGCGGATGCCCTCCGGCCCGTAGTCGAGCGCGTATTGCCGGGACAGGAACAGTGTCGCCGCTTTCGGCAGCCCATAGGGGCCGAAGTCCGGCCCCGGGTTCACCGCCTGCTTGGAGGCATTGAAGAGGAGGCACCCGCCGGTGCCCTGTTCGCGCATGGCCGCGACGGCGGCCTTGGCCACCGACTGATGGGCGAAGAAGTTGAGTTCGAAACTCTGCCGCAGCACGGCGTCGTCGACCTCGCCGATCCGGCCCTGCCAGGCGGCCCCGGCGTTGGAGACGAGAATGTCGATCCCGCCGAGCGCGGCCCGGATCTGCGCGAAGGCGGCGGCGACGGACTTCGGCGCCGTGACGTCGCAGGCGATGCCGAGGCCGCCGACCCGTTTGGCGGCGGCTTCCGGCTTGGCCGCCGGCAGGTCCAGCAGCACGACCTCCGCGCCTTCGCCCCTGAAGGCCTGCGCGGTCGCAAGGCCGATGGCACCGGCGCCGCCGGTGATCACGGCAACCTGCCCGGTGAGCGGCTTGTCGGCGTTCTTGCCGAGCTTCGCCTGTTCCAGCGACCAGTATTCGATCTCGAACTGGTCGGGTTCCGGGATGCTGCGGTAGCGGCCGATCGCCTCGGCATCGGTGATCACCTCGACATTGGTGACCGCGATATCGGCGGCGATCGCCGCATCCTTGGCCGTCTTGCCCAAGCCATAGAGGCCGAGGCCGCGCACCATCACCACCCGCGGATAGGGGTCGAGCGGCTTCTTCCTCGGCTTCGCGCTGGCGTTGTGGCGTTCGAAATAGGCGCGATACTCGGCGGCATAGGCGGCGAGCGCCTCCCTCGCCGCCGCCTTGAACCTCTCCATTCGGCCCGCTTCCGGCGCCGGCAGGATCAGGGGTTTCGGCTTGGTGCGGATGACGTGGTCCGGCGTCACCGTGCCGGCCTGGGCATAGCGCTCGATCCCCTTGCCGTTGACGAAGGCCATGACGCGGGGCGAGCTGCGGTGGTCGAGCACGAACCGCCGCCAGCGCCCCGCCTCGGCATCGACCGGCTCGGCCAGCAGGCCGCGCAGGATCGGGCCGATCTCGGCGGAGGAGGCGAGTTTCTTCGGCAGCACGACACCGGCGAAGGTGGCCTTCCTGCCCTTGGCGATCCGCTTCTCGGCCAGGGTGACGTATTGGATCATCCGCTCGTAGGCCTGCCGTGCGGTCGCGCCCATGGTGAAGAAGCCGTGCCGGGCCAGCAGCAGACCCTCCACATCCGGATGGGCCTCGAACACCTCTTTCGCCAGCTTGGCGAGGCCGAAGCCCGGCATCAGGTAGGGGACGGTGGCGATCTTCGGGCCGAAGACCTCGGCGCAGATCCGCTCCCCGTCAGGCTGGTCGGTCAGGGCCAGCACGGCGTTCGAATGGGTGTGGTCGATGAACTTCTGCGGCAGGAAGGCATGCAGCAGGGTCTCGACGGAAGGGTTGGGCGAGTTGCTGTCGAGCAGATTGGCGCGCTGGACGTTCACCATCTCCTCGTCCGACAGCGCTTCCAGCGCGGCGAGCCGGCGGAGCGGCGCCAGGCGGACGGCGGGGAGGCCCGGCGCCTCGATGCTTCCCATGTCCCAGCCGGAGCCTTTGACGCAGAGCACCTCGACATCGTCGCCGGTGACATCCTTCATCACCGTCTTGACCGAGGTGTTGCCGCCGCCGTGCTGGACCAGCCTGGGTTCGCCGCCCAGCAGCCGGGTGGTGTAGACGCGAAGCGCCAGGTCCTCGCCGATGCCCTTCTCGGCATGCGCGCGGATGGCGGCGCGGGCGTCGCGGTCCGACCACAGGTTCTGCATCGTCAGGGTGCCCGTTCGGGATAGAGGGAGAGGAGGCCGTCGCGGCTGGCCTTGCAGACCCCGCGCTCGGTGATCAGGCCGGTGACCAGGCGGGCGGGCGTCACGTCGAAGGCCGGGTTGCTGGCGGCGCTCCCCTCGGGGGTGACGCGGATGGTGGCGAGGCCGCCTTCCGCCGTGGCGCCCGTCATGTGCGTGACCTCTTCGGCGCTGCGCATCTCGATCGGGATGTCGGCGCCGGCTTCCAGCGTCCAGTCGATGGTGGAGTGGGGCAGGGCGACATAGAAGGGGACGGCATTGTCATGCGCGGCCAGCGCCTTCAGGTAGGTGCCGATCTTGTTGCAGACATCGCCCGTCCGCGTCGTGCGGTCGGTGCCGACGATGCAGAGGTCGACCTCGCCCTTCTGCATCAGGAGGCCGCCGGCATTGTCGGCGATCACCGTGTGCGGCACGCCATGCCGGCCGAGTTCCCAGGCGGTGAGCGAGGCGCCCTGGTTGCGGGGCCTCGTCTCGTCGACCCAGACATGGATCGGCACGCCGGCATCATGCGCCGTGTAGACCGGGGCCAGCGCCGTGCCCCAGTCGACGGTGGCGAGCCAGCCGGCGTTGCAATGGGTGAGGACGTTGACCGTCTTGCCCGACCTTTGGTGCGCGGCTTCGATCAGCCGGGCACCATGCGTGCCGATGCCCCGGCAGGTGGCGACATCGTCGTCGGCGATCTCGGCCGCCCGCCGATAGGCGGTGGCGAGGCGCTCGCCCGGAGGCAGCGGCGAGAGCCGGCCGAGCATGTCGTCGACCGCCCATTGCAGGTTGATGGCGGTGGGCCGGGTGGCGACCAGCGCCTTCGCGGCCTCTGCCAGCGCGCTATCGGAGGCGTCGGCGCGGGCGGCGAGGCAGATGCCGTAGGCGGCGGTGGCCCCGATCAGGGGCGCACCACGGACCAGCATGGCTTTGATGGCATGCGCGGCTTCCGCGAGCGTCGTCAGGCGGACGATCTCG
The DNA here is from genome assembly GCA_022844005.1 of bacterium. GTDB lineage: Bacteria > Pseudomonadota > Alphaproteobacteria > Ferrovibrionales > Ferrovibrionaceae > Desertibaculum. The sequence continues at coordinate 6,691 of JALHMN010000010.1, read as the reverse complement.
AAGCGGTGCGGCAGGCGGGTCTGGTCGATGATCTCGACCGACCAGCCGTCCTGGGCCAGCCAGATGGTGCGATAGGGGATGCCGTCGACTCTCATGGGGCGGAACCTAGCGGCGGCGGCCGGCGGATGCCACCTCGCCGACGGTTGAAGGGCGGGGCCGGAGCAACTGATAGGCTATTCGTGGAGCAAGAAAGAGGACGGCATGGTTCAGGGATTCGAAGCTGACCTTCTGCGCGCCGCGGGGATGCCCTTCGCATGACCGAACACTGGTGGCAGGCTGCGGTGATCTATCAGATCTACCCGCGCTCTTTTCAGGATACGAACGCCGACGGCATCGGCGACCTAGCCGGGATCGAGCGGCGGCTCGACTATCTGGCCGGGCTCGGCGTCGACGCGATCTGGATCTCGCCCATCTACCCCTCGCCGATGGCCGATTTCGGCTACGACGTCGCCGACTACTGCGGCATCGATCCGCGGTTCGGCACGTTGGCGGATTTCGACCGGCTGCTCGGCGCTGCGCACGCCCGGGGACTGAAGGTCCTGCTCGACCTGGTGCCCAACCACACCTCCGACCGGCATCCCTGGTTCGTGGAAAGCCGGGCCTCGCGCGACAGCCCGAAGCGGAACTGGTACCTCTGGCGCGACCCGGCTCCCGGCGGCGGGCCGCCCAACAACTGGATCAGCGATTTCGCCGGCCCGGCCTGGGAGTGGGACGAGCCGACCGGCCAGTACTACTACCACGCGTTCCTGAGGGAGCAGCCGGACCTGAACTGGCGCAATCCGGCGGTGCGGGCGGCGATGTACGACGTGCTGCGCTTCTGGTTCGACCGTGGCGTGGACGGCTTCCGCATCGACGTGCTGTGGCACATGATCAAGGCGGCCGACTTTCCGGACAATCCGCCGAACCCCGCCTATCAGCCCGCGATGGCCGACATGTACCGGGTGATCCAGCAGTATTCGGCCGATCAGCCCGAGGTCCATGAAATCGCCGCCGAGATGCGCGCGATCGCCGACAGCTATGGCACTGAGGGGCGCGGCGAACGTGTGCTTATCGGGGAGATCTACCTGCCGGTCGAGCGACTGATGCACTACTACGGCCGGGAGAGGGCAGGTGTGCATCTGCCGTTCAACTTCCAGCTGATCGAAGCACCGTGGCGCGCGCGCGCCCTGGCCTGGCTGATCGCCGAGTACGAAACGGCCCTGCCGGCGGGCGGCTGGCCGAACTGGGTGCTCGGCAACCACGACCGGCCGCGAATCGCCAGCCGGTGCGGGCAGGCCCAGGCCCGCGTCGCTGCGATGCTGCTGCTGACGCTGCGCGGCACGCCCACCCTCTACTACGGCGACGAGTTGGGCCTCGGCGATGTCGAGATCACGGCTACCGACGTCCAGGACCCGCGTGAACTGCGCGAACCGGGGCTGGGCTTCGGCCGCGATCCGGTCCGCACGCCGATGCCCTGGGACGACAGCCCCAATGCCGGCTTCAGCGCCGCTCGGCCGTGGCTGCCGCTCAACCCCGACTGGCGGTCGCGGAACGTCGCGGCGATGGCGGCCGATCCGCAGTCGATCCTGGCGCTCCATCGTCGCCTGCTTGCTGTCCGGCGTGCGCATCCAGCGCTCTCGGTCGGGGACTTCGTCCTGCTGGACGCCGAAGTCGACGTGCTCGCCTATGAGCGCCGGCGCGGCGTCGAGCGCCTGATCGTGGCGCTCAATCTCGGTGGGAGGCCGCAACGCCTGGAACTGCCGCGCTGGGCCGGAGGTTACCGGCCGCTCCTGTCCACGGCCGCCGATCCGGCGCGGATCGCGGACGGCGCGGTCGCGCTGGCGGCGGACGAGGGCGTGATCCTCGCCGCCGGCTGATCCAAAAGCAGGGAAGGACCGTTACTTGCGCATAGCCATGCTGGCACCGATCTCCTGGCGCACCCCACCGCGCCACTATGGTCCATGGGAGCTGGTGACCAGTCTCTTGACCGAGGCGCTGGTGCGGCGCGGGCTCGATGTCACCCTGTTCGCCACCAGGGACAGCCTGACGGCGGGGAAGCTCGCCGGCCCCTGCCCGGCGCCCTATTCCGAGGATCCCGGCATCGATGCCAAGGCATGGGAGATGCTGCACGTCGCCCATGTCTTCGAACGCGCGGGGGAGTTCGACCTCATCCACAATCAGGCCGATTTCGTGCCGCTCGCCTTCTCGCGGCTGGTGCAGAAACCACTGGTGACGACGATCCACGGCTTCTCCTCCGAGCGCATCCTGCCCGTCTTCAAGGCCTATCAGGATCATGTGCACTACGTCGCGATCAGCACGGCGGATCGTCATCCGGACCTGCGCTATGCGGCGACGATCCATCACGGAATCCGGCTGGAGGATTTCCCCTTCGACGCGGCCGGCGGCGAGGACCTGCTTTTCTTCGGCCGGATACATCCGGACAAGGGGGCGGCCGAAGCGATCGCTGCGGCCCGCCTGGCTGGCCGGCGGCTGCTCATGGCCGGCATTGTCCAGGACCAGGGCTATTACGACGAGCAGGTGGCTCCCGCGCTCGAGGGGCGGTCGGTGGTCTATCGGGGTCCGCTCGGTGGTGTCGCCCGCACCAGCGCGCTCGGTGCGGCGCGCGCCCTGCTCCATCTCGTCAATTTCGGCGAACCCTTCGGCCTGTCGGTGGTGGAGGCACTCGCCTGCGGCACGCCGGTGATCGCGAGCAATCGTGGCTCGATGCCCGAACTGATCGAGCATGGCGTGACCGGCTTCCTGGTCGACAGTGTCGAGGCGGCGGTCGAGGCGATCGGGCGCATCGGCGACATCGATCGCGCCGCCTGTCGCGCCTCGGTGGCGGCACGCTTCACCGTTGAGCGCATGGCCGACCGGTACCTGGATCTGTACCGATCACTGCTCGGCTGATGCGCCGCGGCGGTCTGATATGCTTCTCGGCAACCAGAAAGGGAGGAGAGAATGGGGCAGGCGTTTGAAACCGATTTCTGGCGCGATCAGGCGGCGCGAAAGATCTGGGACGACATCGTGCCGGGCGAACCGCGCAAGACGTTGCCCTACGAACTGACCCTGGAAGCGATCCAGAAATACTGCCGTTCGGTGGGCGATATGCATCCTCTCTATTTCGACGAGGACTACGCGAGGAACAGCCGCTTCGGCGGACTGATCGCTCCGCCGGCCATCCATATCCTGCTGATGTTCGCCTGCACCCCGGCGGACGACTGGATGCGCAGCCCCGGCACGGTGAATGCCGGCCAGTCCTGGAGCTACAACATCCCGGCGCGGCCGGGCGACGTGATCCGTCTCGAGGCGCGTGCCCTCGACAAATTCATCAAGCGCGAGCGCCTCTTCGTCGTCCACGACAACGTCTTCTTCAACAGCCGAGGCCAGGTGATCTGCTCCGGTCGGGGCTGGACCATCCGGCCGGTGTGAGGGCATCCGACATGAACGGCTTCTTCGACACGCTGACGGCCGACACCCGCATCGAGGGCCCGGCCTTCGAGGTCTCGCGCGGGAGCATCCGCTTCTTCTGCGATGCCTCGCTCGACTACAACCCGCTGCATCTCGACGACGACTACATGAAGGGAAAGTTCGGCAAGACCGAGTTCGGCGGCATCATAATGCACGGCATGAACAACTTCGGCCTGATCACCCGCATGCTGACCGATTGGGCCTATGAACAGGGCGGCACCCACCGGCGGCTGGAAACCCGATGGGTGGCACCGGTCAGGCCGGGCGACACCATCCGGCCCCTCGGGCATGTCCGCGCCAAGCAGGTCACCGCGAAGTCCCGCTGGGCGACCGTCGCGGTCGAGGTGCGCAACCAGCGCGGCGAGATGGTGGCATCGGGGGAGGCGATGGTGGAGTTTCCGCCGGAGCCCGCCGGCTGACGGGCGGGGCCTATGCCCCGCCGATCACCCGGCTCACCACCGGCCAATACTTGTCGCCGTCGCCCCTGGCGATCGCCTCGTTCATCAGGCGTCGCGCATTTTCGGCGCCGGCGAGGTCGAGGCCCGCCTCGCGCGCCATGTCGAGGGCATAGGTGAGGTCCTTGAGGGCATAGGAGGTGGAGAAGGCCTGTACTGGGAATACGCCTGGCAGCACCGCCTTCATGCCGTGGTTGCGCAGCGCGAAACTGTCGGCCGACCCCTTCGACAGCGCGTCGGCGATGGTGACGGGGTCGACGTCGAACCGCTTCGCAATGGCCATCGCTTCGGAGATCGCGACCACCGTCTCGAACAAGACCATGTTGTTCAGGATCTTGGCGACCTGGCCGGCCCCGGTGCCGCCGCAGAGGGTCACGTCGCTGGCGCAGCAGTCGAGCAGCGGGCGGATGCGGGCCGCCGTCGCGGCATCGGCGCCCACCATGATGCTGAGCCGGCCCTGTTCGGCCGCCTCGCGCGTGCGGGCGACCGGCGCATCGACGAAGCGGGCTCCCCGCTCGGCGAAGGCTGCCGCGAGGTCGCGGGTCAGGGTGACCGGCGAGGTGCCGAGATCGACGATCACCTGGCCTTTGCGGGCGAGCGGCAGGATCTCCCGGCAGACCGCCTCGACCTGGGTCCCGCTCGGCAGCGACAGGAACAGGATGTCGGTCTCGCGGGCGAGGGTGGCGGCGTCGGCGACGGCGACGACGCCGTGCGCCGCCAGGCGCTCGAGCGGCGCGGCCATGCGGTCGTATGCCTGCATCGGCAAGCCGCTCTTGACCGCCATGTTGCGGCACATGGGCTCGCCCATCACGCCGAGGCCGATGAAGCCGAGCTTTTCCCTGGAAGACATCCGTTTCGCTGCCCTTGGCAAGTTGTTCCACCGATTGCCGATTATCCCGCCCCGGCGCGGCCCGGTCGACCCTTTCCGCGCCATCCCGTCAAATCCGCTCGCCTGCGTCCGGCCGCGCGCTATAACGCCGGGAGATTGCCGGGAGGAAACGACATGCGAATGCTGTGGATTGCTGCTTCCGTACTGGTGCTGAGCTCGCCGGCCCTGGCGCAACGCGATGTCTGCCGGCCCGATTCGGCAACCGCATCGCGCTATCAGCCGGTCAATGTCCAGTTCGATACGGGAAGCACGCAGATCAAGCCGGCGGATCAGGCCAAGATCGCCGAGTTGGCGAAGATCGCCAAGGCGAGCAAGATCCAGCAGATCTGCATCAAGGGCTTCGCCGACAAGCAGGGCAATGCCGAGGCGAACCGCAAGTTGTCGATCGCCCGGGGCGAGGCGGTGGCGGCCGAATTCGGCAAGCACGGCCTGAGCAGAGACTATTTCGCCGTGCAGAGCGGCGGCGAGCCGGGCGGCAGCCTGTTCGGCGGGGTCGATGCCAAGTCACAGGCCGATCGGCGCGTCGAGATCAGGATCGCCCGCTGATGCCGCGCGCCGTCGTCTGCCGCGTTCTCGGGCCGCCCGAGGTGCTGAACCTCGAGGAGATGCCGAGGGTCGACCTGCAACCGGGACAGATCCGGGTGGCACACCGCGCCGCCGGCCTCAATTTTCCCGACGTACTCATGTGCGCCGGCGGCTATCAGCACAAGCCGCCGTTGCCGTTCACGCCGGGATTCGAGGGCGCTGGAGAGGTGATCGAGGTTGCCGCCGATGTGACTGCGTTCAAGCCGGGCGACGCCGTCGTCACGCATTTCCGGACCGGCGGCTATGCCGAGGAGGCGGTGACGCGGGCGATCGACGCCTGGCCGGTACCGGCGGGCTTCTCCTTTGAGGAGGCGGCCTCCTTCACCACCGCCGCCATCACCTCATATGCGGGCCTAATCCAGCGGGGAAAGCTGAAGGCGGGGGAGACGCTGCTGGTGCTGGGCGCCGGCGGTGGAGTCGGGCTGACCGCGGTCGAGATCGGCAAGCTGAGCGGGGCGGCCGTGATCGCGGCGGCTTCGACACCCGAAAAGCTGGCCGCGGCCAAGGTGCGCGGGGCCAGCCATCTGATCAATACGAAGACCGAGGACCTGCGCACGCGCCTCAAGGAGATCACCGGCGATCGCGGCGTGGACGTGGTCTACGACCCGGTCGGCGGCGACCTGTTCGAACCGGCGCTGCGCTCGCTCGCCTTCAACGGCCGGCTTCTCGTCATCGGCTTCGCGTCGGGCACGATCCCGAGCTTCAAGGCCAACCTGGCGCTCCTGAAGGGGGCCAGCGTCGTCGGCGTGAGGGCCGGCGAGATGGTGCGCCGTGACCCCGGCCTGGCGGAGCCACGGATGCGGCAGCTGGTCGCCTGGGCCGCGCAGGGCCACCTGAAGCCGCATATCAGCCACCGCTTCCCGCTCGAACAGTTCCGCGACGCCATGCGCATCGTGGCCGACCGCAAGGCCGTCGGCCGCGTCGTGCTGACCATGTGATTGCCTGGGGAAACGACAAAGAAGGAGTACCGCGATGTTCCGATCCGATCTCTTGAAGGGAAAGAAATACCTCGTCACCGGTGGGGGCACGGGCCTCGGCCGCACCATGAGCACGAGGTTCCTGGAACTGGGCGCCGAAGTCGCCATCTGTGGCCGCCGTAAGGCGGTCCTGGACGAGGCGGCCGAGGCGATGATGAAGGCGACCGGCGGCATGGTGACCACGCATGCCGTCGACATCCGGGTGCCCCAGGCGGTCGAGGACATGGTGGCGGAGATCTGGGCCGGCGGCCCCCTCGACGGCCTCGTCAACAACGCGGCCGGCAACTTCATCTCGCGCACCGAGGATCTGAGCGCCCGGGCCTTCGATGCCATCG
>JALHMN010000009.1 GCA_022844005.1 bacterium | reverse complement strand
AAAGACGCACCGGATGGCGAGCGGTCTTGCGCGCCGTCTTCGGACAGGAAAAGCTGCTGCCGGCGGTACGAGGCCAGCGCCGAAACCGGTTCCGGCTGATCGTGTCAGAGAGGGGTCCAATGTCCGGGGTCATCCATCCCTTCTATGAAGAGCGGCGCGCCGACATGGAGGCCTCCATGCGCCAGCGCCTCGACCTGGCCGAGACGATGCTGCGCGAGCGCGCGGGTCTCACCGACATCGACGGCGTCAGGCGGGAAGTGATGGACGAATTCGAGGTCGTGCTGACCCAGATGCCCTATGTCGGCGGCGCGTCGAGCCGCATGAGCGACTTCTTCATGCGCTTCCTGGGCTTCATCGCCATCGGCCGGGTGCTGCGGCGGCACGGCGTGCCGGTGGCGGTGATCGGCGAGATCGAGCGGGAAACCTTGAAGGCGCAACTGCTGACCGTGCCCGAGGCGGAACGCCTCGCCGCGGGGGAGCAGTTCATGTCGCCGGAGAACCAGGCGATGCTGCGCGCGCAGGCAGCGGTCAGCCAGCGCGAGGCCTTTCCGGAGGATTTCGTCTACGATTTCGTCGAGCCCGGGCCTGACGACGGCTTCGAGTTCGGCATCGACTACAAGGCCTGCGGCTTCTGCAAGTTCGCCGAGCGCCATGGCGACAAGGACGTCCTGCCGAACCTCTGCGGGCTCGATTTCGTCGCCTATGCGACGCGCGGCATCCACCTCGAGCGGACGCAGACGCTGGCCGGCGGCGCCAGCCACTGCAATTTCCGCTTCTCGAAGACAGCGCCGGACTAGGCTCCCGGCGGGAACCGCCCGTCGCCGCGCTGGATGTATCCTTCCAGCGCGGCGCTCGCGATCAGGACGCCTTGTAGGCCACCACGTCGATCTCGATCTTGGTGTCCAGCACCGGCTGCGCCGTCACCGTCACCCGCGCCGGCGGCTCGCCCGGGAAGACTTCCCGCATGGCGAGGTTCATCAGCATGAAGTCGCGCGGATCGGCCAGGAAGACCGTCACCTTGACGATGTCGTCGAGCGTGAGGCCGACCTTGGCCAGCTGCTTCTCGGCATTCCTGAAGGCGATCTTCGTCTGCGCCTGGGCGTCGCCCTGGCCGACGCCGGTCTCCTCGTCGGCGCCGGGCTGGCCCGACAGGTAGTAGAAGTCGCCGGCCCGGACGACTTTCGAATACCACAGCGTCGCGCCGCCGAACGTCACCTTGTCGTCGGCGTATTTCTTCATGCTCACTGGCGCTTCTCCCTCTCGTTTCGCAGCGATACTAGCGGGGAGAAGCGGCGGCGGGGAACCGCCGTCAGGCGGCGGGAGATTCGGGGGGCCGCCAGGATCCGGGGACGTTGCCGACCAGGAACTGGGTCGGGCGGCCGGCGGCATCCGCCATCGGCAGGATCAGCCGGTGCCAGCGCTCCACCGCGATGGCGGGCGGCGGGGTGTTCTCGGTGTAGAGCGGCTCGCCCCGCGCCGCCGCGGCGCGGTAGCCGGCGATGTAGAAGCTCTGGATATGGGTATGGCCGGGCACGATCAGCTCGGAGGTGCGCAGGCCCGTATAGTCGCGCACGGCGTATTCGGCGATGCCGCTGCCATAGAGGCGGTAGACGTAGTCCCATCCATCCTCGATCGCCTCCAGGATCATGATGAAGCCGAGCGCGGGCCTGAGCGCGAAGGGCTCGACCCGGCCGCGCGGGATCAGGCCGCGCTCGTCCCGGTGCGCTTCCCAGAAGGAGCGGAGGAAGGCCAGCTGCGGCTTCTCCAGGCTGTCCGCATCGGGCCGCCAGCGGAACGCCGGCGGGCTGTTGCCATGCGCCGTGAAGACCCGGCCGATGACGTCGCCCTCGCCCGCGAGGAGGGCGGCTTCGAAGGAGGCGATTTCGTTGCGATCCAACATATGGTGGATGACCGGTGGCCGACACCATTCTCAGCATACATGGTCATGGTGAAGGCTGGGTGAGTGCTGGTGGATTTCCCGCCCGCTCAGGCCGTCGCGAGGCAGCAGCAGACCTCGCCCTCGGCGTGCCGATGCGCCTCGACCTGGCCCAGCAGCGCCTCGAGCGCGGCTTGGTCGAGCGGCTTCGGCATCACCGCAAGTGCGCCCAGCGCCTTCATAATCCGGCCGATGGTGCCGTTCTCGTTGAGATCCGAACCGGTCACCGCAACCACCGGCGGGGGGGCCGGCAGGGTGCGGAGGGCGCGGATGAACTCGATGCCGTCCATCTCCGGCATCACCACGTCGGTGATGATCAGGTCGAACCGCAGCGCCTGCAGGATTCGAATGGCATCGGCGGCCGAATCCACGCCGACCGGGCGGTGACCCTGACGAACAAGCAGCCGCTTCAGGAAGTCGGCGAACAGGGGGTCGTCGTCGATGACGAGAACGTCGAGCATGCGAGGGGTCCGAGATCTTGGTCAGACCCAGGGAATACGCTCGGATACCGGCGACGTCACTTGAGCAAAGGGACATCGACCCTTCGCGGAAGGAGGATATCCCTTCAGGCGGTGGCGAGCCCGCGGGCCAGCGCCACGGCCACCGCACCGGCGCGATTGCGAACACCGAGCTTCTGCAGGATCCGCCGCATATGCAGCTTCACCGTCACCTCGGCGACGCCGAGCGCCCGGGCGATCTCCTTGTTGGAGGCGCCATGGATGATGTGGTCGAGCACTTCCTGCTCGCGCGGGGTAAGAGCATTGCCGGCGGTTCCCGCTTCAGTCGCGCCATCGGCCGGAAGGACGGTGGCGGCGAGCAGTTCCGGCGGCAGGTAGGTGCCCCCCGCCAGCATCAGCCGCAAGGCCGCGACGACGGTGGCCGGTTCCAGCGTCTTCGGCAGGTATCCGATCGCGCCGGCGGCAAGCGCACTGCGGATCGCGGCAGCATCCGTCGTCCCGGATACGATCGCGACGGGGAGGTCGGGGAGGGCTTCGCGGAAGGCGCGTATCCCCGAGACACCATCCATGCCGGGCATGCCGAGATCGATCAGGGCGATGTCGCAGCGCTCGCGCTGCCCGGCCGCCACAGCGGCATCGAGCGAACCGACGGCCACGCCCACGGAGAGATCTCCGGCACGGCCGAGGAGGGTCGCCAAGGCATCGCGATAGAGCGGATGGTCATCCGCGATGAGAACCCGCTTAAGGTTGGCTTCCGACATTGCCCACACCGCCTGCCCGCAAACTCCGAGCGTCAGGGATAGCTATACCATAGTATAGGGGTAAGTATACCTCGCCGCGGGGGGAGACAAGGACGCCATGCTGGTCGCGAAGCTGTCGCTGGATACGGCAATTCTGTGCGCTGCCGTCGTCTGGTTTCTGTTCGCCCTAACCTTTGCGGCGCTCGGCCGCGCCGAGCCCAACAGGCGGGCGGTCTGGTTCTGGGCCGCAGCCTACAGCGTCGGCGCCGTGCGCCACGCCTTCAGTCTCAGCGACGTTCAGGGACACTATCTGAGCGAGACGGCGGCGCTGCTCGCCCTGGCCGCAACGGCATTGCACGCCGGGGGTGCCATCGCCGCGGCCGGGTCGCGGATCAGTCTGCTCTCCCTGATCGGCCTGCCAGCGGCCGCCGCAGCGCTCTATCTCGCAGGCCGCATGGCGGATCCGCCCTCCGTCCTGACAGCCCTCCCCATGGCGCTGCTGGTAGGCGGCTATCTCCTCGTTGCCGGCTGGACATTCGCCGTTCGGGCCCATCGAGAAGGATTTCGCGCCTGCCTCGCCCTGGCGATCACCTATGGGCTGTGGGGCGGTCTTGCCACGAGCTTCCCCGTGTGGTCGCGCTTGGCGCCGGAACTCCTGCCGGCCGCCACCATTCTCAACATGTTGCTGGGCGCCTTCGTCGGAATCCTGCTGATCGTCATTTCACTCCTTGAAACCGAGCGGCGTACGCGCGCCCTCGCGGATGAGGCCGAGCGCGCCAAACAGCGGTTCCAACAGGTCGTGGACGCCACCTCGGACTGGGTCTGGGAAATCGACGATCAGTATCGCTACACCTTCTTTTCACCGCGCGTCGAGGAAGTGACCAAGGCTGAAATTCCGACGCTGATCGGTCAGCGCCGCGACCTTTTCTGGGCCAATTATCCGGACAGTCCGCTCTGGGATGATTACCGGGCTCGACTGCAGTCGCGCCAAGCGTTCCGCGACTTTCGGTATCCCGCGATTTCCGGCGATGGACGGCGGATCACACTGTCGATCAGCGGTTCTCCCATTCTCGATTCCAGCGGGCGTTTCGAGGGATATCGAGGATCAGGACGAGACGTTACCGAAGAGACGATCGTAAGCGCCATCCATGAGACTTTTGCTGGCCCCGTCGCCAATCAAGTCGGCGATGCATTCTTCCAAATGCTGGTTGTGCGGCTCGGCACTGTCCTCGGCAGCGATCTGGTGTTCATTGCGCGCATCGAAGGCCCGGCGGGGCCAGCGTGCAGCGTCGCGGCATACCGCGACGGCGCAATCATCGACAACTTCACCTACGACCTGTCCGGCGCGGCCTGCCGGGGCGCGCTCGACGGACAGCCCTTCGTCCGCACCGAAGGCGCGCGATCACACTTTCCCGACGATGCCGTAGTGCGCGATTTCGGGCTCGATTGCTATGCCGCCATTGCGTTGCTCGGGGCCGATGGCCGCGTCATCGGCATCCTCGTGCTCGGCGGTCGAACCCGCAGCAGCGATGACCGCACGATCCGCACGGCGCTTTCGGTCGCCGCGCCCCGTGCGGCGGCGGAACTCGACCGCGAAATATCGATGCGGGCACTTCGCGAAGGCGACGCCCGTTTCCGCGCCGTGATCGACCATCTGCCCCTGAGCCTGGCAGCGCGAGACATCGAGGGGCGCTTCATCTTCAGCAACCTGACCTACGAAGGCATTGCCGGCATTCCCGCTGCCGACTTGCTGGGCCGGACACTGCGCGAATTGATTCCACGATTTGGCAGCGAAGACATGATCCGCCGGATCGAGGCCACCGACAGAGCGGTGGTCGATTCCGGAGATATCGTCACCGAGGAGGCGGCGCGCGCGGACGCGCGGCATGCGGGAGCCATGACGACGCAGTTCGTCACGGAGTTTCCGATTCGAGATGCGACTGGGAAACTCGTCGCGGTCGGCTCCGCCGCAATCGACATTACCGAGCGCAAGCGGATGGAAGACCGCCTACGGATCAGCGAGGAACGCTTCCGGGCAGTGGTCGAAAACCTGCCGATCGCCTTCCAGCTGAAGGATCTGTCCGGCCGCTACCTGATCGCCAACACCGCCTTCGCCAGCATGATCGGCCTGCCGACCGAACGGATCGTCGGCCATACCCTGGAAGATCTTGAAACCGGGGTTACTGAACCGGAGTTCTTTCGCAATACGCGCATGGCGGATGAAAGGCTCCTGTCTTCCGGCCAAGCGGTGAGCGGGGAGTACATACAGCCCGATCCGCGCGGCACCGGCGAGATGGTGGTGGTCGCCATGACCAAGTTCCCTATCCGCGACTCCGCGGGACAGATCATCGCCGTCGGCACGGCGCTGCAGGACGTGACCGCCGACTGGCAGTTGTCACGCGAACGATCGGCCCGCGAGGCGGAGGCGAGGGCGAACGAGGCCCGCTTCAGGGCCGTGATCGACAATCTTCCCTTCGGATTCCACCTGCGCGACCTGGAGGGGCGCTATGTCATCGTCAACCGTGCCTTCGAAGCGGCGCGCGGAGTCCCCATCGCTGAGATTCTGGGAAAAACGCCCGGGGAGCTGGCATCCCACGCGCGATTTCCCGAGGGGGCCGACGGAGCCGAGGAACGCCACGAGGCCGTAATTCAAAGCGGCAAGACCATGATGTTCGAACTCCAGCTTCCCGATCCTCGCGATCCGGAGGCCAATATCCATGTCTCGGTCACCAAGTTTCCCGTAGCCGCCGCCGACGGCCGGGTCGCCGGTGTCGGATCGCTGCTGATCGACGTGACGCAGCGCCAGCGCATGGACGAAGCGGTTCGCGAGAGTGAGGCACGACTGCGCTCCATTCTCGACAACATGCCCTACGAGTTCGCCGCGCGTGACAGGCAGGGCCATTTCATCATCGCGAACCAGCGCTATGCGGCAATCATCGGCGCCAGGGAGGAAGAAATACTGGGCCAGACGCCCGCTACGCTGGCAGAGCGGTTCGACCTGCGGGACTTCTTCGCAGGCTGGCAGGAGAACGACCGGCGCGTCCTCGACGAAGGGCACGCCTGGACGTTCGAAGCCGAGTATTTCGAGCCGCGGGACCGCTCGCGCATTTCCCCGCGGCTGATGAGCAAGTTTCCGATTCGCGATTCGAAGCAGGAGATCGTCGCCGTCGGGACGCTGGCAATCGACATCAGCGATCGCCGGCGCATGGAACTTGAACGAGATCAGCGCGACGCTGCCATTCGGGAGAACGAGGCCAGGTTGCGCTCTGTGCTGAATGGAATGCCCTATGATTTCAGCGCACGTGATCGCGAAGGGCGATTTGTCTTCGTCGGCGATCGCTATGTCGAGCGGCTCGGTCTTCCCACGGAACAGATCCTCGGATCGACTCCGGATCAGATTGCCGAGCGGCTCGGCATTCCGAACCTGTTCTCAAACTGGCGCGACAACGATGCCCGCGTCCTGAGCGAAGGCCGGCCCTGGTCGTTCGAAGCCGAGTACCCGATGACGGGGTCCGAAGGGCAGCTCAGCCCCTATCTCATTTCGAAGTTTCCGATCCGGGACGCCGAAGGCTTGATCGTCGCCGCCGCCACGCTCGGAATAGACATAACCGAGCGCCGCCGTCTCGAACTGGAGCGCGATACGCGCGAGGCTGCGCTTCGCGAGAGCGAAGCTCGCTTCCGGGCGGTGATCGATCACATGCCGATCTCCTTCCGGCTCAAGGATGTGCAAGGGAGGCTTCTGATCGCCAATCGCATCGTGGAGCGGGTCACTGGTCTCAGCGCCAATGAAATGCTCGGTCTGACAACGGACGAGATCGCGGTACGGGCCGGGCTGGGAGAGGGCCGCTCCTTCCACGCCGAGGATCAGCAGACGGTGCTCGAGACAAAGAAACCGACGACCCGCGAGATCACATTCGAAACCCCGGATCATCCCGGCCTCCGCCAGTACTGGGAGAGGACCGTGTTTCCCGTACTGGACGAGCACGGCGAGGTTTCCTCGGTTGGCTTCATCAGCATCGATGTAACAGAGCGCCGGCGGCTCGAACGCGAGCGCCAAGCCAGGGAAGCGGCATTGCGGGAGAGCGAGGCACGCTTTCGCGCCGTGGTCGACAACATGCCGATCGGCTTCCAGCTGAAGGGTCGCGACCAGCGCTACATCATGGTGAACCAAGCGCTGGCGGCCATGGTTGGGCGAACAGCGGAAGAAATGCAGGGCCGAACCGCGGAGGAGTTGAGCCTGGCAATCGGTGACCCGCGGCTGTTCTCCGGAGCTGCGGCGGATGATGTCGAGGTGCTCGAAGAGAGAAGGACCGTCTCGCGCGAGGTCGAGGAGCCCGATCCCAAGGACCCCAACAGGCAGATCGCATTGGCCAGGATCAAGTTTCCTCTGCTCGACGACTCCGGTAAGCTTGTAGCCATCGGAACGATGGTAACGGACATCACGGAACGCCGCCGCCTGGAAGGCGAGCGGGCCGCGCGCGAGGCCTCGATCCTCGAGAGCGAAGCGCGCTTCAGGGCTGTCATCGACAACATGCCGATCGGCCTCAGCATCAAGACGCTCGACGGGCGTTTCGTTGCGGTCAACGGGGCCCACCAGTCCATGATGAACATGCCGGCGAGCGAATCACTCGGCTCGACGGCCCCGAGGATCGCGGCGGATCGCGGGATGCCTGGGCTCTACGATCGCTTCGTCGCCGCCGATCGCGTCGTGCTCGAGCAAAGGCGCCCGGAAACCTTCGAGGTGACGCTGCCGCATCCCTCGGGGCCGGACGGCCACAGATTCTATCTGATCTCCAAATTCCCGATCCCCGACGAGGCCGGCGACACTGTCAGCATCGGGACCATGATCACCGACATCACTGGACAAAAGCAGCTCACCGAAGCCATCGCCGCCAGGGAAGCGGATCTGCGGCGTGTGTTGGCCGCGCTCGACATGATGCGGGAGGGAATTACGGTGGAAGACCGCGCCGGCCAGGTTCTATACGCCAACCACGCAGCCCGGGAACTGATCGATCAGCACCGGGGCGCGCTCGCCCTCCTGGATGCCGAGACGCAGAACGCCAAACTCATGGCAGAGGGGCATTGGTCGGGAGAAGTGACGGTGAGTCATTCCAGGCGCGGCGACCTCGAGGTTCGGGTCGACAGTGTCGCCTTGGCCGACGGTACGGTCGTTTCGATCGTTGAGGACGTAACCGATGACCGAGCCCGGCGTCGCGAAACAGAGGTTCTCGCGCGACGCCTGCAGCATTCGGAGAAAATGGAGGCGCTCGGCCGGTTCGCCGGAGGCATAGCCCATGATTTCAACAACCTGCTCGGGGCCATCGTCGGCTTCGCCGGCTTCATTGCCGAAGATTCCGGCCCCGAGGACAGCAATCGGGTCTATGCCGAGCGGATTCTGGCCGCCGGCAATCGGGCGAAGAACGTGATCCAGGAGATACTGGGCTTCTCGCGCACGGACGAGCCGGTCAAGGAACTGGTCGCGATCGGGGAGCTGGTTCGAGAGACGGTGGACATCGTTCACTCGACGCTGCCGGCGACAACCAGCATCGAGGTATCGACACCCGACGAACCGTTGGTCGTGGCCGCCAATGGCGATCAGATCACACGCGTGCTCATGAACCTTCTGATCAACGCTTCGGATGCTTTGGAAGGCGCCGGCGGCAATGTGCGCGTCATCGTCGGCACGACCGAGATCGGCGCGGGGATGGATGTGGAGCCGGCCCGCGCCTCGCCGGGCCTCGACGTGGTCGAGCTGCCACAGGGCGGATGGCGCAGCGTCGCCGGGCAGGTATTGCCCGGCGCCTATGTGACCATAGACGTAAGCGATCCCGGTCAAGGCATGACACGCGACGTGCTGGAGAAGATCTACGATCCGTTCTTCACCACAAAGGGCCGCGGCAAGGGTACCGGTCTCGGCCTTCCCCTTGTGCACGGCATCGTCCTCGCGCATGCCGGAGCCATCATCGTGGAGACCGTTCCAGGGCGGGGATCGCTGTTTCGGATACTGCTCCCGACGGCGATCGCTCCGGTCGCCCGGTTCAGGAACGAGGTGACCGTCGCCACGTCGCCCGGACATGGCCGTGTCCTGATCGTCGACGATGATCAGGACTTTGGGGACATGATGCAGACGGCTCTCGACCGGGCCGGGTATGAAACGGCGGTGGTGAACGACCCCGTCGAGGCGTTGGAGGTTCTGCGTGAGGATCCGTCGATCTGGGACCTGATGGTGACCGACCTCAACATGCCGGGCCTGAGCGGCACCGAGTTGATCGGCGCGATACGGAAGCTTCGCGCCGATCTGCCCTGTGTGCTTTGCACGGGATTTGGGCTCGATATCGATGAGCAGCAGGCACTGGCGCTCGGTGCGAGCGCTTTCCGCAGAAAGCCGGTCGATGTTGCCGCCCTGATTGGCGACATAGGCCGTCTGATCCAGAGCAACAAACCCGACTGAGCCCTCCGGCACGCGGTTGCGTTTCCACCGGGGCGAGCCATATTGACGGGATGTCGATCCTGAAGATCGCCCGCATGGGCCATCCCATCCTGATGCGCCGCGCCGAGGACGTGACCGATCCCACCGATCCCGAAATCAGCCGCTTGGTGGCCGACATGCTCGAGACATTGGAGGATATCGGAGGCCGGGGCCTCGCGGCGCCGCAGGTCCATGTCGCCAAACGCGTCGTGATCTTCCATCTGAACGACGGACGAAATGCGGTGCCTGAAGTGTTGATCAATCCGGTCATCGAGCCGATCGGCGATGATCGGGTTCAGGGGTGGGAGGGTTGCCTGTCGGTACCCGGACTGCGTGGCGTGGTTCCCCGGTTCCGGCACATCCGCTACCGGGCCTTCGATCTCGACGGGCGTGTCATCGAACGAGAGGCGAGCGACATGCACGCACGCGTGGTCCAGCATGAGTGCGACCATCTCGACGGCGTGCTCTATCCCCAGCGGATGGACGATCTGCGCCTGCTGATGTTCGAAACCGAGGCGAAGCATCATCTCAACGGCATTGTGCTGCCGGAGGATGTGGATTGAGCGAACACCTGGTATCCGAAAAGCGAGCCATCCTGGCTGCGGCCTTGCCGGACATCGCCTTCGACGGCTGGACCGATTCCGTGCTTTTGCGCGCGACCGCACTCGCCGGGTTTCAATCTTCGATGGCGATGCGGGCCTTCCCCGGCGGGGCCCTGGAACTACTCGACTTCCATATCCGTGAAGCCGATCGGAAGATGCTCGAGGCGCTCGCCGGAGAGAATCTCGAAGCACTCAAAGTGCGCGAGCGCGTGGCCCTCGCAATTCGGCTGCGCCTCATCGGGGAAGCCCCCCATCGCGAAGCGATTCGCAAGGCACTCACAGCACTGGCACTTCCGCACCGGGCACCGGCGGCGCTTCGCCAGCTGCATCGCACCGTCGATGCCATCTGGTATGCCGTAGGCGACACCGCGACCGATTTCTCCTGGTATTCGAAGCGGGCGCTGCTGGCCGCAGTCTATTCCTCGACCCTGCTGTATTGGCTTGACGACCGGTCTTCCGGACAAGAGAAGACCTGGGCATTTCTGGACCGGCGGATCGCCAATGTCATGGACATACAGCGGCTGACAGGCCGGGCGGACAAGCTGAAAGAACGACTTCCGGACCCCTTCCGCCTAGTGCGTCGGCTGCGCGGCGCCTGACGAGCGGGTCACTCGTTCGGAAACAGTGGCGAGAGATTCGCAACACCAAGCGGCCCGATGTACAGCCGGCCGTCCTGTCCGGTGATCGGGATCTGAGCCGTCGGCCTGCCCTTGGCATCCGGTTTGGCAAGAGCCGTCAGTGCCAGCTTGAGGCCCGTCGCCTGGTTGGGCTTCAACCGTCCGGCGCCCGCATAGGCGTCGATCGTCGGATTGAAGCCGCGAATCTCGGTACCGAAGCTGAACAGTGGCCGCAGGGCGCGGTCGAGACCAACACTGCCGTTGGCGCTTCCGTCGAGAGGGCCCCAGGTCACTTCGAGACGATCGACATTGATGATGCCCCCGGCATCCCGCCACGCGCCGAGCTCCCCTCGGCTGATTGGCGGCAGAGGCGTCGGAAGCGTCAGTACGACCTTCAGCGCCGCCATGTCCGGGCCGAGCGGTGACTCAATCGCTGGAGGAAGCTTCGCCGCGTCGAACTGGAGTGCGAGACCGTAGCTGTCCTCGGGCCGATCCGGCGCCTCGCCGTGATTGGCGCGCAGGTGCAACTGGGCTCGCTTGGCGCTGCTTTCGCCAAGGAGACTGTCGGTCAATCTCGGCGCGGCGAGGTCTAGCGCCGCGGTACGCAACTTGCCTTCGCGTGAAAGATGCGCGCTTGCAAGTGCTCGCTCCGCCACCAATTGAGCGATTCTGGTCGTGCCGCCCTCGGCCCATTCTATGGTCTGCTCGCGACCGACATCCACGATGACGTGAGACAGGTTCCAGGGCTGAACGAAAACGCGCAGGCGTCCAGCGGACCAGGCCCATAGGTCCGTCCGGACAATCCGCGGTTGTTCGACCACGATTTCGAGCCGCATCGGAAAGCCGCCGATGCTGCGCCCGGCGTCGGATACTTCGATTCCCTCGGCTCGGCGCGCCTCCTGCCACTGCTCGATCCCGGCGACGAGGCGGTCGCGGATCCAGAACCAATAGCCTGTCCAGCCGAGGGCCAGCAGGACCACGACTGCGGTGATGACGATATAGGGTCGGCGCATCGGGCCACCGTGCCCGCCCGAAGGAGATGGCGCAAGTATTGCGGACATTTCGGCGTATGCCGAAGCGGCGTGGCACGGCGGGCGCTATGCTGAGGCATTATGCCCATTGCCCGCCCCCTGGCGCGTATCGTCGCGCTTCTCGTGCTCCTAACTCTTGTCAGCCAATTCTTCCGCGTGGCCTATGGCGCGATTGCACCAGACCTGTTGCGCGACCTGCATCTTTCCGCCTCGAGCCTCAGTCTCGCCGGCGGCGCCTTCTTTCTCGGCCTTGGTATCGCCCAGGTGCCGGTCGGGATGGCTTTCGATCGTTTCGGTGTAAGGAGAACCGTGGCGGTATTGACGCTGGCGGCGGTGATCGGCGCGGTCGGCAATGCGCTGGCTCGAGATGCAACGGAGCTGGTAGCCGCTCGACTGCTCATAGGCATCGGTTGCGGGGGGAGTTTCATGGGTGCGGTCTTCCTGTGTGCCCGCTGGGCGCCGCCGGACCGCTATGCGATGGTGCTCTCCTGGGTGTTTTCACTTTCGAATGTGGGGACGCTCTTTGCCGGCACGCCGCTTGCCTGGCTGACGGAAGCGATCGGCTGGCGTGGGTCGTTCCTCGTCATCGCCGCCGTCGCCGCCGCGGTAGGACTGATCTTCTTCCTGCTGGTGGCCGACAACCCTCCGGACGCACCGACGCCCACAACCCGGGCCGAAACCCTGCCGGAGGTTGTTTCCGGTTTCGCACGGGTTCTGAAGGCCCGTGGCCTTCCGCACATCTTCGCGATCCATGCCGTCGCCTACGCCAGCGTGGTGACCCTTCTCGGCCTCTGGACCCCGCCCTATCTGGAGCACGTGCACGGCTTCGATGCCATAGCGCGCGGCAATGTCATTCTCGCCATGGCAGTAGGGCAGATTCTCGGGATAACTGCCTATGGACCAATGGACCGCCTTCTGGGAACGCGGAAGTGGGTAGCTGTCGCCGGCGCCATCGGGACGGCAGCAGCCCTCGTCGGCCTGGCGCTGGTACCTCCAGGCGCGAGCTGGACGGCGTTGGCGTTCCTGGTCGCGTTCTGCATCGTCGGCGCCTACAGCATCATCGTCGTGGCCCATGGGCGCAGCCTGTTCCCGCCGGAATTGCTGGGCCGAGGCGTCACGACGGTCAATCTGGCCCAGGTGGGTGGGTGCTTTGCCCTTCCCTATCTCTCCGGCTTACTGGTGCAGGCCATCGCCCCGGGCGGCGCGCCCTATCCCTGGTTTGCCTATCAGATGATCTTCGGCTTCCTCGCGCTCTGTCTGCTCGGTGGTGCGGCCGTCTTTGCGCTGGGGCCGGACTCGCGCCCGCGACCCGCGGCGGCATGAGCCGGCTTGGATCCCGTGATCAAGCCGGCCGGACGTGGTGATCGGCGAGGATTCTGGCGACCGCCGCCGTTACCTTCTTGCCGGTCGGGATGTGCAGGAATTCGTTCGGCCCGTGAGCGTTCGATTGCGGGCCGAGTACGCCGGTGATGACAAACTGTGCCTGCGGGAACTTTTCGCCCAGCATGGCCATGAAGGGGATGCTTCCGCCTTCGCCCATATAGGCCGGAGGGCGGCCGAACACCGCTTCCGAGGCACGGGCGAGCGATTCCTCCAGCCACGGCGCGGTGCCAGGAGCGTTCCAGCCGGAGCCGGCACTGCTGGGCTCGAAAGTCACTTCCGCCCCATGTGGCGGATCGGCTTCCATCAGGGCTTGAACCTTCTTTGCGGCCCCCGCGGCATCCATGGTGGGTGGCAGGCGAAGTGATAGTTTCGCGGTAGTGGTGGGGAGCAGCACATTGCCGGCAAAGTTCAGCTCCGGCAGGCCCTCCATGCCCGTGACGGCAAGCTGCGGCCGCCAGGTGCGGTTCAGGATCATCTCGACCAACCCGCTCGTCATCGGCTGGGTGCTGCCGGCAAACGGAAATTTTGTGTACACCTTCTCGCCAAGCGCCTCGGCTGCGCGCTTCGCCTGCTCGATCCGCTCGGGCGGGATCTGGACATGCAGGTCGCCGAGCCTGATCTCACCGGTCATCTCGTCTTCAAGTCGCGAAACCAGCTGACGCAGAATACGGAAGCTGGAGGGCACGATGCCCGAGGCATCGCCCGAGTGGACGCCCTCCTTCAGCACCCGCACGGTGAGAGCGCCGGCGAACATGCCACGCAGTGACGTCGTGAGCCAAAGCTGCTCGTAGTTGCCGCAACCTGAATCGAGACAGACGATCAACGAAGGCTTGCCGATCCGATCGGCCAGATGGTCCATATAGAAGGGCAGGTCATAACTGCCGCTCTCCTCGCAAGCTTCGATCAGGACGACGAGGCGCGCATGCGGAATGCCCTGCTCGTGAAGCGCGGCGATCGACGTCAAGGCACTGAACATCGCATAGCCGTCATCGGCGCCGCCGCGGCCGTAGAGCTTGTCGTCGGCAATGCGGGGAATCCAGGGCCCGAAGCCTTCCGACCAGCCCAGCATTTCCGGCTGCTTGTCGAGATGACCGTAGAGCAGGACCGTATCGTTGCTCGCGCCCGGCACTTCGATCAGGATGACCGGGGTCCTGCCCGACAGGCGCACGATCTCGAGGGTTGCGCCGGGCGGAAGCGCCGACAGCTTCTTCCTGGCCCAGCCTTCGAACAGATTCACCGCGTCATCCATGAATCCGTGGCTGGCCCAGTCGGGATCGAAGGACGGCGATTTGTTCGGAATCCTGATGTATTCGACGAGCGTGGGTATGATCTCTTCGTCCCACGAACCGTCCACGTACCGCTGGAGCTTCGCCTGATCCATCATGCCCGTCCCATCCTGCGGCGCGCAGTCTGGACCGGCTGCGGGGGGAAGATCAATCGGTGATGAACTCCGAGTCGCGATAGCCCTGAAAGTACAGGAGGGTAGTCAGATCGCCGTGCTCCACCCGCACGCGCGCCGCCGCCGCGACCTGCGGCTTGGCATGGAATGCCACACCGAGGCCGGCCGCCTGCAGCATGGGCAGATCGTTCGCGCCGTCGCCAACCGCCAGCGCTTCTTTCTCTACCAGGCCTCGCTCCTTGACCAACCGCTCCAGCGTGGAAAGCTTCACCGCCGAATCGAGGATGGGTTCCTGCACCCGGCCCGATAGTTTGCCGGCGTCAATGACAAATCGGTTGGCGAGATCGATATCGAAGCCAGCCGCTTCCCGTACCCGGCTGGTGAAGTACGTGAAACCGCCGGACACCAGTGCCGCATAAGCGCCTGACCTGCGCATCGTCATTACCAGCGTGCGGGCGCCAGGCGTGAGGGTGACGCGCTCCGCATAGGTTCTGGACAGTGCTGTTTCCTCGAGGCCGGCAAGCATCGCAACGCGTTCCCGCAGCGCCGCCTGGAAGTCCAACTCACCTCTCATGGCACGTTCGGTGATGGCGGCAACTTGCGGCTTCATGCCCGCGAAATCGGCGAGCTCGTCCAGGCACTCCACGGTGATGATCGTGGAGTCCATGTCGGCGAGAAGCAGGCGCTTGCGTCTACCCTCCGGAGACAGCAGCGCATAGTCCACCGGTGCGGCACCCAGAATGCCGCGCACTATTGACGGCGACACCTCCGGGCCGACTGGAAGTTCGACGGCCCGGTTGGGAGAAAGCCAGACAGCCGGCCCAGTGGCAGGCAGGGACGCCAGATCCGCCGGGCTCAACGCATGGCGGGTGGGATCGGCGACAAGAACCAGGATCTGCGTCATGAGGAGCCGCCTTCTAGCGGTGACCTACCCCGGGTGCAAGGCAGCCTCCTATCGGAATCGTTAACTGCCGCTGGACAATCGTGATGTTAGGCTTCCCTTGGATGGGGGAACAATACTGTGACGGTAACTATTAGGCGCGTCCTGGTTGGCGCGTTCATCGCGCTGCAACTGGCCGTATTCGGCATTCTTCTCGCCCTCTTTCATCACCATGCGAGCCGCGCGGTCGAGAACGAGGCGCGGTCAGCTATCGATGTGGCGGTCGCGGAAGCCCGCCGCCGGACGGAAGGGTTTCTCGCACCAGCGCCCGCAGCCATCACCATGGTTCGGGCGCTCATGTTGCAGGGCGTGGTCGACCCCGCGGACAGCCGCGGCCTCCTGCACCTGTTCCATGAACTCCTGGTGCGCGACACCAGCCTTGCGGCGGTCTACCTCGGGTCGAATACAGGCAACTTCATCTTCCTCGCCCGCAACCCGGCAGACAATGGTTTCATCAGCAAAGTCATCGGCCATGAAACCAGCCGGCGCTCCGTAAGAATCGGGCGCTATGACTCGTCCTTTGGCCTCGTCACCGAAGCGCCGGACACGACCGATGAATTCGATCCCCGCACGCGGCCCTGGTTCGAGCCGGCGATCGCAAGTGGCGGCATCGTCTGGTCCTCGCCGTATGAATTCTACACCACTGGACTGGAAGGCGTGACGGCGAGCCATTCGGTAGCACAAGCCGGCGCTTTTCCGGGCGGGGCGATCGGCGTCGACGTCAGTCTCGCTGCCCTGTCTCGGTTCCTCGCCGATCTCAGGCTCGGTGCCGGCAGTCGTGCGGTGCTGCTGGCGCGCGATGGGGCGATGATCGCTGCGCCCGGCGTGGAGCGCCTGCGCGATCCGGAAGCGGCGCCCGGTCCCATGGTGGACGCGTTGCTCAAGGTAGCGGATCGGTCGATCGCGACATTGGCCGAGGGAGAAACCGCCTTTGCGAGGTTCGATCATGCCGACGAGCCGCATCTCGGTGCGGTGGCCTTGCTTCCAGGGACGCGAACGTCGTGGCTTCTCGCGCTGGCGGTGCCCCGGGCCAGCTACTTCCGCTGGTTCGATACCTTGCGCAATCAGGTCGTGATCTTCGCGCTGGCGGCGATCGGCGCCGGCCTTCTGGGAGCGGCGTATTTCGCGGCGCGCCTGGCGCGTCCCTTCGAGCGTCTCGCGGCCAACGCTGCCGCGCTGCGTGACGGTTCCTATGGCCGCTTGGTGGCGCCCGCAAGCAGAATCGCAGAGGCTCGAGCGACGGAGGAAGCCTTCGACGCCATGGCGCGTGGCCTGCGCGAGCGCGATGAGGACAATACCGACCTCCTCTTTGCCCTGAGACGCTTCGGTGAGGCCGTAGGGCAGAGTCCGCTCGCCATATTCTTCACGGAACCGGATGGCACGCTTTCCTACACGAACCAGGCTTTCTCGACGCTCACTGGTTTTGAGCTGATTGACGTGATCAATGAACCGCCGGTGGCGTTCTGGCGCGCCGGCGATGCGGGTCCGGGCTATGTCGCGATCTTCAACGTGGTGTCCCGCGGGCAGGTGTGGCGCGGCGAGATCGAGAGCCGAACCAAGGCCGGAAAGACATTCGATGCCCTGCTGACCGTGGCACCCATCCGCACCGCATCGGGCCGGACCGCCGGATGCGCCGGCATCCTGGAAGATATCACCGAGCGTAAGCAGACACAGGCGGCGCTCGAACAGGCTGTGGACGAAGCGACCAGGCTCGCCCGGGCGAGATCCACGTTCCTTGCGAACATGAGCCACGAAATCCGTACGCCGCTCAACGCCATTATCGGCTTCGCCGAGACGATGGAAGCGAGATTGTTCGGACCACTTGGCGATCCGCATTATGAGGAATACGTCCGCGATATCCGCCAAAGCGGCGAGCACCTGTTATCCGTTCTCGTGGACGTACTGGATGCCTCGACTTTGGAAGCCGGCAAAATCGAGTTGCGCGAAGAGCCAGTGTCCATATCCGATCTGGTACAGACCAGCATTCGCATGGTCGAGAATGCCGCGGCAGCGAGGCAAATCGCAGTAACCGCAACGCTGGATCCAACGGTCCGCGTGCGCGCCGATCCGGTGCGCCTGCGCCAGGTTGCGCTCAACATCCTGTCGAATGCCGTCAAGTACACCCCTTCGGGTGGTCGGATTGAGGTGCAGGTCCTACGGCGCGACGGCGGTGCCGAAGTGCATGTCCGAGATACGGGTGTCGGCATCTCCAGTCAGAACCTCGATTGGGTTATGAAGCCCTTCGCACGTGAGACGTCCGACGCCTTCGTGGCCGGCACACCCGGAGTAGGACTAGGGCTGCCGATCGCCAGGTCGCTGATGGAACTGCACCACGGTACTTTGGTGCTCAGCAGTACTCCCGGCCAAGGCACGCTGGTGGTTCTTCGCTTGCCGCCGGAGCGGATGATCGACGACTAGGACTTTATTCGGCAGCGGCAGCAAGCGCCAGATCACCAGCGCGTTCGTTCGACAGCCCCAGCCAGATACGCAGGAAGCGGTCACACCAAGCCTGCATCATTGGTTCGTAGAGTTGACGTAATTTCAACTGCTTGTCGCGGGCCTGCGCTCCCGGGAGAACCATACGGTGGCGCGCACGGGCGGACCAGCGATCCATCATCTGTGGCGTTACGTCTGGATGGAACTGTACGCCATAGGCGGTCTCGCCGATCTGAAAGGCTTGATTTTCGAAGTACTCGGATCCTGCGAGGCGCAGCCCGCAACCGGGCATATCGAATCCTTCTCCATGCCACTGATAGGCATGAAAACCCTCCTCGAACAGGAACCTGCCCTCGAGAGTGGGATCCACCCGGTAGTAGCCTATCTCGTGCCAGCCTTCCGGATGTGGGGCCACCTTGGCTCCATACACGCGGGCCAACATCTGCGCGCCGAGGCATATTCCGAGGAACGGCTTGTCGGCGACCACGGCCCTTTCAATGAGCCGCATCTCGTTTCGAATGAAATCGTGATGGTCGTCGTTGGCGCTCATAGGACCACCAAAGACGACCACGCCGGCATGATTGTCGAGATCAGCAGGTAGAGGGTCACCGCAGGCATGTCTTCGAACATCGCAACCATAGCCGAGAGCCATCAAACGCTCCCGCACCCGGCCTGGGTCCGAATGTTCCTGATGTACCACCAGCAGGACGTTTTGCTTTTCCATATCCGGAAATATCTACTGAGCCGCAGCCACAAAATACACTTTCATTACACAGTGACAATCTCGTTAACGGAAGGATCTGTCGTCAAAACGGCTTCACAATGACAAGGATCACGATCCCGATCATCAGGACGGTCGGGACTTCGTTCGCAATCCGATAGACCCTCTCGCCATTGGTGTTTGAATCGTCAGCGAACCGTCGGCGCCAGCGTGCATAGGCAGCGTGGATGAGCTGCATACCCAGCAGCAGCAGCAGCTTCCCGTGAAACCAACCGGCGCCCCAGAGCCCCCCGAGGTGCGCCAACCAGAGACCAAAGACCCAGGCGGAAATCATCGCGGGATTGATGATGGCCCGCAGCAGGCGGCGCTCCATGACCTTGAAGGTTTCCGACTGCACAGAGCCGGGGATCGCGCCGACGTGATAGACGAAGAGCCGCGGCAGGTAGAGCATCCCCGCCATCCAGGCGATGACAGACACGACGTGGGCCGCCTTGACCCAGAGATAGAGTTCACCGGTCATGTGCGGCGCCCCTCACGTGGCCATCGCGCAACGTCGCCATTGGCTCGAGCATTGCCTGACACACCCCTCACCAGTGATACCCGACCGGGTCAGCGCTTCCCGAACCAGGCCGGACAATCCATCCACGAAGACCTTGTTCGACTGTACCGTCGGCACGCGGTGATAACCGGGCACGCCGGCTTGATGCGCCCGCTCGGCATACTCGATATCGAGTTCGACCAGGGTTTCCGAATGTTCGGAGACGAAAGCGAGCGGCACAACCACGACCGGCACCCGGTCGCGCCCCGCCCGGTCGATCTCGGCGTCGGTCGAAGGGCCGATCCATTCCAATGGCCCAACCCGGCTCTGGTAGCAAACCACGTGGTCAGGAATCGGCCCGCCGAGCCGTGCGAGGATGGCGTCGGCCGAGCGCCTGACGAGTTCGGGATATGGATCCCCATCGTCGACCACGCGCTTCGGCAGCCCATGGGCGGAGAAGAGTATCCGCGGCTTTCCCTGCGCCGCCGCCGCTTCCAGAGCGGGAAGCATTAGCGCCGCCTGGGCGTCAACAAAGCCAGCGTTTTCGGGATAGCAGCAGACCGTATGCGTTGGCAGACGACCAAGCCCCGTTCTTGCCGCCGCTTGCCGCCAGTCGAGAATGGACGAAGCCGTCGTCGTCGTGGAGAACTGGGGGTAGAGGGGAAGCAGGACGATGCGGTCGGGATGAAAACTCGCCAGTGCTCGCGCGGCTTCCGCGGAAAACGGATGCCAGTAGCGCATCGCCACCACAACCTTTACCGGCCCGATGTCCGACAATGCGTCTTCCAGAGCGATCGCTTGGGAGTCGGTCTGTTCGCGGAGAGGTGAGCGTCCCCCGATCCTGGCGTAGATGTTGCGCGCTACGGCGGCGCGACGGCGGGAGATCAACCTCGCCAGAAGCCATCGGAGGGGTCCGGGTACCCGAATGATCGCCGGATCCGAGAACAGGTTCTTCAGGAACGGCTGCACCGCTTCCAGGCTGTCGGGTCCCCCGAGATTGAACAGCACCACGCCCGTTCGCATCAGATCGGTTCCCGTACCGCAGCGAGTAGTTCCGCCACATGTTCCGGCGGAACCTCCGGCACGATCCCGTGCCCAAGGTTGAATACGTGGGGACCCCCGGCCAGCGCCCGCCGGATCCGGTGGATCTCGTCGCGCATAACGGCCCCACCGACGACAAGCAACTGAGGGTCGAGGTTCCCCTGGACACAAGCATTGGATTGCACCCAATGCGCTGCCCATCCGAGCGGTGTCGAAGCGTCGAGTTGCAGCGCGTCAGCCCCTGTTGCCTCGGCAAAGCCCTGGAGCAGCGCGCCGGCGCCGCGAGGAAACGCGATCACCGGTAAGTCTGGATGCTTGGCTTTCAGGGCCGAAATGATACGCCGAACCGGATCCACGCACCATCGGCGGAACGCCATTTCGGGCAGAAGGCCGCTCCAGCTGTCGAACAACTGGATTGCCTCCGCCCCGGCCTCGACCTGGGCATCCAGGTAGAGGATCGTCGCCTCGACCAGACGGTCGATCAGGCGATCAAAGCGTAAGGGATCGGAGAAGGCGAAGCGGCGAGCCACCACGAACTCATGTCCCCCCTTTCCTTGGACCATGTAGCAGGCGAGCGTCCAGGGCGCTCCCGCAAACCCGATCAGGGCGGTGTCTTTCGGCAGCTCGGCTCTGACCCCCGCAGCAGTCTCGAATACGGGCTTCAGCTTCGTCAGCACTGTATCGAGATCGAGCGCATCGATCTCGGCATCGCGCGTGATCGGATCAAGCACGGGACCTTCACCGTCGCGGTAATCCAGGGCCCGGCCCAGCCCATAGGCAAGAATCGGCAGGTCAGAAAACAGGATTGCCGCGTCGAAACCATACCGGCGGATCGGCTGCAACGTCGCTTCAATCGCGAGTTCCGGAGTGAGGCAAAAGGCAAGGAACCCCGGCGCCTTCGAGCGTGTCGCCCGATATTCCGGCAGGTATCGCCCTGCCTGACGCATCAGCCAGACCGGCGGCGGGTCCAGGACCTCTCCTCGCAGCGCGGACATGAATCTCGACCCGGTCACGCGATCCCCCTCATTTGCAGGCTCCCACTACTACCTCTCTCTTATCAGAGAGAGGGGTAGTGGTAGTTGATGTTGCGGCGTGAATCCTGGGGATCAACGCAAGCTGGAATCGATGCACCGGCAACTGTGGACCACGGGCTGTCCATCGCGGTGTGTGGATAGATTGCCTGATAGATGGGTTAGATGTTTGAAAATCAAGGGATATGCAAACTGGGGATGAGGTGAATATCGGCGAGCTGGCGATCTCTTGGGGCAACATTCCCCACGATTTATTTCGGTGGATGTTTTTATCCCTGTGTGTGCTTGAAGGCCTGGCAGGGCGGGAGGAGAGTTGCGGGCCGGGGATAACCCGTCTAAGGGGCCGTGGCGGACAAGATCCGGGGAAGATAGCGGGGATAAGTTGCGACGTTTCCACATGCACCTCGTCTCGGACGCGACGGGAGAGACGCTCTCCGCCATCGCCAAGGCAGCGCTGGTCCAATTCGAGGATTCCGCAGAAGCGGAAGTCCATCTTTGGGCCCTGGTGCGGACCAAGACGCAGGCAGAGCGCGTTCTTGCAGCCATAAAATCGCAGCCGGGCATCGTGCTCTACACGATCGTCGGCACCGAGGTCCGGACAGCGGTCGAACGCGGGTGCCGGGCAATGCATATTCCGATGGTCGATGTCCTGGATCCGGTACTCGATGCCCTGGCCGGCTATCTCGGGGCCCGCAGCAGGGCTCTCCCCGGACGTCAGCATGAAATGGATGAAGAGTATTTTCGGCGCATCGAGGCCATGCAGTTCACTATGGCTCATGACGATGGGCAGGGGCTCGTCGACATCGAAAGTGCCGATGTCGTCCTGGTGGGAGTGTCTCGTACCTCGAAAACACCCACGAGCATCTATCTGGCGAATCGGGGCCTGAAGACGATCAATATTCCCCTCATCCCCGGAATGGCTTTGCCGACGGAACTGCAGTCGGCTCGGAATCCGCTGGTCGTCGCCTTGACTACGAATCCCGATCGGCTGGTGCAGATACGGCGCAACCGCCTGCTGTCTCTGAATCAGAGGGAAGAGACCGACTACGTCGACCTCGACCGGGTGAAGGAGGAGGTTACGGAAGCCCGACGTCTGTTCACGCGCTATGGCTGGCCGGTGATCGACGTGACCCGTCGGTCGATCGAGGAAACCGCGGCAGCGATCCTCAATCTCTATGCCCGCCGGCAGAGCGATGCCGGGAATACCAAGGGCCTGCCGCTGGGGGGTGGCTGAGACCGGTTGTCGATCTGCGCGCCGGGATCAGATGGTTGCCAGAAGCGATTCCTCGAGATGCTGGCTGAGGCCGCGGCTGGGCGTCGACGGTCTGTTCGTATCCGCAAGCCAAGGCTTTTCCGTGGCCCGGACGGCTGCATCGACGGCGCACTCCAGTGAATCGAGCACGGTGGTAGCCGCGGCGGCAGCCACGGCATCGGCGAAGCCCGTCAGCCCGGCTCCACCCAGGATCACAGCGGATGCGCCATCTTCCTCCCGGCACAGGCGCGTCAATTCGGCTAGAGCGATGATGGTGCCGTCGGGGTCAGCCGCAAGATCGGAACCCGACTGCGTGACGGTGCGGATCGAGGCGAGGGTGTCCGACCAGGGGGTGAGGCGGATATACTCCCGAAGCATCGGCGCCCAAAGGGCTCCTCCGGTGACGATGCTGAACCGCCCCATGGCAGCAGCGGCCTCGATCGAGGCCTCTGCCATTCCAATGACGGGAATGCGAGCGATTTCACGCAGGGCCGATAGACCGGGATCTCCGAAGCAGGCCAGGATCGCCGCGTCGTGGTTGTCCTGCCGTTCGGTCAACTGGTCTAGTGCCGCATGCGCGGCGATGGCCGCGGCAGCGCGGGAGGCTATGTAGCTCGCGCCGAAGGTCGAGGTCGTACCGGTGATCGCTGTTCCGGCAGGCGCGAGCGCATTGGCGCGGACCACCAGTTTGGCGGTGATCTCTGGAGAGGTGTTCGGATTGATGATCAGAAGCCGCATCGGCATCGGCGTTCACCATTGAGGGGACGGGTGTTCGGCAGACAGGCTGGCAGGTCGGGACTCGCTTGATCGGCTGAAGCAAGATGGGGCGCGAGCGGCGGTCGATCAACGGTGATGCCAGGCGGCCGCGAGCGCCTATGCTTTCGAAGCGGATGCTGGAGGACGAATCGGCATGAAGATTACGGTCAATATCGACTGCACGCCGGAGGAGGCGCGAGCCTTTCTGGGTCTGCCGGATGTAGCGCCCATGCAGGCGGCGATGATGAAGGATGTCGAGCAGCGGATGGCGCAGGCGCTGGCTGCGGCCGATCCGGAAACAATGCTGAAGACCTGGCTCCCGGCGTCGATCCAAGGCCTCGGGGAGCTCCAGAAGCTGTTCTGGAACCAGATGTCGCAAGCTGCCGAATGGAGCGGCGGCGGCGGGGCCAAGAAGGACAAGAGCTAGAAGAATCCCGTCCCGGGGGCCGACCGGGACGGGAGGAGCATTCAGGCCGCCCGGCACCGCCCGCGAAGGGCGCCGAAGGCGATAAGGCCGGTTCCGAACAACAGCAGTGCCGATGGAGCCGGAACGGCAACCTCGAAGTTCCAGCTGTCGTTGAAGCTGTCGCCGAAAGCAATCGATACATTGTCGATTGCGCCTTCGAATTCTCCGTTCCAGCCCGAACCGAATCCGATGCTGATGCCGTAGACATGGAGGTCGTCGACGGTGAGATCCCAGGCCTCGAAATTACGGTCGTATACCGCAAACGCACCAGGAAGATTGCCGGTGCCCCAGACATTGGCGCCCA
The DNA here is from genome assembly GCA_022844005.1 of bacterium. Taxonomy (GTDB): domain Bacteria; phylum Pseudomonadota; class Alphaproteobacteria; order Ferrovibrionales; family Ferrovibrionaceae; genus Desertibaculum. The sequence continues at coordinate 28,622 of JALHMN010000009.1, read as the reverse complement.
GGACGCTCTCGAATACCCAGGTGCCCGTGTCTGCGGTGCCGATCGGCGGATCTTGGTAGATGCCTTCGTAGACGAGATAGCCGCCGACGGTCGCCAGGGTGGCGTTGGCGTTGTTGCCAACGATCAGGCGCAATGTCGGGTGAAGATGCGCGGGTACCGTTGAGCCACTGTCGCGATACCACTCGTAGGTCAGTTCGGAGAGGTTCGAGAGAGAGCGCGTTTGCGAAAGGAAGAGTTCGAGGTCCGCCTTGCTGGCGCCGGAAGTTCCCTTGAAATAGGCCGAACCATTGCCGTCTCTGGCATAGTCGGTGGTAATGCCGACGGAAGCCTCGCCGCCGACGTTGCGCTGCGACCAGATTCCCGGGGTGACAGGCGCCGAAGCGCGGTCCGCGCCTGGACCGTTCACTGTCGTCACCGTGCCGTAGCCCGGTGTCGTGGTCGTGACCGCGATGCCCGGTCCGGTGAAACCCGTGGTCGGGAGATCGGTGTTCAGGACGACGGTGGCCTTGGCGGTGAACGGGAGTGCGGCCATTGCGGCCACGAGCATCAGTTTCCTCAACGAAATATCCCCTTGCTGATATTTTCGGAATGGGGCGCGAAAGGCAGGCAAATTATATGCCTTTCAACCGATGCCGATGAATGATTAACCATATCAATGGGTTTTGCGCCCGGGGAACCCGGCTGAATTTCATAGTTGTAAAGCTTGCTGACACCCGCGGTATGCTGTGCCGGTCGCCGAAACTTCGTCGGTCGGCTATGACTGACAACGCGTTCAGCCGAGGTAGACGATGCCGAGCCGTCCAGATGATCCCGGTCTTTATTTCGAGACGCATGTGTTCGTTTGTGTCAACGAACGGCCGGAGGGCCATCCGCGCGGCTGCTGCAAGGCCAAGGGCGCGGAGGCGCTCCGCGACTATATGAAGAGCAAATCCAAGGGCTTAGGCCTGTCGAAGCTGCGCATCAACCAGGCCGGGTGCCTGGACCGCTGCGAATTGGGGCCGACCATGGTGATCTATCCGGAAGGCATCTGGTATTCGGTCAAGACCGAGGCCGATGTCGACGAAGTGCTTGAAACGCATCTGAAAAACGGCGGCCGGGTGGAGCGCCTGATGCTGCCGCCGGAGCTGACGCCGGCCAAGGCCGCGAAGCTCAAGGCCGGCGGCTGAAGCCAGCATTCGACCGTCCTTCACCATGACCACGACCGCCGCGACCGTCTTCGCGCTGGCCTCCGGCCCGGGGCGGGCTGGCGTCGCGGTGCTGCGGCTGTCCGGCCCCGATGCCGGCGACGCGCTCACGCGCCTGAGCGGGCGCGGGACGCTGCCGCCGGCGCGCCGCGCGGTGCGGGTGGAGCTGAAGGATGCGGAGGGCGAGCTGATCGACCGTGGCCTGGCGCTGTGGTTCCCGGGACCGGCCAGTTTCACCGGCGAGGACGTGGTCGAGCTGCACCTGCATGGCGGGCCGGCGGTGATCCGCGCGGCGAGCGAGGCGCTGCTGCGGCTGGGCCTGCGCCCGGCCGGTCCGGGCGAGTTCAGCAAGCGGGCCTTCCTGAACGGCAAGCTGGATCTGACGGAAGCCGAGGGCCTGGCCGATCTGGTGGCCGCCGAGACCGAGGCGCAGCGCCGCCAGGCGCTCCGGCAGATGGATGGCGCGCTCGGCACGCTCTATGAAGGCTGGCGCCGGGCGCTGGTGGTCAGCCTGGCGCGGCTGGAGGCGGAGATCGACTTCCCCGACGAGGAGGACGTGCCGGGGGAATCGGTCGCCGCGATCGGCCCGGTGCTGCGGGCGACGGGCGGCGAGATCGCCGCGCATCTGGCCGACGACCGCCGCGGCGAGCGGCTGCGGGAGGGCATCGAGATCGCCATCCTGGGCCCGCCGAATGCCGGAAAGTCCAGTCTCATCAATGTATTGAGCCAGAGGGAGGCGGCCATCGTCTCGGCCCAGGCCGGCACCACGCGGGACGTGGTGGAACTGCATCTGGACCTCGGCGGCTATCCCGTCGTGCTGGCCGATACCGCCGGCTTGCGCGACGCGGTGGACCCGGTGGAGGCGGAAGGCGTGCGCCGCGCCCGGGCCCGGGCCGAGAGCGCCGACCTGCGGCTGGTGGTGATCGAGGCGGGCGACAGCCTGACGGCGGAGACGGCAGCGCTGCTCTCCACCGATGCGATCTTGGTGGTGAACAAGATCGATCTCGCGGCGCCGCTTTCCGTTGACGCAGGAGCGGCGGCGGTCTACCCGGTCTCCGCCATGACCGGCGAGGGGCTTCCGGCATTGGTCGAAGGCCTGACGGCGGCGGTACGGACGCGCCTGGAAGCGGCGGGCGCGGCGCCGGCCATCACCCGGGCTCGGCATCGCGAGGCGCTGGAGGATTGCCGGGCGGCGCTCGACCGGGCGCTGGACGGTAGCGCACCCGAACTGGTGGCCGAGGATGTCCGCCTCGCCGCCCGGTCGCTGGGGCGGATCACCGGCCGGGTGGATGTCGAGGACGTCCTGGACGTCGTGTTCCGAGAGTTCTGTATCGGTAAGTGATCCTGTCCTTTGTTTCACGGGAAACAATGACCGGACGGCGGGCGAGGGCATTGGGATGTCGATGGCGTGGGATGTGGTGGTGATCGGTGGCGGGCATGCCGGCTGCGAGGCGGCCGCGGCCGCGGCGCGCCTCGGCGCCCGCACGATGCTGCTGACCCACAAGATCGAGACGATCGGCGAGATGTCCTGCAACCCGGCCTTCGGGGGCGTGGGCAAGGGGCATCTGGTGCGCGAGATCGATGCGCTGGATGGCGTGATGGGCCGTTGCGCGGACGCTGCCGGCATCCAGTTCCGCCTGCTCAACCGCTCCAAGGGTCCGGCCGTGCGCGGCCCGCGGGCGCAGGCCGACCGCAAGCTGTACCGTGCCGCGATGCGCGCGGCGCTGGATGCGCAGCCCGGCCTCACGCTGCATGCCGGCGCGGCCGAGGACCTGGTGCTGGACGAAGCCGGATCCCGCGTGACCGGGGTCGTCCTGGCCGATGGCAGCGTCATTCCGACGGGCGCGGTGGTGCTGACCACCGGCACCTTCCTGCGCGGCCTGATCCATATCGGCGAGGAGCAGTTTCCGGCCGGGCGGGTCGGCGATGCTCCGGCGCTCGGCCTGTCGGCGACGCTGGCCCGGGCCGGCTTTGCCCTGGGGCGCCTCAAGACCGGCACGCCGCCGCGGTTGGACGGGCGGACCATCGACTGGGCGGCGCTGGAGGCGCAGGCGGGCGACAAGCCGCCGGTGCCGTTCTCCTTCCTGACGAAGGCGATTACCACGCCCCAGATCGACTGCCATATCACCTGGACGTCGAAGGAAACCGGCGAGCTGATCCGCGCCAATATCGGTCGGGCGCCGCTGTTCTCGGGCCAGATCGAGGGGGTGGGGCCGCGCTATTGCCCGTCGATCGAGGACAAGATCGTCCGTTTCGGCCATCGCGAACGCCACCAGATCTTCCTGGAACCGGAGGGGTTGGACGACGACACCGTCTACCCGAATGGGATCTCCACCTCGCTGCCGCGCGACGTCCAGCAAGGCATCCTGAGGACGATCCAGGGCCTGGAGCGGGCGGAGATGGTCCGCCCCGGCTATGCCATCGAATACGATTACGTCGATCCGCGCGAGTTGTTGCCCACGCTCGAAACCAAGCGGCTGAAGGGCCTGTACCTCGCTGGGCAGATCAACGGCACCACCGGCTATGAGGAGGCAGGGGCGCAGGGATTGATGGCCGGGCTGAACGCCGCCCGCGCGGCGGGCGGCAGCGAGGGGGTCACGCTGGGGCGGGCGGACGCCTATATCGGCGTGCTAATCGACGACCTGGTCACCCGGGGGGTGACCGAACCCTATCGCATGTTCACCTCGCGGGCCGAGTACCGGCTCACGCTCCGGGCCGACAATGCCGACCAGCGGCTGACCGGGCTGGGGACGGCCTGGGGCTGCGTCGGGAGCGGTCGGGCGGCGGCCTTCGGCGCCAAGGCGGAAGCCCTCGCGGCTGCACGTGAACTGGCTGGGATGCGTTCCATCTCGCCCAGCAAGGCGACGGGCTTCGGCCTGGGGCTGAACCAGGACGGGGTGGCGCGCTCGGCCTTCGACCTGCTGGGTTATGCAACGGTCGGCTGGGCCGATCTCTGCCGGATCTGGCCCGATCTGGCCGAAATCCGGCCCGATGTGGTGGAACAGCTCGAAATCGACGCGGCCTATTCCGGATATCTGGAGCGACAGGAGGCCGATATCGTCGCCTTCCGCCGCGACGAGGAATTGAAGCTGCCCGAAGCCCTGGACTATGCCGTGATCGGCGGGCTGTCGACCGAGATGCGCGAGCGGCTGACCCGGGCCCGGCCGTCCACCTTGGGCCAGGCGGCGCGCCTGCCGGGCGTGACACCGGCGGCGGTTTCCGCGCTTCTCGTGCATGTGCGGCGAGGGACGAAGCGCCAGCTTTCCGCCTGATGGACGCTCGCCAGTTCCAGGCAGCGACCGGTGTTTCACGTGAAACATTGGATCGGCTGCAAGCCTATGCCGATCTGCTGACGAAGTGGCAGAGGGCCATCAACCTCGTCGGTCCGAAGACGCTGCCGGATCTCTGGCGCCGGCATTTCCTTGATTCGGCGCAGCTTTATCCGCTTTTGCCGGCTGGGACGGCAACCCTGGCCGATCTCGGCTCCGGCTCCGGCTTTCCCGGCATGGTGCTGGCGATCATGGGCGTGCCGGAGGTGCATCTGGTGGAGAGCGACGCGCGGAAGGGGACGTTCCTGCGCGAGGTGGCGCGCGTCACCGGTGCCAAGGTCAGCGTTCACACCACCCGGATCGAACAGGCGGAGGGCTTTCCTGCCGATGTGGTGACGGCCCGGGCGCTGGCGCCGCTCGACGCGCTTTTCGGCTATGCCGCCCGTTTCTGGGGCCCCGGAACAACCGGACTGTTCCTGAAGGGCGGGGCGGTGGAGGCTGAATTGACGGCCGCGGCTGAATCCTGGACATTCGAGTGTGAGCGGTTCGAGAGCCGTTCGGACGCCGCCGGCGCGGTCCTGCGGGTACGCGGATTGCGGGCGGGGGGAAGGGACAGACGTGGCTGAGGGTGTAAAAAAACCGCGGATTCTGGCGCTTTCCAACCAGAAAGGGGGCGTGGGCAAGACCACCACGGCCATCAACCTCGCCACAGCGCTGGCCGCGGTGGGCATGCGGGTGCTGCTGATCGACATGGATCCCCAGGGGAACGCGTCGACCGGGCTCGGCATCGACCGGGCCGATCGCGACATTTCCATCTACGACGTGCTGCTGGGCGAGGCGGAGCTGCTGGCCGCCGTGGTGCCGACCGGCATTCCCAACCTCGACGTCGTGCCTTCGACCATCGATCTGTCGGGCGCCGAGCTGGAACTGGTCGACCTCGACCGCCGCTCGCATCGCCTGAAGGACGCGCTGGACCGCGGCCCCGGCGAATACGACTACATCATGATCGACTGTCCGCCCTCGCTGAACCTCCTCAGCCTGAACGCCATGGTGGCGGCGGACGCGGTGCTGGTGCCGCTGCAATGCGAGTTCTTCGCGCTGGAAGGACTGTCGCTGCTGATGAAGACCATCGACCGGGTGAAGCAGACGCTCAATCCGGGCCTCGAGATCCAGGGGGTGGTGCTCACCATGTACGACCGCCGTAATTCCCTGAGCGAACAGGTGGCCCGCGACGTGCGCGCGCATATGGGCGACAAGGTCTACGAGACTTCGATTCCCCGGAACGTGCGGATTTCCGAGGCGCCGAGCTATGGCAAGCCGGTGCTGATCTACGACTACCGCTGTCCGGGCAGCGAGGCCTATATGCGGCTGGCGAGCGAATTGCTCCGCCAGGAGCGGAAGCGCAGCCCGGCCGAGGCGGCATGACGCCGGCATCGTGGCCCGCCCTCGCCCTTCGAGACGGCTGCTTCGCAGCCTCCTCAGGATGAGGGCTATCTCCATGTTTTCATTCGGATTTCTTATTCTGAGGGCGCCCCGTGAGGGGCGTGTCTCGAAGGGTGAGGAAACCGTGATGCTTACGAAGGTGAGAGCGTGATCGACGACAGCAAGCGGAAGGGTTTGGGGCGCGGGCTTTCGGCGCTGCTGGGCGATACGGCCGGCCGGGCGCCGACGGCGGCCGCGGCGGCCAAGCTGAAGCCGACGGCAATGCTGCCGGTGGAATACCTGCAACCGGGTCGCCTGCAGCCGCGCCGCGACTTCGACGAGGAAGCGCTGGAGGAACTGGCGGCTTCCATCCGCGAGGTCGGGATCGTGCAGCCGATCGTGGTCAGGGCGCTGCCGGGGCCGAACCAGTTCGAGATCGTCGCCGGCGAGCGGCGCTGGCGCGCCGCGCAGAAGGCCCAGCTGCATGAAGTGCCGGTGGTGCTGCGCGAGCTGGACGACCGGCAGACGCTGGAAATCGCCATCGTCGAGAACGTCCAGCGCGCCGACCTGAACGCGATGGAAGAGGCCGAGGCCTATCAGCACCTGATCGCCGACTTCGGCTATACCCAGGAAACCGCGGCCGAAATCGTCGGCAAGAGCCGCAGCCACGTGGCCAACACACTCCGCCTGCGCCAGCTTCCCCCGCGGGTGCAGGCCTGGGTGCGGGAGGGCAAGCTCTCCGCCGGCAATGCCCGCGCCGCCATGCGCCATCCTGACCCGGAAGCCTTCGCCAAGGAGATCATCGAGAAGGGGATGAGCGTCCGCGAAGCGGAGGCCGCCTCGGCGAAGCCGGCGGCGCCCTCGGCCGGCCATTCCGCGCCGAAGACGAAGACCGCCGATACGCTTGCGCTGGAGCACGATCTGACGGCAGCACTCGGCCTCAAGGTTGCGATCAGGGACAAGGCCGGCAAGGGTACGGTCGAGATCGCCTATAAGAACCTGGATCAGTTGCAGGATTTCATCGAGCGGATGAAGAGGCCGGTTCCGGTTATCAATGACAATTAGGTCGAAAATAGATTGAAATAAGTAGTGCGGTAAATAATTGAGGGAAGATGATGGATCTGCGAGTCAAGAATGCTATTGAATCGCTTCATCCCACTCACTTACGATTAGTTGAAAGCTTGCCAGTAACGGACCTTCGTTCGATTCCGAAGAAGGGCGTTTATCTGTTTACCGAGGCCAGCAAACATCTTTACGTCGGTCGGTCCAATAACTTGCCAGAACGGTTTAAAGCCCACCATGGCGACACGTCACTAGCAAATAAGGCAGCTTTCGCCATGCTGCTCGCCCGCAAGGAGACGGGAATAGAAACCAGTTATCGGCCTGAAACAAGCCGAGCGATGCTAATGCTTGATCCGAAATTTCGGCCTGCCTTCGATAGAGCTAAGAAACGTATATCGCAGATGGAGTTTCGAGCTGTTGAGGAATTAGATCAGATCCGACAAGCTCTTCTCGAAATCTACGTCGCGGTCGCGCTAGAGACGCCATATAATAATTTTGGGACGCATTAAACTTCAATACGAGGCACTGCTCCGCGAAGCTTATTCGGACTAATTGCCCTGCGCGAGGTCTCGCGCCGAAGCGTGAACCGCAATGCACCTACCGGCGTGCAGATGCTGCGGCGGCGACCTCAGAGCAATGTTTCAAACCGCCTGACGTAGTCGGCCGGTTTGACGATCCGAATGCCGCGCCAGGGATCGAGGTCGAGGAGATCATCGTCGCTGGCTATGATCGTGTCCGCGCCTGCGGCGAGGGCCAGTTCGAGATACTTGTTGTCTCGAACATCACGGCAATCCCACACGGTCTCCATCGGCGTCACCGATCGCGCCGCGACGAGCAGTAGGGCAAGAATTCGCTCGGCTCGATCACCATCGAGGTACTTCCTGAACTTCGGCCGGGCGAAGACCTCGCGGATCTCGCTCTCGACGGGTGGTGATAACCAGATCGTGTCGTTGCTGCGTGCCAGCACCAGGGCGCGCTCAGGAATGGAATTGGCCTTCAGCAGGGCGCCGACCAGGGCACTCGCATCAAAGACGACGTTCGGCATTGTACGCCGCGAGCTCTGCGTCGATCTCGTCGTCTGTCAGTCCGTCGGCCCTGGCCTCTGCTTTGATCGTGGAGATCAAGGCAGCCAAGGGATCGCTCTCCGGGGTCTCAGGCCGCAATAGGTTGCTGACCAACTTGCCGATCCGTTCACGGCGCGATTCCTCGCTCAGCGCGGCCGCCGCCGCGCGCGTTACCGGAATCTGGATCAGAACCGTGTCGACCATTGAGCTTCTCCTAGACCCAGGATAATCGCCTTGTAGTGATTGAACAGGGGCCTGTTGGGCCCGATTACCGTTCCCGCTGGTACTTGAAAGTGTCCGGCACCGGCTCCATGCCGGCGCGCTGATAGAAGCCGACCGCCTCCGGCACCGAGACCAATGTCAGGGTAACCGTCGGTCCGAGCTGCCGGCGGGCTTCGTCGAGCAGCCCCTTGCCGATCCCGAGCCCTTGCGCCGAGGCAGACACCGCCAGCTCGGCGATGTAGCAGCACCAGGCGAAATCGGTGACCCCGCGGGCGATGCCGACGATGCGCCGATCCGGACGGTCGAGCCGCGCGGTCAGGATCAGATTGGCGCCGGCGAGCATCTGCCGCAGGCGCGGCTGGTCATCCAGCGGACGGGTGGGGCCGAGCGTCGTTTCGGACAGCAGCTGGGCGAAAGCCTCGACGCTCAGATCCTGCTCGCGGGCGTAGAGGACGCGGGGGCGAGGGTTGATCAACGGCACACCGCTCAATCAGCCAGCCTTCTTGGTGGGCTCGTGACCCAGGACTTCGCGGCGAAGGTCACGGCCGACCGCCTGGATGAACAGTAGATCATTGGAGAGATCGGCATAAGCGTCGGATGTCGCATCGAGCGTCTGCAGCGTTTCGGCCAACCGTTCCTCCAGACTGGACAGTGCCGCGTGCGCCACGGCGGCGGCCGGGGGCGGCAGCGCCGCGCCACCCGAGGTTTCGAAATCCGTCCAGATCGCGCGGGCAACTCGTCCGCCATGGGCCGCGATGGCTTCCGTGACGAACCGGTGTGCCTTGGGTGAGAGTTTCATCTTCGCACCATGCTATCGCCGAGATCGGTTCAGACGCGAATGAAAAGGGCGCCTACCCGGCGCAGTGCCGCGCTGTACTCAGAGGCGGGCATGTCGCGGGTCGGCTCCCACAGCCAGTGGGCTGCGTGATCATTCGATACCAGCAGGACGCCGTCATCGTAGGGTGTGCCTGCCGGCAGTCTCCACCAAATGCCGGGGCGCGGGCTCAGCTGCGCGAAAGTTGAAACCCCACCCGTGCCGCCGAGGACCCATTCGCTTCCATCCACGATCCGGACGCCGAGATCAACGCCCCGGCGATATCTGTCGAGGCGCGAACTGGTCATGTTTCCGAGACGGTAGAGGTCGAGGAGCGTCGGTTTCATATCCACCCAAGGCAAGGCAACCCGCCGGTGGGCACATTATAATTGTAAACATATGATATAATACCCCGCTTTAGAAACTTCATGATCCATACGTGGATGGCGCCTCTTCACGCCGCCCCGATCCGCTTCCAGTAGAAGCGCGTGCCGGTGAGGCCGCCATGCGGCTTGAGAGCGAAATCCGGGATCTCCCCGGCGAAGCGGAAGCCCATCTTCTCGTAGAGGCCGGAGGCGCCGTCCTCGCTCGCGGTGTCGAGGACGAGGAGGCTCTTGCCCCGTTCGATCGCCGCCCGCTCGGCCGCTGCGAGCAGGGCAGTAGCGATGCCCCGGCCGCGACGGCTGACCCTGGTCATCATCTTGGCGATCTCGGCCCGGTGCGGCTGGTTCGGCGGGAAGTCGAGAAGCAGCGTGACGGTGCCGGCGAGGAGCGGGCCGTCCCAGGCCCCGAAGACGATGCGCTCGTCCCGCGCCGCCGCCGCCAAGGCACCCTCCCAGAAGCGTGTGGCGGTCTCGGGCGCCAGCGGGTGCATGAAGCTGACCGAGCCACCATTCGCCACCGTCTCGACCAGGATCGCGGTGAGCGCCTCGAGAAGCGCGGGCGAGGGGTCGAGGGGCTTGATCTCGAAGGCAGGCATCGGCTTTCAGCTCCGGGAGAGGGCGACGAGATAGGTGCAGGGGGCGGCGGTCTCGTTGGCGATGCCGACCTCGCCCGGCGGGCCGAAGCCGAGGCAGTCGCCCGAGCCGAGGACATGGCGCTCGCCGCCTTCCTCGATCACCAACTCGCCCACCCGCACCCAGACGACCTGGCGGATGCGGGCATAGGAGGAGGCCGGCAGAACGACGCGGCGGCCGGCGGGCAGCTCGACTTCCACCAGTTCCAGCGGATGGTCGGGACGGCTGAACACCTGGCGGCGGCGATAGCCGGTGTCGGGGTCGCGCCAGAGCGGCTGATCGGCGGCGCGCGACAGGCGGCCGGCCTCGCCGCCCTCGGCCCGCAACAGCAGGCCCGCCAGGGTGAGGTCGAAAGCGGCGGCGAGGCGAACCAGCATGGCCGCCGTCGGGCTCATCTCCTCACGCTCGATCTTGCTGACGCTGGCCTTGGCGATGCCGGCGCGGCCGGCGAGTTCGGCCTGCGACCAGCCGCGGGCGTCGCGTTCCAGCCGTAGGCGCCGGGCGATCCGCGCCCCGGTATCGTCCACTATAGTATCCATATGACTTTTATAGTGCTCCGCCCGCGCTTTCTGCAAGCAGCCCTGAAGGCGCCGTCGGTGTCCGGTGCTCGCCCCTGTCCCCGTTCGTCGACCGCACTAACCTAATCATCATCGGCGGCCCGCAGCGCACATCCAGTATCCCGGTCCCGCGAACGGTGTAGTCAATCCCGTTTACACCCGCGGCCGAAATCTTTCGGCAGCTCCCGCTAACCCCTTGATTTCGGCCTCCCTAGTCGAGAAGGCATGAGAATTGCCTGAACAGCACCAAACGCAGGGAGAAGCCAATGACCGTCGTCCGCACCGCCGCATTCGCAGCTATCCTCGGCCTGCTCGGCGCCGGCCCGGCCACCGCCGGCATCACCAAGATCGAACTGACGCCGACCGATGTCGGCTCGGGCAATAGCTCCATCTTCACCACCCTGCCGACCGCCGACCCGGCACTGTTCGGCCTCACCGGCGGCGATGTCCGCAAGGTCAATTTCGACACGACGCCGGGCGGCGTCGCCATCCCCTCCGGTTCGTCGATAACGAACCAATACGCCTCGCTCGGCGTGCTGATGAACGGCTTTTCCGTCTCGAACAGCGTCTTCGGCGGTGCCGCCTCGCCGCCCAACGCGACCACGACCAGCTTTACGACCGGGGTCGACCTGATCTTCAGCTTCACCGTGCCGGTGGTGGCCGTCGGCGCCATCAACACCTCGCCCGACAAGGACAGCGTCGAGTTCTGGTCCGGTCAGAACGGGACCGGGACGCTGTTGTTTTCCTTCATCGACCAGGACGGGTTGCCGCTCAATTTCAACGTCGACCGTTTCGTCGGCGGCCGCGCCACGGACGGCGACCTGATCGGGTCGGTCGTGTTCACCAATTCCAGCGGACAGATCGAACTGGACGAATTCATCTTCGAGGTCCAGGCGACGCGGCCGCCGACGGGCGTGCCGGAGCCGGCTTCGCTCGGTCTTCTCCTGCTCGGTCTCGCCGGCCTCGGCGTGGCGCGGCGGGCGCGGGGCTGACCCGGCGCCGGCCGCTCAGGCCGGAACCTTCGCCGCCCTCTCGAAGTCTTCCACCGTCCAGCCGGAGGTGGTGCCGGGGCGGTCGCGGGCGGCGGTGAGCGCCTCGCCGTCGATGATGTCGAAGCCGGCATGCAGCGCGGCGGCGGCGAGGCCCTTGGTGGTGAGGCCATGCGCGACGGTGGCGCAGGCGGTGCGCATCGCGGCGTGGCGGAAGCGCTTCATCGCCTCGATCGCCATGTCCTCGGTGGTGCCGAGGTCGTCGAGGGAGATCGACATCGAGGCGATGCCGAGCTGGCGGAGTGACGGCGGATAGCGATCGGGCTCGACCAGGCGCAGCACCACGGCCCGGCAGAAGGGCGACAGCAGCAGCGTCAGCTGGTGGATGCGGCTCTCCGGCGCGTAGGGGGGAAGCGCCGCGATCTCGAAGATAAGATGCGGGCGCAGGCGCTCCGGCACCTCGTTCAGCAGCTTCAGGAAGGCCGTCCGGGCGGCATAGCTCTCGAGCGTGCGGCAATGCACGGTGCAGGCGACGGTGGCGAGCTTGTCCGCCGTGGTCAGCGCCTGGTCGCGCAGGTGGGCAAGCACGTGCCGGAGGGCGCGCGGGTCCAGCTCGCTCACCAGCGAGGACTGCTGGCCGCCGGTCAAGACGCTGTAGTCGCGGCGCACGAAGCCCGTGGTGGCGGCCGATTCGGCGACGCAGTGATAGGCCGTGATGGTGTTCTTCTTCACCTGCCACATCGGCCGGTAGCGGAAGACGAGATTGCCCGGAATCTGCGGCGACGGGCCTTCGACCGCCGGTCCGGCCGGGCGCATGGCTCGCTCCTCGGCATCGAGGGCCTCGCTGAGCGCGGCCATGGCATCGATCTGCCGCACGGCGATGCGGCCGTCTACCTCGACCATCACCGACTGCACCTCGATCTCCTCGAAGGGCGCGCCTTCGCCCAGGAGATGCCGGTGGATGCGGTCGATGATCATGGTGCTGCGCAGTTCCGCCTCGGCGCGGCCGATCTGGGTGAAGACGATGAGGAAGGCGGCATCGCCGAGCGCGCGCCAGAAGTCCGGCGCGGCGACATGCTGGCCGATGATCTGGCCGGCGGCGGCGACCACGTGATCGCGCCGGTCGCGCCAGCGGTCCCCCAGCATCTCGCGGATCTTGTCGAGGCCGATCAGCTGCACGCGCCCGGCGGTGACCGAGCCGGAGCGGCGGAGCGATTCAATGAGTTCGGGGGGCAGGGAGGGCGGCGGCGGCTTCGCCTCGGCCGGGGCCTTGGCGGGTCCCGCCTGCGGCGGGGCGACGGCGAGCTGCAGCCGGCCCAATTGCCCCGCCAGCCAGCGGCGGAAGCGGACACCGATCGATGGGCCACGGGCTTGCGGCATGGGGGCGATGATTTCCCGGGAGGAAGCCTTGTTGCCCCTGTTATGGTTTCCGCGCGGTGAAGGATTGGTTAAACGGCTCAGTCCTCCGCAGTATTCGGGGGCCCGGCGGGCGGTCCGTAGGCGCGCAGGAAGGCGCCGATAGCGGCCTGGATGACGCCTTCCAGCGCCGCCGGCGGGACATGCGCCTGGACACCCAGCAGGCGGCGCATGTAGCCGTGCCCGTTCAGCATGCCGAGGAAATGCTCCGCCGCCTGGCGCGGGTCGGGCGCGGCGATGCGGCCGCGCGCCGCCTCGCGGCCCAGATACTGCGCCACCTGGTCGAGCGTATGGCCGGGGCCGACCCGATAGAAGGTGCGCGCCAGTTCCGGGAACTGGGCCTGGCCGGCGACCAGCATGCGGTGCAGCGCGATGGCGTCCTCGGCCTGCACCACCGTGAAGAGATGGCGGGCGAATTCGGTGAGCACCTCGGCCGGCGTGGCGCTGTCGGGCCGGGGTTGGGTGAGCGGCGCGGCGATCTCGTCGGCGAGCCGGCCGGCGACGGCGGCGAACAGCCCCTCCTTGGTGGCGAAGGCCTTGTAGACGGTCTGTTTCGAAACGTTGGCGGCCTGGGCGATGGCATCGACGCTGGCGCCGTAGCCCTGGTCGAGGAACAGCCGGCCGGCGGCGGCGACGATCGCCTCGCGCTTCCTCTGATCGGGCCGGCGGCCGCGCGGAACCGGGGCGAGGACGGCGGTGTCGTTCATCGATGCGCCGCCGCGGGGCCGGTGTTGGGCTTCTTCACCGTGCAGACGCCGGCGGCGACCAGGAGGAAGACCAGACCCAGCACGAAGAAGGTATCGGCGAAGCCCAGCACCAGGGCCTGCTGGCGCACCATGGCGGTGACCCGCGCCAGCGCCATCAGCTCGGCATCGCCGGGCAGGAGATCGCCCAGGCGCAGCGCCAGCCGGTCGAGCAACGCCTGCACATGCGGCAGGCCGGGATTCACATGCGGGACCAGCGTGCTCCAATGCTCGGCCCGGGCTTCGGCCAGCACGGTGTTGATCCCCGCCAAACCGAAAGCGCCGCCCAGGTTCCGCATCAGGTTGTAGAGGCCGGCGGCGCCCTTCAGCCGTTCCGGCGGCAGGGTGCCGAGCGCCAGCACGTTGAGCGGCACGATGCACATCATCAGCGCAGCGCCGCGGATCATCTGAGGAACCAGAAGCTGATCGAAGCCCCATTCGCCGGTGAGATCGGCCAGCATCAGCGTCGAGATGCCGAGGCCGGCGAAGCCCGCGGTCAGGATCAGCCGCGGGTCGATCGACTGCGACAGCCGGCCGACGATGGGCGCGGCGATGAACTGGCAGAGGCCGGTGACGAACATGATCTCGCCGATCTGCCCGGCGTTCAGCTGGCGCACCTGCGCCAGGTAGAGCGGCAGGATGTAGACGAGGCCATAGAGGCCCACACCGAGCGCCAGACCGAAGATGCTGCCGATGGCGAAGTTGCGGTCCTTGAAGGCATGCAGCTCGACGATCGGGTTCTTCGCCGTGAAGGCGCGCCAGAAGAAGAGGAGGCCGCCGAACAAGGCGACGAAGGCGAAGTTCCGGATCGCCGGCTCCTCCAGCCAGTCGTGCCGGGGGCCTTCCTCCAGCACGTATTCCAGGCTGCCGAGGAACAGCGCCATGCCGAGCAGGCCGGCGATGTCGATGTTCTTCAGGAGCGACCAGTCCGGTCTGTCGAGATCGGCGAAGCACCAGACGGCGATGCTCACCAGGATGCCGGGCAGGACATTGATCAGGAACAGCCAATGCCAGGAGAGCCACTGGGTGATCCAGCCGCCGAGGGTCGGCCCGACGGTGGGGGCGAGCGTCGCCACCAGCCCGACGATGACCGAGGCCCGGGCGCGCCGTTCGCCCGGGAACAGGATGAAGGAGGCGGCGAAGACGGTCGGAATCATGGCGCCGCCGAGGAAGCCCTGCAGCGCCCGGAACACGATCATCGATTCGATGCTGTCGGCGAAGGCGCAAGCGACGGAGGCGGCGGTGAAGCAGGCACAGGAGATGCAGAACAGGATGCGGGTAGAGAGGAGCCGCGAGAGATAGCCCGAGAGCGGGATCATGATCACTTCGGCGATCAGGTAGGAACTCTGCACCCAGGAGATCTCGTCCGCCGTCGCCGACAGGCCGGCCTGGATCTCGGCCAGCGAGGAGGAGACGATCTGGATGTCGAGGATGGCCATGAACAGGCCGAAGACCATCGCCACATAGCCCACCAGCATGCGCCCGCCGCCGAAGGCGGGCGTCAGCACCCCGAATTTCTCCGGTGCCGGTGCCGCGACGCTGGCGTCAGTCACGGCGGCGGCTGCCCCGCGACCGCCGCGCCGATGCCGAAGGCGGGCGCCTTGGCCGCCTCGGTGCCGGCCTCGCGGGTGTCGACCGAGACCTCGACCGACAGGCCGGGCACCAGGCGGCGCGCCACCGGGTCTTCGGTATCGAGGCGGATCCGCACCGGCACGCGCTGAACGATCTTGGTGAAGTTGCCGGTGGCGTTCTCGGGCGGCAAGAGGCTGAACTTGGCGCCGCTCGCCGGGGCGAAGCTCTCGATACGTCCCTGCAGCGGGTGGCTCTTGAACGCGTCGACCGACAGCGTCACCGGCTGGCCCGGGCGCATGCGCGAAAGCTGCGTTTCCTTGAAGTTGGCGACGACGTAGGTGGCATCGGCCGGGACCAGCACCATCAGCTGCAGGCCGGCGCGGGCGAACTGGCCGGTCTGGACGGTGCGGTTCCCCACAGTGCCGCCGACCGGCGCGCGCACCACCGTATTGGCGAGGTCGACCCGGATGGTGGCGAGGGCGGCCTCCGCCTCCGCCACCAGGGCTTCGGCCTCGCGCCGCGCCGCCTGCAGCACGCCGGTCTGGCCCTGCTGGGTGGCGATCGCGGCCCGCGCCCGGTCGCGCTGGGCGATCGCGCGGCGGTGATCGGCGAGCGCGGTGTCGAGCCGCTGGGCCGAGGTGACGTTCTGCTCCTTCAGGGCGCGGTAGCGCATCAGGTCGAGCTGGGCGCGGGCGACCTCGGCCTCGGCGGCGGCGAGGACCGCCTGCGCCTCGGCGACATTGGCGCCGACGAGCGCGATGCGCGGATCGAAACTGAGCACGTTGGCGCGGGCGACGGCCACCTTCGCCTCGGCCTGGGCGATGCGGGCGCGGATATCGGCATCGTCGATGCGGACCAGGAGGTCGCCCGCCTTCACCGGCTGGTTGTCGGCGACCGCCACCTCGGTGACGTAGCCCGCGACCTTCGGCGCGACCACGGTGATGTTGCTCTCGATATAGGCGTTGTCGGTCGCTTCCAGGAAGCGTCCCTCGGTCCACCACCGCCAGCCGAAATGCCCGCCCACCGCCAGCGCGGCCAGGAGCACCAGCGGCAATACCAGCTTGCGCAATCGATCCTCCCTGGCCGCATTCCAATACTGGACGGACCGGTTTGATAATTGCGGAAGGCTAGCGCCCGGGTCAGGCCATGTACATGCCGCCGTTCACGTCCAGCGCCACACCGTTGACATAGGCGGCATCGGCGGAGGCGAGGAAGAGCATGGCCGCCGCCTGCTCCTCGGGGCTGGACAGGCGCTTGATCGGCATCATGTGCTGGTGGGCGGCGATGCGCGCCTTGCGCCGCGCCTTCTCTTCGGGGTCCTCGGCGTTCTTCACCGCCGCGGCGCGGATCATCGGGGTGTCGACGCCGCCCGGACAGATCGCGTTGACGCGGATGCCGAGCGGGCCGTAGTCGAAGGCGAGGTGTCGCGTCAGGCCGAGGAGGCCCGCCTTGCTCGCCGAATAGGCGGCCGTGGCATTGGTGCTTTTCGAGCGTCCGGCGAGCGAGGAGACGTTGACGATGGCGCCCGTTCCCGCCGCCACCATCGCCGGCAGGACCGCCTTCGACAAGAGGAACGGCCCGGTCAGGTTGACCGCAAGCGTGCGGTTCCAACGATCGAGATCGATCTGATCCAGTCCCGGGCCGTTCGCGGTATCGGGCACGCCGGCCACGTTCAGCAGGATGCCGGGCGGGCCGAAAGCCTCCAAGCAGGCGGCAAGCGCCGCTGCGATGGAGGCCGGGTCGGCGACGTCGGTGCGGATCGCGATGGCCGCTGTGCCGATCGCGGCGGCGGTCCGTGCGGCCGCCTCGCCATCGATGTCGAGCGCCGCCACCCTGGCCCCTTCCGCCGCCAGCCGGCGCGCGGCGGCCTGGCCGATGCCGCTGCCGGCCCCGGTGACAATGGCGACGGCGCCTTGGAAGCGGCGGGCGGGATAGGGTGCGGGGGTGACGATCATCGGGCGCCTCTCCGGTTGCTGCCTGGCGGGCTGCAGGACTTGCGGATGATGAGTTCCATCGGGAAGACCACGGCGCGCGGCGGCGCGACATCCCCGCCGAAGCGGGCCAGCAGGAGTTCGGCCGCCTGCCGGCCGACATTCTTCAGATCCCAGCGGAGCGCCGTGATGCCGGGCGCCGCATAGCGGGCGAGATCCGTGTCGCCGATGCTGATGACCGACACGTCGCCCGGCACTTCCAGCCCGCAGGAGGCGATCGCCGACAAAGTGCCGGCCAGCATCTGGGTCCCCAGCACGACGATCGCAGAAGGTGGCCGGGGCCCGGCCAGCGCCTGCTTCACGTCGCTGAAGACAAAGGCGATGGAGCTTGCCTGCAGGCTGAAGGTCAGGCCTTCGGGTGCCAGCCCGGCGTCGCGGAAGGCCGATTCCATGCCGGCCATGCGCTCACGCCCGGGGCGCACCTGGTGGCCGGGCGTCACCAGCAGGATGTCGCGATGGCCGAGGTCGATCAGATGGCGGGCGGCGGCATAGGCGCCGCCGCGGTGGTCGGCGCTGACGCGGTCGCGCTCGACGCTGACGTCGCGGTCCAGCAGCACCAGCGGCACCGCCGTCTGCTCGATCTCGCGCAGGAGGTCGGGGTGCGTCTCGTTGTTGAGCGCGACGATCAGCCCGTCCATGCGCCGGCGCCGGAACAGGCGGATCAGCGCCAACTCCCGCGCCATGTCGCCATGCGAATTGCCCAGCACGAAGAGATAGCCCTCGTCCTGCAGCCGCGCCTCGGCGGCGCTGACCAGCTCGGCGTAGAGCGGGTTGGAAACGTCGGAAACCAGGCATCCGACCGTGCGCGAGGCCTGTCCGCGCAGCCCCTGGGCGTTCAGGTTGGGTTCGTAGCCGAGTTCTTCCGCCGCCCGCAGCACCCGGGCCTGCACCGCGGGGCTGACATGACGGCCCCCGTTCAGGGCGCGCGAGACGCTGGACGGGCTGACCCCGGCGCGGGCGGCGACATCGTGGATCTGGGCGGGGCGGGTCACGGCGCGGAACCTAGAAACGATTTCAGTCGCGCGCAAGGCGTGATCACATATGTGACGAAAACCCGGCTGGTAACGTTTTCAGGCAAGGCGTAGCATGGCGGCAGGGAAGAAACGCCAGAGACGGCAATGTTCACTGTTTTCAGTACATTCGCAGCCATTGCGGCCGGGCTCGACCGGCGGCCCTATCTCTGCGTGCCGGCGTCTCCGGGCCGGGCCTATCTGCCGGCGGGCACCGAGTTCAGCTATGGCGACGTCCTCACCAGGGTGCTGGCGCTGCAGGAACTCTATCGCGCGGCCGGCTATGGCCACGGCCATCGGGTGGCGATCCTGCTGGAGAACCGCCCCGACTTCTATTTCCATTTCCTGGCCTTGAATGGCCTCGGCACCGGCATCGTGCCGCTCAACCCCGACCTGCGCCCGGCCGAACTGCAGTACATCCTCGAACACAGCGAGCCCGAACTGGTGGTCACCCTGACCGGCCGGGTCGAAGTCTTCCAGGATATCGCCGGCCGGCTCGCCCGGCCGCTCGCGGTCCTGGATGCCGAGCGCTCCGAGGGGCAGGTGCCGCCGCCGGCCTCTCCGCCGCCGCGCGCGGGCGTCCCCGGCGCCGAGAGCGAGGGCGCCATTCTCTACACCTCGGGCACGACGGGGCGGCCGAAGGGCTGCATCGGCACCAACCGCTACATGCTGACCACGGGGCAGTGGTACGCATCGAGGGGCGGCATCACCGGCTTCGTGCACGGCCAGGAACGCATCTACAACCCGATGCCACTGTTCCACATGGCGGGCCTCTGCCTCGTTTCCATGGGCATGCTGATGTCGGGCAACTGCGTCATCCTGCCCGACCGCTTCCATCCCGCCCGCTTGTGGTCGGACGCGGTCGAGACCGGGGCTACCGTGCTGCACTATCTGGGCGTGGTGCCGGCCATGCTGCTGGCGCAGGCGGCCGACCCGCTGGAGCGCGCCCACAAGATCCGCTTCGGCCTCGGCGGCGGTGCCAATCCGGCCTTGATGGACCGGTTCGAAGACCGCTTCGGCTTCCCGCTGGCCGAAGGCTGGGGCATGACCGAGACCGGCCGCTCCACCTTCAACAACCATGAGCCGCGGCCCAAGGGCCGCTATGCCATCGGCCGGCCGGTGGACGGTTTCGAGGCCCGCATCGTCGGCGACGACGAACAGGAACTGCCTTATGGCAAGGCGGGCGAACTGGTCGTCCGCCATGGCGGCGAAGATCCCCGCTTCGGCTTCTTCGCCGGGTATCTGAAGGATCCGGCGGCGACCGAGGAGGCCTGGCGTGGCGGCTGGTTTCATACCGGCGACGTGGCGAGCCAGGACGAGGACGGCATGCTGTTCTTCGTCGATCGCAAGAAGCATGTGGTGCGCCGGGCGGGCGAGAACATCGCCGCGGCGGAGGTCGAACTGGTGCTGCTGGCACATCCCTCGGTGAAGCAGGTGGCGGTGCTGCCCGCCCCGGACGAATTGCGCGAGGAAGAGGTGCTGGCCTGCGTCGAACTGCGCGACGGGTATGCGCCGGACCTCGACCTGGCCCGGACGCTGTTCGCCTGGTGCAACGAACGCCTCGCCTACTACAAGGCGCCCGGCTGGGTGCTTTTCGTCGACGAACTGCCGCTGACCGGGACGCAGAAGGTGGCCAAGACCAAAGTCTTCGCCCCCGGCGAGGACCCCCGCGCGCGACCCGGCATCCATGATTTCCGTTCCGCGAAGAAGCGGGACGGCAAGCGCTGAACCACGGCGACATTGGTCAGGAGGAGGAGGAAACGATGAAGAACAGGATCAAGGCGGCGCTGGCCGCGGGGAGCTTTCTGGTCGCGGGACAGGCGGCGGCCCAGGTGTCCGACGACGTGATCAAGGTCGGCGTGCTGAACGATCAGTCCAGCATCTATGCCGATGCCGCCGGCACCGCGTCGGTGGAACTCGTGCGCATGGCCGCCGCCGACATGGGCGGCAAGCTGCTCGGCAAGCCGATCCAGGTGCTGGGCGCCGATCACCAGAACAAGGCCGATATCGGCGCCACCATCGCCCGGCAGTGGTACGACCAGGACAAGGTCGACACCATCGTCGATCTCGCCAACTCCGCCGTGGCGCTGGCGATCCAGGAGATCACCCGCGAGCGGAAGCGGATCATGATCGCCTCCTCGGTCGGCACCTCGGCGATCACCAACAAGGCCTGCTCGCCCTACGGCATCCACTATACCTACGACACCTATGCGCTCGCCAACTCCACCGCGCGCGCGATCGTGGAACAGGGCGGCGACACCTGGTTCTTCGTCAGTGCCGACTATTCCTTCGGCCAGGTGCTGGAACAGGACGCCACCAACGTCATCAACGAGCTGGGCGGCAAGGTGCTCGGCCGGGCCAAGCATCCGCTGAACTCTTCCGACCTCTCCTCCTTCCTGCTGCAGGCCCAGGCCTCGAAGGCGAAGGTGGTCGGCTTCGCCAATGCCTCCGGCGACACCATCAACTCGATCAAGCAGGCAAACGAGTTCGGCATTCCCCAGGGCGGGCAGAAGCTGGCGGCGCTGCTCTTCCAGATCGTCGACGTGCATGCGGTGGGGCTGAAGCAGGCCCAGGGCATCTATCTGACCGAAGCCTTCTACTGGGACATGAACGACGAGACGCGCGCCTTTGCGAAGCGCTTCTTCGACAAGAACGGCCGCATGCCGACCATGGTGCAGGCCGGGCTCTATTCGGCCGTCATGCACTACTTCAAGGCGATCGAGGCGGCCGGCACCGACAATTCGGACGCGGTGATGGCGAAGATGCGCGAGATCAAGGTGAACGACTTCTTCGCCAAGGGCGGCTACATCCGCGAGGACGGCCGCCACGTCCATGACATGTATCTCTTCCAGATCAAGAAGCCGGAGGAATCGAAGGCCCCCTGGGACTATTACAAGCTCATCGCGACGGTGAAGGGCGAGGATGCCTTCATCCCGGCGGCGAAGAGCGAATGCCCGCTGATGAAGAAGGGCTGAGAGCGAAAGGGAGGCGGGCCATGATCGAGCGGAAGCTGCGCATCGCGACCAAGGCGGGATCGATGGGTGCCTATGTGTTCCATCCCGACGGGACGGGACCCTGGTCGCCGATCGTTCTCTACATGGACGCGCCCGGGATGCGCGAGGAACTGCGCGACATGGCCCGCCGCCTCGCCACCGTCGGCTATCACGTGACATTGCCCGACCTCTACTACCGGGTCGGTGACGAACTGGGTGTCGACATCAGGAAGCACCCGCTCTCGGATGCCGACCGCAAGAGCATGTTCGACCTGATCCGCGGCCTGTCGAACGCCAAGGTGGTGGAGGATACGGAAGGCATCATCGCCTGGCTCGATACCCAGCCCGAGGCGCGGCCGGGCGGCATCGGCGTCGTCGGCTATTGCATGAGCGGGCCCTTCGCCTTCGCCATCGCGGCGGCCTTCCCGGCCCGCATCGCCGCCGCCGCCTCGATCTACGGCGCCGGCCTGCTCACCGACCGTGCCGACAGTCCGCATCTCGCGGCGGCGAAGATCCGGGGCGAGATCTATTTCGCCTGCGCCGAGATCGACGAGTATTTCGGCCTGGACAAGGTGAAGGCGCTGGAGGCGCACCTCGCGCAGACCGGCATCCGCTACCGCGTGGAGCTCTACCCGAAGGCCGAGCACGGCTTCGCCTTCCCGCAGCGGCATTGCTACGACAAGGCGAGCGCCGAGCGGCACTGGGAACGGCTGTTCGACCTCTACCGGCGGAATTTATAGGGCGGCTGTGCTGCCGGCTTCCTCGTCCTTCGAGACGACCGCTACGCGGTCCCTCAGGATGAGGAAACCTACTTAGAAATAGTCCTCATCCTGAGGAGCACTCGAAGAGTGCGTCTCGAAGGAAGGGGACGGGCCCTCCAACTTCGACGGCGTCAGTGGTGCCCGTCGGGCTTCAGCATCAGCTCGACCAGCACGCCGCCCATGTTCTTCGGATGGATGAAGATGACCGGCACGCCATGCGCGCCGATGCGCGGCTCCCCGGTGCCGAGCACGGTGGCGCCCTTGGCCCGCATCTCGTCGCGGGCGGCGATGATGTCGTCAACCTCGAAGCAGACATGGTGCTGCCCGCCCATCGGGTTCTTCTGCAGGAAGGCGTGGATCGGCGACTTCTCGCCATAGGGCTCGATCAGCTCGATCTGGGAATTGGGCAGGTCGACGAAGCAGACCCAGACGCCGTGGTCGGGCATCGCCTTCTTCTCGGTGATGTTCGTCGCGCCCAGCACGTCGCGATAGAGCTTCACCGATTCATCGATCGAGGGGGTGGCGACCCCCACATGGTTCAACCGGCCGATCATGGTGCCGTCCTCCTGCAAGACATGGCCCGCGTTTTTCGCCAAACCGGGGCGCGGGTCAAGCGCTTCAGCATGCCAGCACCCGGACGTGGCCCTCCTTGCCGTAGCGGATTATGGCCGCATCGCGGGTGACAATGGGGACATCGAGCTTCCGGGCTGTGGCTAGCAGGAACCGGTCTCCCGGGTCCGCGTGGAAGCCACCGGGCAGAAAGCTCGCGTCGATCGCGATCTCGGGCGTCAGGGGTACTTGCCGGATACCCGGAAGAGCCAGGAGAGCGGCGAACATCTGCTGCGGTGTCTGGTGGAGAACGAGTCTTCCCTTGGCCACCGCGACGCCGATTTCCCAGGCCGAGGCGGGCGAGACCAGCACATTTCCCGTCTGCGTTGCCGCATCGATGGCGGCACGTGCCGGCGCCGCAAGGGTCACACGCGTCATCAGCCAGAGGATGGCGCAGGTATCGAGCAGCAGCATCCTTCAACGCTTCGTCTTGGTCCCCTCGGGCTCGCCCAGATAGGGCTCCCAGGTTTCCTCGAAGAACGGCTCCGTCAGGTCGACACCCTGCGGAATGCTGATCGAATCCTCCATGGCGCCCCACAAGGACGGAACCTCCGCCGCCGGTGGAAGCAATTCGGCTACCGGCTTGCCGCGACGCGTCACCACGACACGAGGCAGTTTCCGCTGTTCGACCGCGCGCACGATCTCAAGGCAGTTCGCCTTGAACTCGCTGATCGGGATGTGGCGAACATGATCTTTCAGCATGGCGAAGCCATAATGGTCACATTGAGATGACCGCTTTATAGCGCGCTAGGCGCGCTTTTCCAAAACGGCCGAATTCCGCTATGACCCCGGTTCATGACCCAGTCCTCGCACCCCGTCTTCTGCGCCATCGACACCCCCGACCTCGACCGTGCCCGGGCGCTGGTGGCGGCCGCCACCGCCGCGGGCTTCGGGGTGAAGCTGGGCAAGGAGTTTTTTGCGGCCCAGGGGGCCACCGGCGTGCGCCTTGCCGTGCCGCCGGGAACGCCGCTCTTTCTCGACCTCAAGTTCCACGACATCCCCAATACCGTCGCCTCGGCGCTCAAGGCCGTGGCGCCGCTGAAGCCCACTTTCATCACGCTGCACGCGAGCGGCGGACCCGGGATGCTGAAGGCCGCCGCCGAGGCGATGCGGGAATTCGGGCCGGACCGGCCGAAGCTGCTGGGCGTTACCGTGCTGACCTCGCTCGACCAGAGCGATCTGGCCGCGATCGGGGTATCGGGCAGCGTCGAGGCCCAGGTGCTCAGGCTGGCGAAGCTCGCCATCGATTGCGGCATCGACGGCATCGTCGCGGCGCCGTCGGAAATCGGCGCGCTGCGCGCCGCGCTGGGGCCGCAGGCGATTCTGGTCATCCCTGGCATCCGCCCGGCCGGCAGCGCCGCCGACGATCAGAAGCGGGTGCTGACCCCCGCCCAGGCGCTGTCCGCCGGGGCGTCGTGGCTGGTCATCGGCCGGCCGATCACGGCCGCCGCCGATCCGGCGGATGCGGCGCGGGCCATCGCTTCGGAACTGGCGACGGCCGCCTGATCCGATGGTCCTCGCCAAGATCTGCGGCCTCGACGCGCCCGACAGCGTCGCCACGGCGATGCTGGAGGGCGCGGCCATGCTCGGCTTCAACTTCTATCCCCCCTCGCCGCGCTACCTGACGCCGGAGCGGGCCGGGCAGCTCGTCTCGGCGGTGCCGAGCGGGGTCGATCGGGTCGGCCTGTTCGTCGACGCCTCGGATGAGGAGATCGGCGCGGTTCTCGACCGGGCGCCGCTCGACCTGATCCAGGTCCAGGGAGCGGAGACGCCCGAGCGGGTGGCGAAGATCCGCGACACCTTCAAGCGCCCCGTGATCAAGGCGATCAAGGTCGAAAGCCCGGCCGACCTCGACGCCGCCCAGGTCTTCGACGGCGTGGCCGATTGGTTGCTGTTCGATGCCAAAGCCCCTAAAACCCTCGCCAATGCGCTGCCCGGCGGCAATGGCATCAGTTTCGACTGGCGCATGCTGAAGGGCCGGCGGTTCAAGCGGCCCTGGCTGCTCGCCGGCGGGCTCGACGCCGACAACCTGGCGACGGCGGTGGCCGAGAGCGGGGCGGTCGCCGTCGATGTGTCCTCCGGGGTCGAGAGCGCGCCCGGCGTGAAGGACCCCGAGCGCATCAAGGCCTTCCTCAGGGCCGCGCGGTCGCTCTGACCGCCGGCCGCGCAGATTTCGGATTCCCCGCCCATGACCGCGATCCCGAAGCCCAATTCCTATCGCACCGGCCCGGATGCCCAGGGGCATTTCGGCAAATATGGCGGCCGCTACGTCGCCGAGACGCTGATGCCGCTGATCCTGGAGCTGGAACGGGCCTATCTGGCGGCCCGGGCCGATCCGGCCTTCCAGGCCGAGCTCGACGGCTATCTGGCCCATTACGTCGGCCGGCCCAGCCCGCTCTATTTCGCCGAGCGGCTGACGGCGCATCTGGGCGGCGCCAAGATCTATTTCAAGCGCGACGAGCTGAACCATACCGGCGCGCACAAGATCAACAACTGCATGGGCCAGATCCTGCTGGCCTTGCGCATGGGCAAGACGCGGATCATCGCCGAGACCGGCGCCGGCCAGCACGGCGTGGCGACGGCGACGGTGGCGGCCCGCTTCGGCCTGCCCTGCATCGTCTACATGGGCGAGGTCGATATCGAGCGCCAGAAGCCGAACGTCTTCCGCATGAAGCTCTTGGGCGCCGAGGTCCGCTCGGTCACCTCCGGCTCGCGCACCCTGAAGGACGCGATGAACGAGGCGCTCAGGGACTGGGTCACCAACGTGCACGACACCTACTACATCATCGGCACGGCGGCGGGCCCGCACCCCTACCCCATGCTGGTGCGCGACTTCCAGGCGGTGATCGGCAACGAGGCGAAGCAGCAGATGATGGAGCGCGAGGGCCGGCTGCCCGACAGCGTCGTCGCCTGCATCGGCGGCGGCTCGAACGCCATCGGCCTGTTCCATCCCTTCCTCGACGATCCTTCCGTGCAGATCGTCGGTGTCGAGGCATCGGGGCATGGACTTGATTCGGGCATGCATGCCGCCTCGCTCACGGCCGGTTCTCCGGGTGTCCTGCATGGCAACCGTACCTATCTGCTGCAGGACGACGACGGGCAGATCACCGAGGCGCATTCGATCTCGGCCGGGCTCGATTATCCGGGCATCGGGCCCGAACACGCCTGGCTGAAGGATACGGGGCGGGTCGAATACGTCTCCGCCACCGACCAGGACGCGCTGGAGGCGTTCCAGCTCTGCGCCCGGCTGGAGGGCATCCTCCCCGCGCTGGAACCCTCGCATGCGCTGGCGCATGTGATCCGCGCGGCGCCGAAACTGCCAGCCGACCACATCATGCTGATGAACCTCTGCGGTCGCGGCGACAAGGACGTCTTCACCATCGGCGAAGCGCTGGGAGCCAAGCTGTGAGCCGCATTCAAGCCCGCTTCGCCAAGCTGAAAGCCGAGGGCCGCTCCGGCCTCGCCCCCTTCATCACCGCCTGCGATCCCGACCTCGAAACCTCGGCCCGCATCCTGAACGGGTTGCCGGCGGCCGGCGCCGACCTGATCGAGCTCGGCATGCCCTTCACCGATCCGATGGCCGAAGGCCCGTCGATCCAGGTGTCCTATCTCCGCGCGCTCAAGGCCGGCGCCACGATGAAGAAGACGCTGGACCTCGTGCGCGGCTTCCGCGCCAGGGACAACGAGACGCCCATCACGCTGATGGGCTATTTCAACCCGATCCATCACATGGGCTGCGAGGCTTTCTGCAAGGCGGCGGCCGAGGCCGGCGTCGACGGGCTGATCGTGGTCGACCTGCCGGCGGGCGAGGATGGCGAACTGCGCGTGCCGGCGAACCGGTGCGGCATCGACCTGATCCGCCTCGCCGCGCCCACCACCGACGACAGGCGCCTGCCGACCGTGGTCGAAGGCGCCTCCGGCTTCCTCTACTATGTCTCCATCACCGGCATCACCGGTGCCGCGACGCCCGATTTCGGCGAGGTGGAGACGCAGGTGGCGCGAATCCGCAAGGGTACCGGGCTGCCGATCGTGGTCGGCTTCGGCATCAAGACGCCGGAACACGCGAAGGCGGTCGCGAGATTCGCCGATGCCGCCGCGGTGGGCTCGGCCCTGGTGAGCGAGGTCGGCGCCGCCAAGTCGGGCGACGAGGCCGTTGCCCGCGTGCACGGTCTGGTCAGCCGGCTGGCGGAAGGAATGCGGAGCGCGCGATGAACTGGCTCACCAATACCGTCCTGCCGAAGATCCGGGCGCTCGGCCAGCGCAAGGAGGTCAAGGACAACCTTTGGCGCAAATGCCCCGCATGCGCCCAGATGACCTTCCACCGCGACCTCGAGGCGGTGCAGTTCGTCTGCCCGCATTGCGGCCATCACATGCGGATGGGGGCGAAGGAACGCCTCGCTTCGCTGTTCGACGACGCTACCTGGCAGAAGGTGTCGGTGCCCGAGGTGACCCTCGATCCGCTCCGCTTCCGCGACACCAAGCGCTATGCCGACCGCCTGAAGGAGGCCAAGGCGAAGAGCGAGGCGCAGGACGCCATGACCGTGGGCCTCGGCCGGCTCGGCGGGCATCAGGCGGTGCTCGCCGTGCAGGATTTCGCCTTCATGGGCGGGTCCATGGGCATGGCGGTGGGCGAGGCCTTCATCGCCGCGGCGCTGAAGGCGGTGGCCGAACGCTGTGCCATGATCGTGGTCACGGCTTCCGGTGGCGCGCGCATGCAGGAAGGCATCCTGTCGCTGATGCAGATGCCGCGCAGCACGGTGGCGGTGCAGCGCCTGCGCGAGGCGGGCCTCCCCTATATCGTCGTGCTGACCGATCCGACCACCGGCGGCGTCACCGCCTCCTATGCCATGCTGGGCGACTTCGCCATCGCCGAGCCCGGCGCGCTGATCGGTTTCGCCGGCCCGCGGGTAATCGAGCAGACCATCCGCGAGACCCTGCCCGAAGGCTTCCAGCGCTCGGAATACCTGCTGGAACACGGCATGCTGGACATGGTGGTGCATCGCCACCAGCTGAAGGAAACGCTGGCCCGCATCATCGGCCTGCTCGCCGACCGCACCCGTCCTCAGCCCGTCGCCGCCGCCGCCGGAGAGAACGACCTTCCCGTCTGAGCCCGCCGCCATGAACGCCGCACCGCGCCACGATGCCATCCTGGCGCGCCTGCGCCGGCTGCATCCGCGCGTCATCGACCTCTCGCTCGGGCGGATCGCCGGGTTGCTCGCCGATCTCGATCATCCGGAACGCAAGCTGCCGGCGGTCATCCATGTCGCCGGCACCAACGGCAAGGGTTCGCTGATCGCCTATCTGCGGGCCATGCTGGAGGCGGCGGGGCGGCGGGTGCATGTCTATACCTCGCCGCATCTGGTGCGCTTCAACGAACGCATCCGCCTCGCCGGCCGCCTGATCGAGGATGACGCCCTCGAGGCGGTGCTGGAGGAGGTCGAGCAGGTCAATGCCGGCCGTCCGATGACCGAGTTCGAGATGATCACGGCGGCGGCCCTTCTCGCCTTCGCGCGGGTGCCGGCCGATGTGCTGCTGCTGGAAACGGGGCTGGGCGGCGAATTCGACGCCACCAACGTGGTCGAGCATCCGATCCTGACCGCGATCACCCCGATCGATTTCGACCACATGGAATTCCTGGGGGCGACGCTCGAGCGCATCGCCGTCGCCAAGGCGGGCATCATGAAGGCGGGCGCCCCCTGCATCGCCGGGCCCCAGCGCCCCGAGGCCCTGGCGGTGCTGGCCGCCCGCGCCGCCGCCCTCGGCATCCCGCTCATCCGGCGCGGCGCCGATTTCGAGGCGGAGGATCTTCCCGCCGGCTTCCGCTATCGCGATGCCGCGGGCAGCCTCGACCTGCCGGCGCCCGCCCTGCCGGGGGCGCACCAGATCGCCAATGCCGCCACCGCCGTCGCCTGCCTGCGCGCCCTGCCG
>JALHMN010000008.1 GCA_022844005.1 bacterium | reverse complement strand
CAGCGATACGCGCCACGATCGTAGCTCCTCGTTCTTCGAGTCCAGTTGTCGCCTAATACCGCGGCGCCCCAGTTTTCCGGAAGGCGCGGCAGTATAGGGCGAAGTCCTTTGTCGTCAAGCGGTTCGGGACAATCCCAGAACCTTGTCAATCTGACGGGCGACCTCGTCGATTTCGGCCATCCCGTCGACCTGTTTCAGCACGCCCTTCGCCCTGTAGTAGGGCAGAAGGGGCGCCGTCTGTGCGTGATACTCGGCCAACCGGGCCGGAAAGGTTTCAGCCCGATCGTCAGCCCGGCGCTTGAATTGGGTGCTGCCGCAGACGTCGCAGACACCGTCCTGCTTCGGCTTTTTGTTGCGGTCATGATAGCCGGTGCCGCATTTGGCGCAGGTATAACGACCGGTTACGCGGTCGACCAGCTGGGTGTCGTCTACCACCATTTCGACCACGGCATCGAGCGCGATACCTTTTGGCGCGAGAATGACATCGAGCGCTTCAGCCTGGGCGACGTTGCGGGGAAAGCCGTCGAGGATGAATCCCTTGGCGCAATCCGGTTGCGTGATTCGCTCGGCAACAATGCCGACGACTATCTCGTCGGAGACCAGCTTGCCGGCCTTCATGACCGCATCGGCCTGTTTACCGATCTCGGTGCCGGCCGAGACAGCGTCGCGCAGCATGTCACCGGTCGAGAGCTGCACCAGGCCCCGATCCTGCTGCAGACGTTGTGCCTGGGTGCCCTTGCCCGCCCCGGGCGGACCCAGAAGAATGAGGTTCATCGACGCGCCCCCCTGAGCTTCGCCTTCTTGATGAGGCCTTCATACTGGTGGGCGAGGAGATGCGACTGAACCTGCGCCACCGTATCCATGGTCACGCTGACGACGATCAGCACCGAAGTGCCGCCGAAATAGAAGGGCACCGAATACTGGGAAACCAGGAACTCGGGCAGAAGGCAGACGAAGGCGAGATAGATCGAACCGACGGCGGTGAGGCGCGTCAGGACATAGTCCAGGTATTCCGCCGTCCGTGGGCCCGGGCGGATGCCGGGAACGAAGCCGCCGTTCTTGCGCAGGTTGTCGGCCGTCTCCTGCGGATTGAACACGATCGCCGTGTAAAAGAAGCAGAAGAAGATGATCATCGCCCCGTAGAGCAGCATGTACAACGGCTTGCCATGCGCCAGCCAGGCCGTGATGAACTGCAGCCATTCCGGACCGCCGCCGGCGCCGAAACTGGCGACCGTGGCCGGCATAAGGAGCAGCGAAGAGGCGAAGATCGGCGGAATCACGCCCGCGGTATTCAGCTTCAGCGGCAGGTGGGAATTCTCGCCACCGAACATCCGGTTGCCGACCTGGCGCTTGGGATACTGGACCAGGATCCGGCGCTGGGCACGTTCTATGAACACGATGAAGGCGATCAGGGCCACCACCATGATCAAGAGCGCGACCACCAGGATGGTCGAGATCGCACCCTGCCGGCCGAGTTCCAGCGTCGCCACCAGGGCCCGCGGCAGTTCGGCGACGATACCGGCGAAAATAATCAGCGAGATTCCGTTGCCGACACCTCGCTGAGTGATCTGCTCGCCCAGCCACATCAGGAACATCGTGCCCGCAGCCAGGGTGATCACCGTGGTCAGCACGAAGAAGGCGCCGGGATTCTGCACCACCGCGCCCGAGCCTCCAGACATGCCGAGCAGGCCCGTGGCTATGCCGTAACCCTGCAGGATAGCGAGAAATACCGTTCCGAAGCGGGTGTACTGGTTGAGCCGCTTGCGCCCGGACTCGCCTTCCTTCTTCATCGCCTCGAAGCTCGGAACCACCGTCGTCAGCAGCTGGACGATGATCGAAGCCGAGATGTAGGGCATGATGTTGAGGGCGAAGATCGTCATCCGCCCCAGCGCACCGCCGGCAAACACGTCGAACAGGCCGAGGATACCACCGCGGCTCTGGTCGAACAGCTCCTTCAGGATGGCCGGATCGACGCCCGGCAACGGGATATAGGTCCCGAGCCGGTAGACGATCAGGGCACCGAGCGTGAACCAGATACGCTTCTTCAGCTCCGTCGCCTTGGCGAAGGCGCCGAAGTTCAGATTGGCGGCGAGTTGCTCGGCTGCTGAAGCCATGCGCTATATCCCCGAGACGAATGGACCGCGGATCAGGCTGCGGCCCGTTCGGACTTCGGCTTCATCTTGCGAACAGGCGCGGGTGGCGGCGGCGGCAGGGTCACCGACCCGCCGGCGGCCTCGACCTGCTCGATCGCGGCCTTCGAAGCCCCGGTCACCTGCAGATTGAGCTTCGCCTTCAGCTCGCCCTTGGCCAGCAGCCGGACACCGTCCTTGCGGCCGCGCACGAGACCGGCCTTCGCCAGCACGTCCTGGGTGATCGGGGCATCGGCGGAAATACGGCCGGAATCGACCGCCTCCTGCAGCTTGCCGAGATTGACCTCGTCGAACTCCTTCCGGAACAGCGGCTTGAAACCGCGCTTCGGCAGGCGCCGATGGATCGGCATCTGGCCGCCTTCGAACCCCTTGACCGAGACGCCGGTGCGCGACTTCTGGCCCTTCACGCCGCGACCGGCGGTCTTGCCCTTGCCCGAACCGATGCCACGACCGACCCGCATGCGCCCCTTGCGGGCGCCCGGATTGTCGGAAATTTCGTTGAGACGCATGTGCGTATCCTTAACCTTACGACGCGGTGCCCGCGTCCTCGATCTTGAGGAGATGCTGCACCCGGGCAATCATGCCACGGACTGACGGCGTATCCTCCAGCTCGCGGGTGCGGTGGAGCTTACCGAGGCCGAGGCCTTTCAGCACCGCCGACTGGCATTCCGGCCGGTTGTTGGCGCTGCGGATCTGGGTGATCCGGACCGTCTTCTTCTCGCTCATGCCGCTGCCTCTTCCGCCGGCACCTTTTCGGTGCGGCGGCCGATGATCTCGCTCACCTTCTTGCCGCGCTTGTTGGCGACGAAACGGGGCGACTGCAGGTTGGCGAAGGCGGCGAAGGTCGCCTTGACCATGTTGTGCGGGTTCGACGTGCCCATCGACTTGGTCACGACGTCCTGCACGCCGAGCGTCTCGAACACCGCGCGCATCGGGCCGCCGGCAATGATACCGGTACCCGGGGCGGCCGCGCGAAGCACGACCTTGCCGGCGCCGTGACGGCCCTCGACGTCATGATGCAGCGTGCGCCCTTCGCGGAGCGGCACGCGCACCATGTTGCGCTTGGCCTGCTCGGTCGCCTTGCGGATCGCCTCCGGCACTTCACGGGCCTTGCCCGACCCGTAGCCGACCCGGCCCTTCTGGTCGCCGATCACCACCAGCGCGGCAAAGCCGAAGCGACGGCCGCCCTTTACGACCTTGGCGACACGATTGATGCTGACGAGCTTGTCGAGGAACTCGGATTCACCCCGGTCTCCCCGATCGCCCCGCTCGTTCGATTCCGGACGAAGCATCGATGCCACCTTCCCTTAAAATTCCAGGCCGGCTTCGCGCGCGCCATCGGCGAGCGCCTTAACCCGGCCATGAAAAAGATAGCCGCCGCGGTCGAAGACGACCTCGGCGACGCCGGCCGCCTTGGCCCGCTCCGCCAACAGCTTGCCCACCTCGGTCGCCGCCGTCTTGTCGGCGCCGGTCTTCAGCTTGCCCTTCAACGTCTCCTCGATGCTCGACGCGGCCGCGACGGTCACGCCGCGCTCGTCGTCGATCACCTGGGCGTAGATGTGCTTGGAGGAGCGGAACACGGACAGCCGCAGCCGCCCATGGCTCACGCGCCGCAGGCGGGCCCGAGTCCGCCGCTTGCGCCGTTCGAACAGCTCGTCGCTCTTGTTGCTCATTGCCGCTCGTCCCGTCCTACTTCTTCTTGCCTTCCTTGCGGAGGATCGTCTCGTCAGAGTACTTGATCCCCTTGCCCTTGTAGGGCTCCGGCGGCCGGAAGCTGCGGATCTCCGCAGCCACCTGGCCGACGCGCTGCCGATCCGCGCCCGAAATCGAGATGGCCGTCGGCCTCTCGCACTTGATCTCGATGCCGGCCGGAATTGGATAGACGACGTCGTGGCTGTAGCCCAGCTGGAGGTTCAGGGCCCTGCCCTGCACCGCCGCGCGGTAGCCGACGCCGTTGATCTCGAGATCGCGGGTGAAGCCTTTCGACACGCCGGTGACCAGATTGTTCACCAGCGTGCGCTGCATGCCCCACATCATCCGGCCGCGGCGGGTATCCTCCCGCGGCTTTACGGCGATCTTGTTGTCAGCGACCGACGCTTCGATCTCATCCACCAGGGTGAGCTTCAGCTCTCCCTTGGGTCCCTTGACCGAAACCGTCTGTCCGGCGAGCTGCACCTGCACGCCGGCAGGCACCGTCACCGCATGTCTTCCGATACGCGACATGTTCGTGCCCCTTAGAACACTTTGCAGAGGACCTCGCCGCCAACATTGGCGGCGCGGGCCTCTGTGTCAGACATGACGCCGCGCGGCGTCGAGAGGATCGAGATGCCGAGGCCGTTGCGGATCCTCGGCAGATCGTTGATTCCCGAATAGACGCGGCGGCCGGGGGTGGAGACGCGGCTGATCGCCTTGATCACCGGCTCTCCCTCGAAATACTTGAGCTCGATCGAGATGGCCTGGTGGCCACTGTCGCCGTCCTCGTGGCGCTCGAAGCCGCGAATGTAACCTTCGCGCTTGAGCACTTCGAGGACGCGCTCCCGCAGCTTGGATGCGGGAGTCTCGATCTTGGACTTGCCGGCCCGCTGCCCGTTACGGATACGGGTCAGCATATCGCCGAGCGGATCAGTCATCGACATACGCCGGGCTCCTTACCAGCTAGCCTTGACCATCCCCGGGATCTGCCCGGAGGAGGCCAACTCGCGCAGCGCGATACGCGACAGCCCGAGCTTCCTGTAGTACGCCCGCGAACGGCCGGTCAGCCGGCAGCGGTTGCGGATGCGCGTCGCCGAAGCGTTGCGCGGCATTTCGGCCAGCTTCAGCCGGGCCTCGAAACGCTCCTCCGGGGTCCGGGTCTCGTCGTCGGCGACGCCCTTCAGACGGGTCCGCTTGGCCGCAAACCGCTTCACCAGCCTCTTGCGACGCTCGTTCTTCTCGACGCTGCTCTTCTTCGCCATCGCCGTCTCCAGATTCAGTTCGCGAACGGCATGTTGAAGCCGGCCAGAAGGGCTTTCGCCTCGTCGTCCGTCTTCGCCGTCGTGCAGATAACAATGTCCATGCCGCGGACGGTGTCGATCTTGTCGTAGTTGATCTCCGGGAACACCAGCTGCTCCTTGAGACCCATCGCGTAGTTTCCGCGGCCATCGAAACTCTTGCCCGACACACCACGGAAATCGCGTACCCGCGGCAGCGCGATGTTGATCAGACGGTCGAGGAACTCGTACATCCGCTCGCGCCGCAGGGTCACCTTGCAGCCGATCGCCAACCCCTCGCGCAGCTTGAAGGCGGCAATCGCCTTGGCCGACTTGGTGATGATCGGCTTCTGGCCCGCGATCGCTGTCAGATCGGTTACCGCCGCCACGATCTTCTTGGAGTCGGCGACAGCCTCGCCGACACCCATGTTGATCACGATTTTCTCCAGCCGGGGAAGCTGCATGTCGTTCGTGTAACCGAACTTCTCCTTCAGCTTCGCCTTCACTACGCTTTCGTAGTGGTCGGCCAGACGTACCTTCGCCATCGCCGTTACCCTCAGATGTCGATTACTTCGCCGGAACGCTTCGCGAAGCGCACCTTGCGACCGTCGTCGAGGAAACGGAAACCGACGCGCGTCGGCTTGCCGTCTTTCGGATCCTCGATGGCGAGGTTGGAGAGATGGATCGGCGCCTCCTTCTCCACGATCCCGCCCGGATTGCCGGCAGCGGGACGCGTGTGGCGCTTCACCTTGTTGATGCCGGAAACGACGGCCCGCTCGTCGGCGGGGATCATCCGGATGATCTCGCCCTTGCGGCCTTTCTCGCGGCCGGCCAGGACGACCACCTTGTCGCCTTTCTTGAGCTTGAACTTCACGGCCATCAGAGCACCTCCGGCGCCAGCGAGATGATCTTCATGTGGTTCTTGGCGCGAAGCTCGCGCGTAACCGGCCCGAAGATGCGGGTCCCGATCGGCTCGTTCTGCTTGTTGATGAGGACCGCCGCGTTGCGGTCGAAGCGGATCGCGCTGCCGTCGGCGCGGCGAACTTCCTTCGCCGTGCGCACGATCACCGCGCGATGCACATCGCCCTTCTTCACGCGGCCGCGCGGAATGGCTTCCTTGACGGAGACGACGATCACGTCGCCCACGCCGGCATACTTGCGCTTGGAACCGCCCAGCACCTTGATGCACTGCACGCGGCGCGCACCCGAGTTGTCGGCGACTTCAAGATTGGATTCGACCTGGATCATGGCTTTTGCCCGTCAACCCGTCTTTCAGCTTGCCTGGCCGGCTTCATCAGCCAGCACTTCCCAATGCTTCAGCTTCGACAGGGGACGGCACTCGCCGATCCGAACCACGTCGCCAACCTTGCTTACGTTCGCCTCGTCATGCGCGTGGTAGCGCTTGGTGCGGCGGATGAATTTCTTGTAGATCGGATGCATGACGCGACGCTCGACCTCGACCACGATGGTCTTGTCGTTCTTGTCGCTGACCACGACACCCTGAAGCACGCGCTTCGGCATTTCTCGATCCTCCTTACGACCGCGGCGCGGACGCGCGCTGCACGGTCTTGATCCGCGCGATGTCGCGGCGAACCTGACGCATGCGAGCGGTATTCTCGAGCTGTCCGGTCGCACGCTGGAAGCGCAGGTTGAACTGCTCCTTCTTCAGATCGTGCAGATCGGTGACCAGCTCGTCCTTGGTCTTGCCGATCAGTTCGCTCGCCTTCATGCCGCAACTCCTTCAACCAGCCGGGTGACGACGCGCGTCTTGATCGGCAACTTGGCGGCGCCACGCATCAAGGCTTCGCTGGCCAGCGGCGTCGGCACACCGTCGATCTCGAACAGGATGCGGCCGGGCTTCACGCGGACGACCCACAATTCGGGCGCACCCTTGCCCTTACCCATGCGAACCTCGGTCGGCTTCTTCGAAACCGGGACGTCCGGAAATACCCGGATCCACATGCGCCCGGCGCGCTTGATATGGCGCGAGATGGCGCGCCGCGCCGCCTCGAGCTGGCGCGCGGTCACGCGCTCGGGCTCCATCGCCTTCAGGCCCACGCTGCCGAAGTTCAGCGTCGTGCCGCCCTTGGCCTTACCGTGGATGCGACCCTTGAAGGCCTTCCGATAGATCGTGCGCTTCGGCTGAAGCATCTCTCAATCCTCCACTACGCCGATGCGCGAGACGTCGTGCCGGCCTGCTCGGCCACACGCTTGTCCTGCGCCATCGGGTCGTGCGCCAGGATCTCGCCCTTGAATACCCACACCTTCACGCCGCACGCGCCATAGGCGGTCTGCGCGGTCGCGTAGGAGAAATCGACATCCGCGCGCAGCGTATGCAGCGGCACGCGCCCCTCGCGATACCACTCCACCCGGGCGATCTCGGCGCCGCCGAGACGGCCGGCGCAGTTGATCCGGATGCCCTGGGCGCCGAGCCGCATCGCCGACTGCACCGCGCGCTTCATCGCACGACGGAAAGCCACGCGACGCTCCAGCTGCTGGGCGATGCTCTCGGCAACCAGGCGCGCATCGAGCTCGGGCTTGCGGATCTCGACGATGTTCACATGCACTTCCGATGCGGTCATCTTCGACAGGTCGGAGCGCAGCTTCTCGATATCCGCGCCCTTCTTGCCGATGACCACGCCCGGACGGGCGGTATGGATCGTGACCCGCGCCTTGCGGGCGGGACGCTCGATGATGATACGGCTGACACCGGCCTGCTGCAGGCGCTTCTCCAGGAAGCGGCGGATCTTCAGGTCCTCGTGCAGGAGGGTCTGATAGTCCTTCTTGCCGGCATACCAGCGGGAATCCCAGGTACGGTTGATACCGAGCCGAAGACCGATCGGGTTGACTTTCTGGCCCATCAGGCTTGCTCCCCGGCGTCTTG
The DNA here is from genome assembly GCA_022844005.1 of bacterium. GTDB lineage: Bacteria > Pseudomonadota > Alphaproteobacteria > Ferrovibrionales > Ferrovibrionaceae > Desertibaculum. Next base: position 45,177 of record JALHMN010000008.1, on the reverse strand, counting down.
TTCCTCAGGCCGCTCGCGTACGACCAGGTACAGATTGCTGAACGGCTTCTCGACCCGTCCCACCCGGCCACGGGCGCGGGCGGCGAAGCGCTTCATCACCAGCGCCTTTCCGACGTAAGCCTCGGCCACCACCAGACGATCGACGTCCAGCTGATGGTTGTTTTCCGCGTTGGCGATCGCCGACTGGAGAGCCTTCTTCACGTCGACGGCCATCCGGCGCTTGGAGAAGGTGAGCGACGCGAGTGCGGCATTCACATTCTTGCCCCGGATCGATTCCGCGACGAGGTTGAGCTTCCGCGGGCTGGTACGGAGCATCCGCACCACCGCCCGGGCCTCGCTGTCGGCGAGCACGCGTCCCCGCGCTGCCTTGCCCATCGCCCTACTTCCTCTTCGCCTTCTTGTCGGCCGCATGGCCGGTGAACGTCCGTGTCGGCGAGAACTCGCCGAGTTTGTGACCAACCATGTCTTCGGTCACGTTCACGGGGATGAACTTCTTGCCGTTGTAGACGCCGAAGGTGATGCCCACGAACTGCGGCAGGATGGTGGAGCGGCGCGACCAGGTCTTCACGACCTCCTTGCGCCCCGACTCACGTACAACGTCGGCCTTCTTCAGCAGAAAACCGTCGACGAACGGGCCTTTCCAGGTAGAACGCGCCATGCGCCGGGCTCCTTACGACTTCTTCCGGTTCGACGGACGGCGGCGGACGATGAACTTGTCCGTCGCCTTGTTGTTGCGGGTCCGCGCGCCCTTGGTCGGCTTGCCCCAGGGGGTAACCGGGTGGCGGCCACCGGAGGTCCGGCCTTCACCACCGCCATGCGGATGGTCGATCGGGTTCATGGTGACGCCGCGGTTGTGGGGACGGCGACCCTTCCAGCGCTGCCGACCGGCCTTGCCGATCTGGATGTTCTGGTTGTCGGGGTTCGAAACCGCACCCACCGTGGCCATGCATTCGCCGCGCACCAGCCGCTGCTCGCCCGAGGCCAGGCGAAGCATCGCATAGTCGCCTTCCTTGCCCACGAGCTGGGCATAGGAGCCGGCCGAGCGCGCCATCTGGCCGCCCTTCCCGATCTTCATCTCCACATTGTGGATGACGGTGCCGACCGGGATCGAGCGGAGCGGCATCGCGTTGCCGGGCTTCACGTCGACCTTCTCGCCCGACACCACCTGGTCGCCAACCTTCAGGCGCTGCGGCGCGATGATGTAGGCGAGCTCGCCGTCGGTGTACTTGATCAGCGCGATGAACGCGGTGCGGTTGGGATCGTATTCAAGCCGCTCCACCGTCGCCGGCATGTCGAACTTGCGCCGCACGAAGTCGACGACGCGATAGCTGCGCTTGTGCCCGCCGCCACGGAACCGCACCGTGGTACGGCCATGGTTGTTGCGGCCACCCGATGAATGCAGGCCTTCGGTCAAGGTCTTGACCGGCTTGCCCTTCCACAACCCCGAACGGTCGACCAGCACGAGACCGCGCTGGGACGGCGTCACGGGCTTGAATGTCTTGAGTGCCATGACTCTCACACCCCCGTGGTGATATCGATCTTTTGACCCTCGGCGAGGGTCACCATGGCTTTCTTGACGTCGGACCGCTGGCCTTCCCGGCCGCGGAACCGCTTCGTCTTGCCCTTCACCAGCACGGTGTTGACCGCCGTGACCTTCACGCTGAAGAGCCCCTCGACCGCCGCCTTGATCTCGGGCTTGGTGGCGGAGAGCGGCACCCGGAAGGTGACCTGGTTGTATTCGGACAAGCGCGTCGCCTTTTCCGTCACCACGGGGCTCAGGATCGTGTCGTACATGCGCTCGCGCGAAATCTTGACCGTCTTGGTCATTTCAATCGAGCCTCCAGGCTGGCAACCGCGGCGCGGGTCAGGACCAGCATGTCGCGACGCAGGATGTCGTACACGTTGGCGCCCTGCTCGGGCAGCACATCGACCAGCGGGATGTTCTGCGCGGCGCGGGAGAAGTTCACGTCGAGCTCGTGCCCGTCGATGAACAGCACCGAGGTCAGGCCGAGGCCGCCGAGCTTCTTCACTAGCGCCTTGGTCTTGGCTTCGGTCAGGCGGGCCTCGTCCAGGACGATCAGCTTACCTTCCTGCTGCTTCACCGACAGCGCCGTCTTCAGCGCCAGCTTGCGGACCTTCTTGTTCAGGTCGATCGCATGGCTGCGAACGACCGGACCGAAGGCCTTGCCGCCGCCGCGAAACTGCGGGGCGCGCTTGGCACCGTGACGGGCGCGACCAGTGCCCTTCTGCTTGTAGATCTTCGCGGTCGACCCGGCGACTTCGCCATAGGTCTTGGTCTTGTGGGTACCCGCCTGGCGCTTCGCCAGCTGGTACACCACCATGCGCTGCAACAGGTCGCTGCGAGCCGGCAGACCGAACACCTCTTCGGCGAGATCGATCGTGCCAGTCTCCTGGGCGTCCAGGTTGCGGACTTTAACCTGCAACATGCCCCTTACTCCTTCGCCTCGGCCGGAGCCTCGGCAGTCGCCTCGCCGGCGCGAACCGCGGCCGGATAGGGCGCGTCCTTGTGCCGGGGACGCTTCTTGGCGTCCGCAATGGTGACCCAGCCGCCGCGGGCGCCGGGTACGGCGCCCTTCACCAGGATCAGGCCGCGCTCCGCGTCGGTGCGCACGATCTCCAGGTTCTGCTGCGTCACTCGGACATCGCCCATGTGACCGGCCATCTTCTTGCCCTTGAAGGTCCGGCCCGGGTCCTGACGCTGACCGGTCGAACCATGGCTGCGGTGCGAGACCGACACGCCGTGCGTGGCCTCGAGGCCGCGGAAGTTGTGCCGCTTCATCGCGCCGGCAAAGCCTTTGCCGATGCTGGTGCCGGCGACATCGACCATCTGGCCCGGCACGAAGTGCTCGACCGACAGTTCGGCGCCGACATCGATGAAGGCGTCGCCGGCAATCCGGAATTCGACCAGCTTCTGCTTCGGCTCGACCTCGGCCTTCGCGAAATGTCCGCGTAGCGCCTTGCCGACGTTCTTCACCTTGGCCTTGCCGACACCCAACTGCAGAGCGTCATAGCCATTCTTGTCCTTGGTGCGATGGGCGACAACCTGGCAGGTGTCCACCTTCAGCACCGTGACCGGCACATGCGCACCTTCAGGACTGAAGATGCGTGTCATGCCGACCTTCTGGGCGATCAGGCCCGTCCGCATGGTCTCAACCCCCCGACAACTTGATCTCGACATCGACGCCGGCGGCGAGGTCGAGCTTCATGAGAGCGTCCACCGTCTGCGGTGTGGGCTCGATGATGTCGAGAAGCCGCTTGTGGGTGCGGATCTCGAACTGTTCACGTGACTTCTTGTCGATATGCGGCGACCGGTTGACGGTGAAGCGCTCGATATTGGTCGGCAGCGGGATGGGACCCCGCACGCGCGCGCCGGTACGCTTAGCCGTATTGACGATCTCGCTCGTCGACTGATCGAGAATCCGGTGATCGAAGGCTTTGAGCCGGATCCGTATGTTCTGGTTGTCCATGGGCCGACGTCCGCTGGAATGCGAAGCCCCGGCCACCGGCCGGGGCTCCAAGTATGAGTAGTTACTGGATGATTGAAGCGACGACGCCGGCGCCGACGGTACGGCCGCCCTCGCGGATCGCGAAGCGCAGGCCCTCGTCCATCGCGATCGGCGCGATCAGCGTCACCTGCATCGTCACGTTGTCTCCCGGCATAACCATCTCGGTCCCGTCCGGCAGCGTCACAACACCCGTCACGTCCGTCGTCCGGAAGTAGAACTGCGGACGGTAGTTGGTGAAGAACGGCGTATGACGCCCGCCCTCCTCCTTCGTCAGGATGTAGGTTTCAGCCTTGAACACCGTATGCGGCGTGATCGAACCCGGCTTCGCCAGAACCTGGCCGCGCTCCACGTCCTCGCGCCCGACACCGCGCAACAGCGCGCCGATGTTGTCACCGGCCTCGCCCTGGTCGAGCAGCTTGCGGAACATCTCCACGCCCGTGCAGGTCGTCTTCGTCGTCGCCTTCAAGCCCACGATCTCGATTTCGTCGCCCACCTTCACGATCCCGCGCTCCACGCGGCCCGTCACCACCGTGCCCCGGCCCGAGATCGAGAACACGTCCTCGATCGGCATCAGGAAGGCCTTGTCCTTCGGACGCTCGGGCTGCGGAATGAACGCATCCACCGCCTTCATCAGCTCCAGAACCGAGTTCCGGCCGATCTCGGGCTGCTTGTCTTCCAGCGCGCAGACCGCAGAACCGCGGATCACCGGAATGTCGTCCCCCGGGAACTGGTAGCTCGACAGAAGCTCGCGAACTTCCAGCTCGACCAGGTCAAGCAGTTCCGGGTCGTCAACCAGGTCGACCTTGTTCATGTAGACGACCAGCGCAGGAACGCCCACCTGCCGCGCCAGCAGGATGTGCTCGCGCGTCTGCGGCATCGGGCCGTCCGAGGCCGACACCACCAGGATCGCGCCGTCCATCTGCGCCGCACCCGTGATCATGTTCTTCACGTAATCCGCGTGCCCGGGGCAATCAACATGCGCGTAGTGACGGTTCGCCGTCTCGTACTCGACATGGCTCGTGTTGATCGTGATCCCGCGCGCCTTCTCCTCCGGCGCCTTGTCGATCTGGTCATAGGCCGTGAACGTCGCCCCTCCAGTCTCCGCCAAAACCTTCGTGATCGCAGCCGTCAGCGACGTCTTCCCATGGTCCACGTGACCAATCGTCCCGATGTTGCAGTGCGGCTTGTTCCGCTCGAACTTGCTCTTAGCCATCGTCCGCTCTCCGTATCTCTATTCGTCTATTCCGCCGGGCGGGTTCTATCTGCTCACGCGAACTTCGCTCGCACCTCGTCCTGCACTGCCTGCGGGACCTGGGCATAGTGATCGAAGTGCATCGTGTACTGCGCACGGCCCTGGGTCATGGACCGCAACGTGTTCACGTAGCCGAACATGTTGGCCAGCGGGACCATTGCGTTGATCACCTGCGCGTTGCCGCGCTGGTCGGTACCCGTCAACTGGCCACGCCGACCCGAAAGGTCGCCCATGACGTCGCCGACGAAGTCTTCCGGCGTCACCACCTCGACCCGCATGATCGGCTCGAGCAGCTTGATCCCGGCCTTCGGGCCAGCCTCGCGGAAGGCGGCGCGAGCCGCGATCTCGAAGGCGAGCGCCGAGGAATCCACCTCGTGGAACTTGCCGTCGATCAGCGAGGCACGGAAATCGATCACCGGGAACCCGGCGAGGATGCCGCTCTCGGCGACCGACCGGATACCCTTCTCGACCGCCGGAACATATTCCTTCGGAACCGAGCCGCCGACGGTGTCGTTGATGAACTCGAAGCCCTCGCCGGCCTCACGCGGCTCGAAGATGATCTTCACTTCGGCGTACTGGCCCGAACCGCCGGTCTGCTTCTTGTGCGTGTAGGTGACCTCGGCCTTGCGGGTCAGCGACTCGCGATAGGCGACCTGCGGCGCACCGACATTGGCTTCGACCTTGAACTCCCGCTTCATGCGGTCGACCAGGATCTCGAGATGCAGTTCGCCCATGCCCTTGATCACCGTCTGGCCGCTCTCGTGGTCGACGGTGACGCGGAAGGAGGGATCCTCCTGGGCCAGGCGGTTCAGGGCGACGCCCATCTTCTCCTGGTCGGCCTTGGTCTTCGGCTCGACGGCCACTTCGATGACCGGCTCCGGGAACTCCATCCGCTCCAGGATGATCGCGTTGTTCACGTCGCAGAGCGTGTCGCCGGTCGTCGTCATCTTCAGGCCGGCAAGCGCCACGATATCGCCCGCGAAGGCTTCCTTGATCTCCTCGCGGCTGTTCGCATGCATCTGCAGCATGCGCCCGATGCGCTCGCGCTGGTCCTTGGTGGAATTCAGCACGCCGCTGCCGCTGGTGAGCGACCCGGAATAGATGCGCACGAAGGTGAGCGAGCCCACGAAGGGATCGGTCATGATCTTGAAGGCGAGCCCCGAGAACGGCTCGGTATCATCGGTTTTGCGGAGGACTTCCTCGTCCTTGCCCGGGCGGGTACCGGTGACACCCGCGACGTCGGCCGGGGAAGGAAGATAGTCGACCACGGCATCCAGCAGCGGCTGCACGCCCTTGTTCTTGAAAGCCGAGCCGCAGAGCACCGGTACGAACTTGTATCCGATGGTCCCCTTGCGGATGCAGCGGGTCAGCGTGGCCTCGTCGGGCTCGTTGCCTTCCAGATAGGCTTCCAGCGCCGCGTCGTCGGCCTCGACCGCCGTCTCCAGGAGCTTGTGGCGCCACTCGGCGGCCTGCTCCTTCATATCGGCGGGAATCTCGTCGTAATAGAACTCGGCGCCGAGGCTTTCGTCCTTCCAGATGATAGCCCGGTTGCGGACCAGGTCGATCACGCCCTTGAACTCGGATTCGAGGCCGATCGGCAGCGTGCAGACCAGCGGAACCGCGCCCAGCCGGTCGATGATCATGTCGACGCAGCGGAAGAAGTTCGCCCCCATCCGGTCCATCTTGTTGGCGAAACAGATGCGCGGCACGTCGTATTTGTCGGCCTGACGCCACACCGTCTCCGACTGCGGCTCGACACCCGCCACGCCGTCAAAGAGGCAAACCGCGCCATCGAGCACACGGAGCGAGCGTTCGACCTCGATGGTGAAGTCGACGTGACCGGGCGTATCGATGATGTTGATCCGGTGGTCGTTCCAGAAGCAGGTGGTCGCCGCGGACGTGATCGTGATCCCGCGTTCCTGCTCCTGCTCCATCCAATCCATCGTGGCGGCGCCATCATGCACCTCGCCGATCTTGTGCGATCGGCCGGTGTAATAGAGCACGCGCTCGGTGGTCGTGGTCTTACCGGCATCAATATGGGCCATGATGCCGATATTGCGGTAGCGATTGAGGGGTGTGACGCGGGGCATGATCGGGATTCCGTCGGGGCTTTAGGCTGTCACCAGCGATAATGCGAGAAGGCGCGGTTCGCCTCCGCCATCCGGTGCGTGTCCTCCCGCTTCTTCACCGCATTGCCGCGGTTGTTGGCGGCATCCATCAGCTCACCGGAGAGCCGCTCGACCATCGTGTTCTCCGAGCGGGCTCGGGCCGCGGTGATCAGCCAGCGAATGGCCAGCGCCTGGCCGCGATCGGGACGCACCTCGACGGGGACCTGGTAGGTCGCGCCGCCGACGCGGCGCGAGCGAACCTCGAGCTGCGGCTTCACATGGTCCAGGGCCTCGTGGAACACGCGGAGCGGGTCGTTGCCGCCCCGGCCCTTGATGCGGTCGAAGGCGCCATAGACGATCGTTTCGGCAGTGGACTTCTTGCCGTCGTACATCAGCACATTCATGAAGCGCGAGACGATCGGATCGCCGAACTTGGCGTCCGGCAGAACATCACGGCGTTCGGCGGCGTGGCGGCGAGACATGTCGAGGCCTCTCCCTTACTTCGGACGCTTCGCGCCGTACTTCGAACGGCGCTGCTTGCGGTCTTTGACGCCCTGGGTGTCGAGCACGCCACGAACGATGTGATAGCGGACGCCGGGAAGATCCTTCACGCGACCGCCGCGGATCAGGACCACGGAGTGTTCCTGCAGATTGTGCCCCTCGCCGGGGATGTAGCTGGTGACCTCGAAGCCGTTGGTCAGACGCACACGGGCGACCTTCCGGAGAGCCGAATTCGGCTTCTTCGGGGTCACCGTGTAGACGCGGGTGCAGACGCCACGCTTCTGCGGGCAATCCTGCATCGCCGGCGCCTTGCTCCGGTAGACAATTGGCTCCCGCGGCTTGCGGATGAGTTGATTGATCGTCGGCATATCCGTCTAACCCGTTCGCTCCGCCACGACGGCGGTACTTCCAAGCTCAAGGTCACGGCCGACGCGACACGAAACCGCGAGGCAGCATGTCGCTGCTCGCGTCCGAGCCGTTTTCGCCTGCTCGCGGCCTAACCCATTCTATTCTCTAGGGACCGGTGGGCTCTCCGACGCTCCGAGAGGAGCTGCCGGTGACCTCGGCCATCTTCCGTTTGGACTGCCGCGTTTAGGTGAAACCTACAGCCGTGCGCCCGAAAGAGGCGCGGAACCTACGGTCCGATTCCGCAAACGTCAAGAACGTTTTAGGGAACCGGAAAGAAACGTCCGGCGGCCTCCGCGCGGGCCGCCGGACGCTGTCTTTTACTCTCCTCCGCTCTGGGCGAGTTCCGCCGCCATCAGCTCGCTTTCCAGTGAGTCGGCAAATTGCCGGTCCCGCTGGGCAGCGATTTCCTTCAGACGGTTCATCATGGCGCCCGTACCGGCCGGGATCAGTCGGCCGACGATCACGTTCTCCTTCAAGCCGACCAGGTTGTCGACCTTGCCGCTGACCGAAGCCTCGGTCAGCACGCGAGTCGTCTCCTGGAACGATGCCGCCGAGATGAAGGACCGGGTCTGCAGACTCGCTTTCGTGATGCCCTGCAGGACCGGAATCGCGGTCGCGGGCTTGCCGCCCTCGGCCACCTTCTTCTCGTTCACCTCGTCGAACTCGACTCGGTCCACCTGTTCGCCGTTCAACAGCGTGGTATCGCCCGAGCCCAGGATCTCGACCTTCTGCAGCATCTGGCGGCAGATCACCTCGATGTGCTTGTCGTTGATCTTCACGCCCTGCAGCCGGTAAACGTCCTGGATCTCCTCGATCAGGTAGTTCGCCAGCGCCTCGACACCCATGATGCGCAGGATGTCGTGCGGCGCGGGATTGCCGTCGACCAGCGAATCGCCCCGCTCGACATGGTCGCCTTCCTGGACGACCACGTGCTTGCCCTTCGGGATCAGGTACTCGACGGGATCGATCGAGGTGTCGTCCGGACGGATCAGGACCCGGCGCTTGGCCTTGTAGTCCTTGCCGAACTCGATCCGGCCGGGCAGGTCGGCCAGGATCGCGTGATCCTTCGGCCGCCGCGCCTCGAACAGTTCCGCCACCCGCGGCAGACCGCCGGTGATGTCGCGCGTACGGGCGCTCTCGATCGGGATGCGGGCCAGAACGTCGCCCGAATGCACCTTCGCCCCGTCCTCCACCGAGAGGATCGAATCGGTGGAGAGCAGATAGCGCGCCTCCGCACCGTTCGCGAGGGTCATGATCTTGCCCTTGTCGTCCTTCAGCTCGATCGCGGGGCGAAGGTCGTTGCCGCGCGGCTGCTGCTTCCAGTCGACCACGACCTTCGAACTGATTCCCGTGGCCTCGTCGAGCGTTTCGCGCATCGAGATGCCTTCGACCAGGTCCTTGTAGGCGATCACGCCCGAACGCTCGGTGATGATCGGCCGGGTATAGGGATCCCAGGTAGCGAGCTTCTGGCCCTTCTTCACCGCATGGCCATGATCGATCAGCACGCGGCCGCCATAGGGCACCTTGTGGCGGGAACGTTCGCGCCCGCTCTCATCCAGCAGGATGATCTCGGTGTTGCGTCCCATGACCACGAACTGGCCCTGGCTGTCGGCCACGACGTTGCGGTTCTCGATCTTGATCGTGCCGTCATAGACGGCCTCGAAGTTCGACTGCTCCGCCACCTGCTGCGCCGCACCGCCGATGTGGAAGGTACGCATGGTGAGCTGGGTGCCCGGTTCGCCGATCGACTGCGCGGCGATGACGCCCACCGCTTCGCCGATATTGACCTTGGTCCCTCGGGCCAGATCGCGGCCATAACACTTGCCGCAGATACCGTCCTTGGTCTCGCAGGTCAGGACCGAGCGGATCAGCACCATCTCCACGCCGGCCCGCTCGATACGGTCGACCGCCGTCTCGTCCAGCTCGTCGCCGGCCTTCGCCAGCACTTCGCCGGTCAGCGGATCCACCACATCGACGGACGAGCTGCGGCCGAGAATGCGCTCACCGAGCGAGACCACGGTCTCCGCCCCTTCGCGGACGGCGGTCGCCTGCAGCCCGTTCATGGTACCGCAGTCGTCCTCGACCACGATGCAGTCCTGGGCCACGTCGACCAGGCGGCGGGTCAGGTAACCCGAATTCGCCGTCTTCAAGGCGGTATCGGCGAGGCCCTTGCGGGCACCGTGGGTCGAGTTGAAGTACTCGAGAACCGACAGGCCTTCCTTGAAGTTGGAGATGATCGGCGTCTCGATGATCTCGCCCGACGGCTTGGTCATCAGACCGCGCATGCCGGCAAGCTGCTTCATCTGGGCCGCCGAACCGCGGGCACCCGAATGCGCCATCATGTAGATGGAGTTCGCGGGCTTCGCCCGTCCGGTCGTGGTGTCGATTTCCATGGCGGAAATCGCCTTCATCATCTCGGCGGCGACGCGGTCGGTGCACTGGCCCCAGGCATCGACCACCTTGTTGTACTTCTCGCCCTGGGTGATCAGGCCGTCCTGGTACTGCTGCTCGAACTCGGCCGCCTGCTTCCGCGTTTCGTCGACGATGCCCGTCTTGGAGGACGGGATCACCATGTCGTCCTTGCCGAAGGAAATGCCGGCGCGGCAGGCGTGATAGAAGCCCAGCCCCATCAGGCGATCGGCGAAGATCACCGTCTCCTTCTGGCCGCAGTGGCGGTAGACGATGTCGATGACGCCGGAGATTTCCTTCTTGGTCTGCAGCTGGTTGATGACCGAGAACGGTACCTTCGGGCTGCGCGGCAGAATCTCCGACAGCAGCATGCGCCCCGCCGTCGCCACCACGATCGAGCGCAGGTGGTTGCCCTCCTCGTCGACGCCGTTGTAGCGCGCCTTGATGCGCTGGTGCAGGGTCACCGCCTTGGCGTCGATCGCCTGCTGGATCTCCGACACGGTGCCGAACACCGGCACGCGGGTGACGATGACGCCCGAGGACAAGAGTTTCTCGACTTCCGCCTTGTCCTTGGTCTTCGGCAGTTCGCGCTTGGTCTTCTTGTCGAAGACGATGATGTCGTCGGTCGCCCAGGCGGCGAGCAGCGTGCCCGCGTCCTTGATGGCGACGACGTCGCCGACCGGCTCGTTCACCTCGAGCGTGAGGTAATAGAGGCCGAGCACGATGTCCTGCGAGGGGACGATGATCGGCTTGCCGTTCGCCGGGCTGAGGATGTTGTTGGTCGACATCATCAGCACGCGGGCCTCGAGCTGGGCTTCCAGCGACAGCGGCACGTGCACCGCCATCTGGTCGCCGTCGAAGTCCGCGTTGAAGGCCGCGCAGACGAGCGGGTGCAGCTGGATCGCCTTGCCTTCGATCAGCGTCGGCTCGAAGGCCTGGATGCCCAGGCGATGCAAGGTCGGCGCCCGGTTCAGCATGACCGGGTGTTCGCGGATGACCTCGGCCAGGATGTCCCAGACCTCGGGCCGCTCCTTCTCGACCAGCTTCTTCGCCATCTTGATGGTGGCGGCCATGCCCTTCAGCTCGAGCTTCGAGTAGATGAAGGGCTTGAACAGTTCGAGCGCCATCTTCTTCGGCAGCCCGCACTGATGCAGCTTCAGTTCCGGACCGACGACGATGACCGAACGGCCGGAATAATCGACGCGCTTGCCGAGCAGGTTCTGACGGAACCGGCCCTGCTTGCCCTTCAGCATGTCCGCGAGCGACTTCAGCGGCCGCTTGTTGGCGCCGGTGATGACACGGCCGCGGCGGCCGTTGTCGAACAGCGCATCGACCGATTCCTGCAGCATGCGCTTCTCGTTGCGCACGATGATGTCGGGCGCGCGCAGCTCGATCAGACGCTTCAGGCGGTTGTTGCGGTTGATGACGCGGCGGTAGAGGTCGTTCAGGTCGGAGGTCGCGAAGCGGCCGCCGTCCAGCGGGACCAGCGGGCGCAGTTCCGGCGGAATCACCGGCACGACCGTCAGCACCATCCATTCCGGCCGATTGCCGGATTCGATGAAGCTCTCGATCAGCTTCAGCCGCTTCACCAGCTTCTTGGGCTTCAGCTCCGACGTGGTCTCGGCGATCTCCTGGCGCAGGCGGTCACGCTCGCCCTCCAGGTCGATCTGCTCGAGCATGTCGCGGATCGCCTCGGCGCCGATCTTGGCGGTGAAGGCATCCTCGCCGTACTCGTCCTGGGCGTTGTAGTAGTCCTCTTCGCCCAGCGTCTGCCGCGGCTTCAGCGGCGTCAGGCCCGGCTCCACCACGACATAGCTTTCGAAGTACAGGATCCGCTCCAGCTCCTTCAGCGTCATGTCCAGCATCAGGCCGATGCGGCTGGGCAGTGACTTCAGGAACCAGATATGCGCCACCGGCGAGGCCAGCTCGATATGGCCCATCCGCTCGCGCCGCACCTTGGAGAGCGTGACTTCGACGCCGCACTTCTCGCAGGTGATGCCGCGGAACTTCATCCGCTTGTACTTGCCGCACAGGCACTCGTAGTCCTTGATCGGCCCGAAGATGCGGGCGCAGAACAGGCCGTCGCGCTCCGGCTTGAAGGTCCGGTAGTTGATCGTCTCCGGCTTCTTGATCTCGCCGAAGGACCACGACCGGATCTTCTCCGGGCTCGCGATCGAGATCCGGATCTGATCGAAGGCTGCCGGGCCGGGCGTCTGCCCGAAGATCTGCATGAGCTCGTTCATCGGATCACCTCTTCCTTGTTCCGCCGGCCCATCAATAGCTGCGCTGCGTCAGTTCGACGTTGAGGCTGAGCGACCGCATTTCCTTCACCAGCACGTTGAAGGATTCCGGGATACCCGCCTCGAAGGTGTCGTCGCCGCGGACGATCGCCTCGTAGACCTTGGTGCGGCCGGCCACGTCGTCCGACTTCACCGTCAGCATTTCCTGCAGCGTATAGGCGGCGCCGTAGGCCTGGAGCGCCCAGACCTCCATTTCGCCGAAGCGCTGACCGCCGAACTGCGCCTTGCCGCCCAGCGGCTGCTGGGTGACGAGACTGTACGGACCGATCGAACGGGCATGGATCTTGTCGTCGACCAGATGGTGCAGCTTCAGCATGTAGATGTAGCCGACCGTCACCTTCCGATCGAACTGCTCGCCGGTGCGGCCGTCGAACAGCACGACCTGACCGGAGGAGGCGAGACCCGCCTTCTCCAGCATGTCGATGATGTCCTGCTGGCTCGCGCCGTCGAAGACGGGCGAAGCCATCGGGATGCCCGGCCGGAGGTTGCGGGCCAGTTCCTCGATCTCCGCGTCGCTGAGCGGCACCACCCGCTCCTCGTACTCGGTCTTCGAGTAGATGCTCTTCAGCAGCTTGCGCATGTCGTCGGTCTTGTTCGACTTGCGCAGCTTGCCGTAGGCCTCGTCGATCAGGCGGCCGAGGCCACGGCTGGCCCAGCCCAGATGGGTTTCCAGGATCTGCCCAACATTCATGCGCGAGGGCACGCCCAGCGGGTTCAGCACCACGTCGACCGGCGTGCCGTCCTCGAGATGCGGCATGTCCTCCTCGGGCATGATGCGCGAGATGACGCCCTTGTTGCCGTGACGGCCGGCCATCTTGTCGCCGGGCTGCAGCTTGCGCTTCACGGCGACGAAGACCTTGACCATCTTCATCACGCCGGGCGGCAGTTCGTCGCCGCGCTGCAGCTTCTCGACCTTGTTCTCGAAGCGGGCCTGCAGACGCGACAGCGCCTCGTCATGCTGCTTCTTCAGCGCCTCGATGTCGCCGACGGCCTTCTCGTTCTTCAGGTTGATCTGCCACCACTGGCTGCGCGGCAGGTCGTCCAGCACGCTGTCGGTGATCTTGCCGCCCTGCTTGAACGAACGCGGGCCGCTCTCGGCCATCTTGCCGAGCAGGAGTTCGCGCAGGCGGTCGTAGATCGCCCGTTCGATGATCTCCTTCTCGTCGTTCTTGTCCTTCGCCAGGCGCTCGATTTCGGCTCTCTCGATCGCGAGCGCGCGCTCGTCCTTCTCGACGCCGTGCCGGTTGAACACCCGTACTTCGACCACCGTGCCGGCGACACCGGGCGGCAGGCGCAGGCTGGTGTCGCGGACGTCGGAGGCCTTCTCGCCGAAGATGGCGCGGAGCAGCTTTTCTTCCGCGGTCATCGGGCTCTCGCCCTTCGGCGTGATCTTGCCGACCAGGATGTCGCCCGGCTTCACCTCGGCACCGATATAGACGATGCCGGCCTCGTCCATGTTCTTGAGGCCTTCCTCACCCACGTTCGGAATATCGCGGGTGATTTCCTCGGGGCCGAGCTTGGTGTCGCGGGCCATGACCTCGAACTCCTCGATATGGATCGAGGTGAAGACGTCGTCCTTGGCGATCCGCTCGGAGATCAGGATCGAATCTTCGAAGTTGTAGCCATTCCACGGCATGAAGGCGACGAGCACGTTCCGGCCGAGTGCCAGCTCGCCCAGCTGGGTCGAGGGGCCATCGGCGATGATGTCGCCGGCCTGCACCCGGTCGCCCACCCGCACCAGCGGACGCTGGGTGATGCAGGTGTTCTGGTTCGAGCGCTGGAACTTCAGCAGGTTGTAGATGTCGACGTTGGAGCGCGACAGGTCCTGGTCCTCGGCCGCGCGGACGACGACGCGGGTGCCGTCGATCTGGTCGACCACGCCCGAACGTTTGGCGACGATGGTGACGCCGGAGTCACGCGCCACCACCTCTTCCATGCCGGTGCCCACGAAGGGAGCCTCGGCACGAATGAGCGGCACCGCCTGGCGCTGCATGTTCGAACCCATGAGGGCGCGGTTGGCGTCGTCGTTTTCCAGGAACGGGATCAGCGCCGCGGCGACCGAGACGAGCTGCTTCGGCGACACGTCGATGAAGTCGATCTGCTCGGGCCGGGCCATGACGAACTCGCCGCCCTGCCTGCAGCTCACCAGCTCGGAGGTGAGCTTGCCCTTGGCGTCGAGTTCGGCATTCGCCTGGGCGATGGTGTAGCGCGTCTCCTCCATCGCGGAGAGATGGATCACCTCGTCGGTGACGCGGGCGTCCTTCACCTTCCGATACGGGCTCTCGATGAAGCCGTACTGGTTCACCCGCGCATAGGTTGCGAGCGAGTTGATCAGGCCGATGTTCGGGCCTTCCGGGGTCTCGATCGGGCAGATACGGCCGTAATGCGTCGGGTGCACGTCGCGCACCTCGAAGCCGGCGCGCTCGCGGGTGAGACCGCCCGGGCCAAGTGCCGAAAGGCGGCGCTTGTGGGTGATCTCCGACAGCGGATTGGTCTGATCCATGAACTGGCTGAGCTGGGACGAGCCGAAGAACTCGCGCACCGCCGCGGCCGCCGGCTTCGCATTGATCAGGTCGTGCGGCATGACCGTGTCGATATCGACCGAGCTCATGCGCTCCTTGATCGCCCTTTCCATGCGCAGCAGGCCGATGCGGTACTGGTTCTCCATCAGCTCGCCGACCGAACGCACACGCCGGTTGCCGAGGTGATCGATGTCGTCGATCTCGCCGCGGCCGTCCTTCAGCTCCGACAGCGTCTTGATGACGGCGAGGATGTCTTCCTTGGTCAGCACGCGCGGCACGTCGGCGAAGGGGAAGCCCAGGCGCGAGTTCAGCTTCACCCGACCGACCGCCGAGAGGTCATAGCGTTCGGTGTCGAAGAACAGGCCCTGGAACAGCGATTCGGCCGTCTCCTGGGTCGGCGGCTCGCCCGGACGCATGACGCGGTAGACTTCCACCAGCGCCTGTTCCTTGCTGGCGTTCTTGTCCGCCACCATGGTGTTGCGGATATAGGCCCCGACATTGAGATGGTCGACATCGATGGTCGGCAGTTCGGTGATGCCGGCAGCTTCCAGCACATCGATCGACTTCTCGGTCAGTTCCTCGCCCGCCTCGACGTAGATCAGGCCGGTCTTCTCGTCGACGAGGTCGTTGGCGGAATAGCGGCCCGCCAGGTCGATCGGCTGCACATAGAGCTCCTTGAGCCCCTCTTCCTGCAGCTTCTTCGCCAGGCGCGCGGTCACCTTGGTGCCGGCTTCGGCCATCACCTTGCCGGTGGTGGCATTGATCAGGTCGGCATTCAGGCGCACGCCGCGCAGACGCTCGGGATTGTAGGCCGTGCGCCAGCCGCCCTTCTTGTCGCGGCGGAACATCACCTTGCCGTAGAAATAGCCCAGGATGTCCTCGGTGCTCATGCCGAGCGCGAAGAGCAGCGTCGTCACCGGCACCTTGCGGCGGCGGTCGATGCGGACATGGACCAGATCCTTGGCGTCGAACTCGAAGTCCAGCCAGCTGCCGCGATAGGGAATCACGCGGGCGGCGAACAGGTACTTGCCCGAGGAATGCGTCTTGCCGCGGTCATGATCGAAGAAGACACCCGGCGAACGGTGCATCTGGCTGACGATGACGCGCTCGGTGCCGTTGATGATGAAGGTGCCCTTGTCGGTCATGAGCGGCATGTCGCCCATGTAGACGTCCTGCTCCTTGATATCGCGGACGGACTTCGCACCCGTGTCAGGGTCGGTCTCGAACACGATCAGGCGCAGCGTCACCTTCAGGGGCGCGGCGAAGGTCATGCCGCGCTGCTGGCATTCCTCGACGTCGTACTTCGGCTCTTCGAACTCGAACCGCACGAACTCCAGGCTCGCCGCTTCCGAGAAGTCCTTGATCGGGAAGACGGACTTGAACACGCCCTGAAGCCCGACATCCTCGCGCTCCTCGGGCCGCTGCATGCGCTGCAGGAACGCCTCGTAGGAGCTCTTCTGGACCTCGATCAGGTTTGGCAGCGTTGCGATGGACGGGATCCGCCCAAAGCTCTTGCGGATCCGCTTGCGACCGGTGAACGACAGCGCCATGGCAGCCCCTCAGCTCTTCGTATCGACCACGCCGGGGCCAATCCCCGCAGCGCGAATAAGGCCGTCGCCCGAAAATCCCGGGCGCACACGGCCTCTTGAATTCCTCGATCCCATCGCCCCGGCGGGGCGGTGGAACGGCCACCGGCGCCCCGGACGAACCGGGGCGCCGACAACCTCGTCGAACCTTCCTCGCCGCATGAGCGGCGCGGCGGTTCTTACTTCACCTCGACCTTGGCGCCCGCGTCCTCGAGCTGCTTCTTCAGCTTGGCCGCTTCGTCCTTGTTGACGGCTTCCTTCACCGCCTTCGGCGCGCCCTCGACGAGATCCTTCGCTTCCTTGAGGCCCAGGCCGGTGATGGCGCGGACTTCCTTGATCACGTTGATCTTCTTCTCGCCGGCTTCGAGGAGGATCACGTTGAACTCCTCCTGCTCGGCCACGGCGGCGGCGGCCACCGGCGCGGCGGCGGCGGCCACCGGAGCGGCGGCGGAGACGCCCCACTTCTCTTCGAGCAGCTTCGAGAGTTCCGCCGCTTCGAGGACGGTCAGTGCCGACAGGTCGTCGACGATCTTCTGCAAATCAGCCATTTGTTTCTCAGCTCCTAGAGTTCGATATGTCTTGGGACAGGCCGATCAGGCCGCCTCGTCTCGTTTTGCATGTGCCGCGAGCACGCGGGCAAGCTGGCCGCCAGGCGCCTGCAGGATGCCGGCGATCTTGGTCGCCGGGGCCTGCAACAGCCCAACAAGCTTGCCGCGCAACTGGTCGAGCGAGGGCAGTGTGGCAAGCGCCTTCACGCCGTTCGCATCGAGCACCGTGCTGCCGAGCGCGCCACCGATAACAACGAGCTTCTCGTTCTTCTCGGCGTATTCGACCGCGACCTTCGCTGCGGCGACCGGATCGTCTGAGTAGGCGATTGCGGTCGGCCCCTTGAACAGGCCATCGATCGACTTGTAGCGCGTCCCGTCGAGAGCGAGCCGGGTGATCCGGTTCTTGGTCACCTTGTAGCTGGCGCCCGCTGCGCGCATCTTCCCGCGGAGGTCGGTAATCTCCTCCACCGTCAGACCGCTGTAGCGGGTCACGACGACGAGCGTGGCCTTCGAAAAGACCCCGGCCATCGTCGAAACCAGCTCGGCTTTCTCCGTGCGGTTCAAGTCTCCACTCCAACTGCGGGCGAAGGAGGATCTCCCTCGCCGTGGTTAGCATTTGAACCCGGCCCGGCGCCGCCTTCACTGGCGCCGGCCGAACCGGATCCGGTTACCCTGTCCCAGGGCACGAACTCGAGATGCCCGGCTTCGGCCGAAGGCCCCACCGCACACCCCAATATCCTTCCCCCGTCTGCGCGGGACGATTTTAAGCCAACCTGAGCTGGCTCCCGCGGTCTCGGACAGGCACGACGGTCCTTGCGGGACCGTCTATCCCGGCCGGTCCCGAGGGACCGGCCGGAATTCGATGAACGTCGCGGCTCAGACGGCCAGGACGCTCTGTACTTCCACCTTCACGCCGGGGCCCATGGTCGAACTCATCGAAACGCGCTTCAGGTACGTACCCTTGGCGCCCGTCGGCTTCGCCTTCATCACTGCGTCGACCAGCGCCTTCACGTTCTGCTCGAGATGCCCCTCGCTGAACGATGCCTTGCCGACACCGGCATGGATCAGGCCGGCCTTCTCCACCCGGAACTCCACCTGACCGCCCTTGGCCGCCTTGACGGCCGCGGCGACGTCCATGGTGACCGTGCCGAGCTTGGGGTTCGGCATCAGGCCGCGCGGGCCCAGCACTTTGCCCAGCCGGCCGACGACACCCATCATGTCGGGGGTCGCGATGCAGCGATCGAATTCGATCTTGCCCTCGGTGATCTGGGCGGCGAGATCATCGGCGCCGACGATATCCGCGCCGGCGGCCTTGGCCTCGTCGGCCTTCGGCCCCTTGGCGAATACGGCGACGCGCAGCGTCTTGCCGGTACCGTTCGGCAGCAGCACGACGCCGCGGACCATCTGGTCGGCATGGCGCGGATCGACGCCGAGGTTCAGCGCCACCTCGATGGTCTCGTCGAACTTCGCCTTGGCGTTGCTCTTCACCAGCTTCACGGCCTCGCCGAGCCCGTAGGCCTTTTCACGATCAACGACGGCGAGCGCCGCCTTCATGCGCTTCGTCATCGTCAGTCCCTCACCTCGAGGCCCATCGAGCGGGCAGAACCCTTGATCATGACCATCGCCGATTCGACGCTGGCGCAGTTCAGGTCCTTCATCTTCGCTTCGGCGATCTCGCGCACCTGCGCGGTGGTCACCGAACCGACGTTGGGATCGCGCCCCGTCGCCTTGGCGCCCTTGGCCAGACCCGAGAACTTCTTCAGGAAGTAGGTCACCGGCGGCGTCTTGGTGATGAAGTTGAACGAGCGGTCCGAGAACACGGTGATCACGACCGGAATCGGCATGCCGACCTCCTGGCCCTGGGTCAGCGCGTTGAACTGCTTGCAGAACTCCATGATGTTCACGCCGCGCTGGCCGAGCGCGGGGCCGATCGGCGGCGAGGGATTGGCCTTGCCTGCCGGCACCTGCAGCTTGATGTAGCCTGTAATCTTCTTTGCCATCGCTCGATCCCGTGAGGGCTCCTTCCTCGTTGGACATCCGGGCTGAATCGCCCGATGTCGGGACAGCGTGGTACGGCCATGGCGGGCCTCCCACACAAGACACCCGCCGGTCCGGAGACCGGCGAGATAGACGCGCTACAGCTTTTCCACCTGCGCGTATTCCAACTCGACCGGCGTCGGCCGGCCGAAGATGGTGACCGCCACCTTGAGCCTCGCCCGCTCCTCGTCGACATCCTCGACGATGCCGTTGAACGAGGCGAAGGGCCCGTCGGCCACCCGCACCTGCTCGCCGATCTCGAAGACGATCGAAGGCTTCGGCCGCTCGATCCCCTCCTGCACCTGCTTGTGCACGCGGTCGACCTCGGCATCCGGGATCGGCATCGGCTTCTTGCCCGAACCCAGGAAGCCCGTGACCTTGGGCGTGTTCTTGATCAGATGGTAGGTCTCGTCCGTCATGTCCATCCGGACCAGCACATAGCCCGGGAAGAACTTCCGCTCGGCATTGACCTTCTGGCCGCGGCGGACTTCCACCACCTCTTCCATCGGCACCAGGATCTCGTCGAAGAAGTCGGACATGCCCTGCTGCGCCGCCAGCTCGCGGATCGACTGGGCCACCTTCTTCTCGAAACCCGAATAGACGTGGACGATGTACCAACGCATCGCCATGGCCTTACCCTCCGAGCCCGAGAACGGTCCGCACGCCGATACTCAGTATCTGGTCGACGATCAGGAAGAAAATCGACGCGAAGATCACCATCACGAAGACCATCGCCGTCGTGATCATGGTCTCCTTGCGGGACGGCCAGGTCACCTTGTTGGTTTCCTGGCGCACCTCCTTGAGGAACTCGGTGGGCTTGAACGCGGCCATCGGTATGGGTGACCTCTATGCGCAGGGCTGGCAGGAGAGGAGGGACTCGAACCCCCAACCCCCGGTTTTGGAGACCGGTGCTCTAGCCAATTGAGCTACACTCCTAAGCCCGCACACGTGCTCTTTCGAGCCCGTCTACTGGATGATTGAAGCGACGACGCCGGCGCCGACGGTACGGCCGCCCTCGCGGATCGCGAAGCGCAGGCCCTCGTCCATCGCGATCGGCGCGATCAGCGTCACCTGCATCGTCACGTTGTCTCCCGGCATAACCATCTCGGTCCCGTCCGGCAGCGTCACAACACCCGTCACGTCCGTCGTCCGGAAGTAGAACTGCGGACGGTAGTTGGTGAAGAACGGCGTATGACGCCCGCCCTCCTCCTTCGTCAGGATGTAGGTTTCAGCCTTGAACACCGTATGCGGCGTGATCGAACCCGGCTTCGCCAGAACCTGGCCGCGCTCCACGTCCTCGCGCCCGACACCGCGCAACAGCGCGCCGATGTTGTCACCGGCCTCGCCCTGGTCGAGCAGCTTGCGGAACATCTCCACGCCCGTGCAGGTCGTCTTCGTCGTCGCCTTCAAGCCCACGATCTCGATTTCGTCGCCCACCTTCACGATCCCGCGCTCCACGCGGCCCGTCACCACCGTGCCCCGGCCCGAGATCGAGAACACGTCCTCGATCGGCATCAGGAAGGCCTTGTCCTTCGGACGCTCGGGCTGCGGAATGAACGCATCCACCGCCTTCATCAGCTCCAGAACCGAGTTCCGGCCGATCTCGGGCTGCTTGTCTTCCAGCGCGCAGACCGCAGAACCGCGGATCACCGGAATGTCGTCCCCCGGGAACTGGTAGCTCGACAGAAGCTCGCGAACTTCCAGCTCGACCAGGTCAAGCAGTTCCGGGTCGTCAACCAGGTCGACCTTGTTCATGTAGACGACCAGCGCAGGAACGCCCACCTGCCGCGCCAGCAGGATGTGCTCGCGCGTCTGCGGCATCGGGCCGTCCGAGGCCGACACCACCAGGATCGCGCCGTCCATCTGCGCCGCACCCGTGATCATGTTCTTCACGTAATCCGCGTGCCCGGGGCAATCAACATGCGCGTAGTGACGGTTCGCCGTCTCGTACTCGACATGGCTCGTGTTGATCGTGATCCCGCGCGCCTTCTCCTCCGGCGCCTTGTCGATCTGGTCATAGGCCGTGAACGTCGCCCCTCCAGTCTCTGCCAAAACCTTCGTGATCGCAGCCGTCAACGACGTCTTCCCATGGTCCACGTGACCAATCGTCCCGATGTTGCAGTGCGGCTTGTTCCGCTCGAACTTGCTCTTAGCCATCGTTCTGTCTTCCGATCCGTCTAAACTTCGCTCTGTCTAAACTTCTGAGCCGCATCTACCGCCGGGCCGCCCCGGCGGACGCTGTCCGTTGGAGCGGGTGATGGGAATCGAACCCACGTAGCCAGCTTGGAAGGCTGGTGCTCTACCATTGAGCTACACCCGCGAAACCTTCGGCCGTGAATTCGTCTCCTCGTCCCCGATCAGGCCTCAAAACCCACAACAAGTAGCCGGTCAGTCGAGCGTCGGTGGTGGAGGGGGTTGGATTCGAACCAACGTAGGCGTGCGCCAACGGATTTACAGTCCGTCCCCTTTAACCACTCGGGCACCCCTCCATGTTTGTCTTGGAAGTAACACCCGCCGTCGCGACGGCGGCATCGCACTTCGCGTCAAACCGACTCTCGGTTTCCGTGTATACTCCGTCGCAAGCGAAAACGCCCGACGTCACCAGCGAGGCTGGCACCGCGGGGGCGTGTTGAAGACCATCAGGGGCGCGGACTATAAGCATGCGGATGAGCACGCGCAAGCCCCAGAACGACCAACGCAAACCCAACCGCCACAAGGGCGATTCCGGCGCCGGAAGCGGCCAGAACTGGCTCTACGGCAACCACCCCGTGCGGGCGGCCCTGGCCAACCCGCACCGCCAGCTGCGCCGTCTTCTCGGCACGGTCGATGCGCTGCGGGAACTGGGTCCGCTGCCCCAGGGGCTCGGCGCCGAAACGGTCGACCGCCAGCGCCTGGACCAGATGCTTCCCGCCGGCGCCGTGCACCAGGGCCTGGCGCTCCTGGCCGGCCCCCTCCCCGACCTCGACGTCACCGAAGCCTGTTCGGTGGTCGAGGGCGAGCGGAACCTCGTCGTCGTCCTGGACCAAGTGACCGACCCGCACAATGTCGGCGCGATTCTCCGCTCGGCGGCGGCCTTCGGTGCCCGCGCCGTGGTGATGACCGACCGGCATGCGCCGCCCGATTCGCCGGTATTGGCCAAATCGGCTTCCGGCGCGCTCGAGGTGATCCCCCTCGTCCGCGTCACCAACCTCGCCCGCGCCATGGATCACCTGGCCCAGCTCGGCTACTGGCGGGTCGGCCTCGACGGCGACGCCCCCCGAACCCTCGCCGCCGCCCGCCCCTCGGGCCCCATCGCCCTGGTGCTGGGAGCGGAAGGCGAAGGCATGCGCCGGCTGACCCGGGAGGCCTGCGACGAGATCGTGCGGCTGCCCATTTCCGGCGCCGTGGAGAGCCTCAACGTCTCCAACGCCGCCGCCATCGCTCTGTACGAGGTGGCTCGGGAAGATGGATGATCCGCCGGTGCCACCCCTTTGACCAATCGGCTGGAGTTGTTTCCATGACCCGCGCCGCCGCCATCGCCGCCGCCGACGAGACCTTCGATTCCGGCCGCTTCCGCGAGCAACTCGCCCATTGGGTCACCTACCGCACCGAAAGCCAGGTGCCGGAAAGCGCGCCTTACATGGCGGCCTACCTGACCGAGGCGATCCGCCCGTCCTTCGAGGCGATGGGCTTTTCCTCCACCCTGATCCCCAATCCCACCGGCAAGCACGGACCCTTCCTGGTGGCGACGCGGGAAGAGGACCCCGCGCTCCCCACCGTGCTCTCTTACGGCCATTGCGACGTGATCCGCGGCCTGGAAGGCCAGTGGCGCGCGGGCCTCGATCCCTGGACCCTCAAGGTCGAGGGCGAGAAGTGGTTCGGCCGCGGCACCGCCGACAACAAGTCCCAGCACCTGATCAACATCCTGGCGCTGTCGACCGTGCTGAAAACCCGAGGCCGCCTCGGCTTCAACTGTAAGTTCCTGCTGGAGACCGGCGAGGAAGTGGGCTCCCCCGGCTTGCATGAGTTCGTCGAGCAGGAGAAGACGGCGCTCGCGGCCGACCTGCTGATTGCCTCCGACGGCCCCCGCCTCGAACCCGACCGGCCGACCATCTTCCTCGGCGCCCGCGGCGCCCTCACCTTCAATATGACCGTCAACCTGCGCGAAGGCGGGCATCATTCCGGCAACTGGGGCGGCTTGCTCGCCAATCCCGGTATCATCCTCTCCCACGCCATCGCCAGCCTGATCGACCGCGACGGCCGGGTGAAGCTCCGCGAACTCCTGCCCGCCGCCATCCCCAACTCGGTGCGCCACGCGCTCGCCGACTGCCCGATCACCGAACCGCCGGAGGGACCGGCCATCGACGCCTGGTGGGGCGAGCCCGGCCTGACCGCGGCCGAGAAGGTCGTCGCCTGGAACACCTTCGACATCCTCGCCTTCAAGACCGGCAATCCGGAACGGCCGGTGAACGCCATTCCGCCGGTGGCCGTCGCCACCTGCCAGATCCGCTTCACCGTCGATGTTCCGCCGGAAACCTTCCTGCCCGCCATCCGCCGGCATCTCGACGCGAACGGCTTCGGGAATGTCGAGGTGGCGCAGTCGACGCACGAGATATTCCCGGCGACCCGCCTCGATCCCGACCACCCGGCGGCGCGCTGGGCCGCCGCTTCGATCGAACGCACCACCGGCCGCCGCCCGGCCATCCTGCCCAATCTCGGCGGCTCGCTCCCGAACGAATGCTTCGCCGGCACGCTCGGCCTGCCCACCGTCTGGGTGCCGCATTCCTATACCGGCTGTTCCCAGCACGCGCCCAACGAGCATGTGCTGGCGCCGCTCTTGCGCGAGGGCTTGCGGATGATGACCGGCCTGTTCTGGGATCTGGGCGAGACCCCGCCGCCGCTCAGTTCGGCACGCGGGTGATCTTCAGGCCCGTGATGACGGTCGCCTTCTCTGCAGCCAGCGCATCGCCCTCGATCGGGATGCTGGCGAAGGGCGGCGCATCGGCGGCTTCGTAGAGAGCGCGCAGACGAAGCTCGAAGCCGCCCACCGCCTTGACCGGCGCCTTGGCCCCATCCAGCGACCAGATTATATGCGGCGACCCCGCCTCGCCGGCGGAAGCGCGATAGTCGGGATCCGCGCCGGCCTCGCGGTTGCGATCGAACCATCGCGGCTCGGTCGCCTGCCCGAAGGCCATTGCATAATCCTGATGGATCTCGCTGTCGGGCTCGGCGGATATCTCGATGCTCGACAGCACGCCCCTGTCCTCGCCATAGCGCAGGCGACCGATCAACCCCCGCTTCCATTCCGCTTCCGTCATCTTGCCGTCGACCGCCGCCCAGCGCCGGATCGGCGTGTTCGGTGCCTCCATCCACGCCATGCCGCGGCCCGCCTCGCGGCCGGTGGAGCGGAACAGGAGCTTGCCCGTCTCCAGAAACCTGACGTGATGAACGGTGAGTTCGTCGCAGCAGCCGGTCTGCGTGGTGATGAAATAGCGGTCGGCCAGGATGCGCCCCTCCGCCCCCGGATCGGAGAAGGCGACGAGGCGCTTGGGCACCGGCCCGCTCATGTCGTCGATGTTGACCGTCACCGTGGCATCGAAAGGTGCCGGCTCCTGCCCGGTGGCGAATTTGAAGCGCGTCAGCAAGGTCGCGATGCGGAGCGCGTAGCTGCTGTCGGCACCATTGAAGACGGCATAGGGAACGAAGCTCGTGTTCTCGACCTGCACCGTCTGATAGCCATCCGCCCGCTTCTCGACCTTGCTGCTGGAGCGTCCCTGCAGATCGGCCGCCAGGGCGGATACCGAAAAGAGAGTGAGTACTGCCACGACAAGCCGGATCATCTGTTCCCCCGTTGATCCTCGACCTCCCGATCGTACAACGCCGCGAGTTGCCGTACCGTATCCGCGACGGCTCGCCGCAACGCCGGCGGGGCCAGCACTTCCGCCTCCGGCCCCAGCCGAAGCAGGTCGCGTGCTCCCTGCTCCACCGTCTCGATCGGGATCTCGACCTCGGCCCAGCCCGACGCATCCGCCGGCCTGGCCGACAGCGCCGCATCGCCCACCGCCGCGCTCATGCCGCGCAGGCGCTTCAGGCCGACCGCCGTCACCCGCAGCAGCGCGGAGCCGCGATAGATCTCCGCCTCGAACCGCTGCGTCGCCTCGCCCCAATAGGTGGACAGCGTGAAGTCCTTCGGCCGGGTAAAGCGCCCCTCGGCCGCTTCCACCGCGCGGATGTTGGAGACGCGATAGGTGCGCACCTTCCCCCCGCTCCGCGCCGCCAGGTACCAGGTGCCGGCCTTGAGCACGAGGCCGAGCGGATCGACCAGCCGTTCCCCCAGCCCCGTCCAGCTTTCATAGGTGATCTTCAGCCGCGTCTCGGCCCAGACGGCGGCCGCCACCACCGGCAGATGATCGGCCGGCGCCGCACTGCGGTACCAGTCGACAGCGTCGAGATGGAAACGCGCGCCCACCCGTTGCGCATCGGCCTGCCAGCCGGCGGGAAGGGCGGCGAGCAGCTTCAGCTGCGCCGCCGCCATGGCATCGCCGAGACCGAGCTCGGCGGCCGGCCCCGGCAGCCCGGCCAGGAACAGCGCCTGCGCCTCGGCCGAGGTCATGCCGGTCAGCCGCGTACGCCAGCCGTCCAGCAGCTGGAAGCCGCCATCGCGTCCGCGCTCGGCATAGACCGGCACGCCGGCCGCGCTCAACTGGTCGACGTCGCGATAGATCGTGCGCACCGACACTTCGACCTCGGCCGCCAGCGCCTGGGCCGACATCCGGCCGCGGGCCTGCAACAGCATCAGGATGGAAAGCAGCCGGCTCGCGCGCATTTCGTCAGCCTAGCCGGAAATCCTGACATTCGTTGTCAGCTTTCATGGCGCAAGGTAACGATCCCTCCTTACGAGAGCACCGCGATGAAACTCTATTCCGGCCCCTTGAGCATGTTCGGCGCCAAGGTCGAGATCGCCCTCGCCGAAAAGGGCGTCCCTTTCGACCTCGAAATGGTGCCCTTCACCCTGAAGCACCTCTATGACCCGAAGCACCCGGAGGTCGCCCGCATCAACCCGAAGCGCCAGGTGCCGGTGCTGATCGACGGCGATCTCGAACTCTTCGATTCCACCCAGATCTTCGAATACCTGGAAGACCGCTTCCCCAGCCCGCCGCTCTGGCCCGCGGACATCGCGGAGCGTGCCCGCGCCCGGCAGTGGGAGCTGAAATCGGACGAGGTGTTCTTCCCCCACGTCGTCCGCCTGATGCCGATCAGGACCGATCGCGAGCACCCGGACTGGGCGCCGGCCCGCGCCGGCATCGCGGCCTATTACGATCTGCTCGAAGCCCAGCTCGCGACACGCGAGCACATCGCCGGCCCCTTCACCTATGCCGATATCGCCTTCTACATGGCCCAGTTCTTCGCCGCCCGCATGGGCGTGCCGATGTCCTCGCGGTGCCCGAAGCTGATGGCCTGGCGGCTGCGCGTCGGCGCACGTCCGGCAGTGGCGAAAGTCGTCGGCGCCATGACAGACTATGTGCGCCAGACGGGCCTGCTGGTACCAGACTACCGGTGAGCGCCTCAGGGCGTGATCGCCACCTTCAGCACGCCGTCGCGCTGGTTGGCGAACAGCTCATAGGCCGCCTCGATCTGGTCCAGCTTGAAGCGGTGGGTCACCATGGCGCGCGCATCGAGCCGGCCGGAGGCGATCACGTCCATCAGCCGGCGCATGCGCTCCTTGCCACCGGGGCAGAGCGTGGTGACGATCTTGTGGTCGCCGAGGCCGGCGGTGAAGGCATCGAGCGGGATCTTGAGGTCGGTCGAATAGACGCCGAGGGAGGAGAGCGTGCCGCCCGGCCGCAGCACGCGCAGCGCCGCCTCGAAGGTCTCCTGCCGGCCCAATGCCTCGATCGCCACGTCGACGCCGCGCCCGTCGGTCAGGCGCAGGATCTCGGCCACCGGATCGCCCTTGCTGAAATCGACGACGTGGTCGGCGCCCATCTTGCGCGCGATCTCCATCCGCGCCGGCACCGCCTCGACGCCGATGATCAGGCTGGCCCCCATCAGCCGGGCGCCGGCGGTGGCGCAGAGGCCGATCGGACCTTGCGCGAAAACGGCGACGGCGTCGCCGATCCGCACCCGACCGCTCTCGGCACCGGAGAACCCGGTCGACATGATGTCCGGGCACATCAGCACCTGCTCGTCGCTGAGGGCATCGGGAATCGGCGCCAGGTTGGTCATCGCATCCGGCACCAGAAGGTATTCCGCCTGGGATCCGTCGATCGTATTGCCGAAACGCCAGCCGCCCATCGGCTTGAAGCCGTGCTTCGTCCGCGGGCCGTCCTGGGAGGAGCAGCCGCAGAGACAGGCGGCGCTGTAGCCGCTCGGCGTGATGGCGCCGGCGATCACCCGCTGGCCCTCCTGATAGCCCTCGACCGCCGAGCCCAGCCTTTCGATGACGCCGACCGGCTCGTGGCCGATGGTGAGCCCCCTGGCGACCGGGTACTCGCCCTTCAGGATATGCACGTCGGTGCCGCAGATCGTCGTCGTGGTGATCCGGATGAGGGCGTCGAGCGGCCCGACTTCGGGGATCGGCTTTTCGTCGAGCACGATCCGGTTCGCCTCGACGAAGACGGCGGCTTTCATCATGCGGGCCATGGGATGCTCCTGCGGGCTGGCGGCGATCATCACGAAGACCGGAAATCAGTCTGACCCGGCGCCGCGCCTGTCGCTTTGCGGTACATCAAGCCGCAGCCCGATAGGTTCCGTCGCAGGGTCGAATTGCTCGGCTTCCTCTTCAGGGTCCGCCATGACACCCGCCAGGCGCCTGCCCGGCCATCCACCCGCCGAACTGGCGATCGAGGGCGCGGTAGCGGACGTGATGGAAATTCGCAATCGACGAGCCGGTGAGAGGCGGCGATGTGTCTCGCTTCAGCCCAGCCCACCTAAGTTTCGTCCCGCATACAGCACGCGATAAATCGTGACACGATTTGGCGCAACCCGGAACGCAATCGTCACCCGCTTCTCAAAACCCACAATGCGCAAGCCGGGGCGCAGATCATCGCGAAGCGTGCCGCGCTCTGGAAAATCTGAAAGGGTCCGGCAATACGCCTCGATCCGGCTGAGATGACCCATTGCCCGCGATCGCCCCGATCGGTCCGCAATGAAAAGATACAGATTTCTGAGATCGCCCCGCGCCTGTGGTGCGAACACCACCTCATGCGGCATCGCCGGCGTCTTTCACCCGCTTCTCATGCAGGGCCCGAATCTCATCAAAAACATGATCGGCGGGGATCGCGCGGCTCGGGTCGGCATCCATCGCTTCCATCACCGGCAGCACTTCGTCCCGCAGCCACTGATCGAGTTCCGCGTCCCGCTCCCGCAGCGCCTTCAACCCGGCATCAATCACATCATTGGCGCTGGCGTAGGTACCCGCGTCGACAAGCTTGTCGATGTAACTCACTTGCTCAGGTGCAAGGCTGAAAGTTCGCTTCTCGGTCACGTCCATCTGGATGCTCCAGATTGCCGGCATCGGACATCAAGTCTGGCAGATCGGACTCGCGAGGCAAGTGGGTGCGACTTGCTTGACCTTAAGCCGCCGCCCTTCGTCCCAGTTCCTTCAGGCAGCGGTCGATCCACTGCGCCGTCAGCTTCTCCTGGGCGCCGTTCTGCTTTAGCCGCTGATCCAAGCCGGCGAAGGCGACGAGGTCGAGCGGCTGGTCCTGGTTGAAGCAGGAGAAGACGTAGGTGGTCTCGCCGGTAACCGGATCGGTATGCGGCTGCAGGCACTGGGCGCAGATCTCCTTCATCATGCATTGCATGGGCGAGTTGATCGACCCGAAGGCGAGGTGCCCCGGCTTCATGAAGGGTTTCAGCACCGCGTGCCGCGCCGCCTGGACGGCGGCCATCATCTTGTCCGAACCGATGGCGATCAGCCGGTCGGCCTCGGGTAGCGCCAGCGTCACCGGGCCGAGGCGTCCTTCCGCATAGGCGCGCATCGCCTCGACGATGTTGCCCACGAAGGTCTTGTCCTGCGGCCGCGTCGGCGCGAAGCCCGGCGCCTCGTCGCAGCACCACACCACCACATCGGCCGCCTGCTCGATCTCGGCCACCTTGTAGCGGTCGACCACCTTCTTGTAGCCGGCGAAGTACAGCACCTTCGAGCCGGCCTTCCGGAACGCCTGGCCGATGGAGAACAGCACGGCATTGCCGAGCCCGCCGCCGACCAGCGCCACCGTCTCGCCCGGCTCGATCTCCGTTGGAGATCCTGTGGGCCCCATCAGCACCACCGGCTCGTCCTTCGAGAGCTGCAGGCAGAGGTCGGACGACCCGCCCATCTCCAGCACGATGACCGAGACGAGGCCCTTCTCCTTGTCGACCCAGGCGCCGGTCAGGGCCAGGCCTTCCATGGCGAGCACGGTCCCGTTGCTCTTCAGCGCATGCGCCTCGAAGTTCTGCAGGCGATAGAACTGCCCAGGCTCGAACTGCCGCGCCGCCAGCGGCGCCTGCACCACCACCTCGACGATCGTGGGCGTCAGCCGCTCCACCCAGGCGACGCGCGGGCGCAAGAGGTGGTTCAGCCGCGCGGCGAAATCGGCGTCGCTCTCCGCACTCGCCGGCGCCACCTGCTCCAGCACCCGGCTCACCACCGGATAGCCCTGCTTCGCCCCCCCCATGGCCTTCACGACATTGCCGAAGAAGGAAGGATGCAGGTCGCCGAAGAAGCTGATGAAGCGCCCGTCGGGCCGTCTGGTCAGCAGCACGTCGGGCCGACCGGGCTTGGAGATGGCGCGCTCCGGTTTGACGGGCTGCCCGTCCTCGTCGCAGGCCTGGAAGTACTTGCCGTCGAGGGTGAAGGTGGCGGCATCCTCGCGCGCCAGCACGGTGTTGGGCTGGGTGCCCGCCGCCACCAGAATGGCGCGTGCGGGAAGCTCGACCGGGCCTTCGGGGCCCATCATGACGATGCCGCGACAATGCCCGCGCACGTCGACCTCCACCTTCTCCGGCGCCAGCCCCTCGGCGAAGCGGATGCCCTCCTCCAGCGCCTTCTCCACCTCCTCGTGGTTCAACGTGTAGGAGGGGCTGTCGATCAGCCGCTTGCGATAGGCGAGGGTGACGCCGCCCCAGCCCTGCAGCAGTTCGATGATGCGGGGCGCGCGCCCCTCCTTCGCCGCCAGGGCGCGCTCGTCGCGGATGGCGCGGCCATGGTCCAGGAACTCCTCGGCGATCTCCGCCTCCTCCGGGTTCCAGGCCCGCCGCACCGCCGCATCGCCCTTATCCGCCGCCAGCGCCTCGAACCTGCTCAGGAACTTCTCCACCTGGACCGGGTAATAGGCGAGGCTCTCGGTCGCCGTGTCGATGGCGGTGAGGCCGCCGCCGATCACCACCACCGGCAGGCGCAGCTGCATATTGGCGATCGAATCCTTCCGCGCGGCCCCGGTCAATTGCAGCGCCATCAGGAAGTCGGAAGCCGTGCGCACGCCCCGCGCCAGCCCGTTCGGCATGTCGAGCACCGTGGGCTTGCCCGCGCCGGCCGCCAGCACGATGTGGTCGAAGCCGAGTTCGAAGGCCATCTCGGCCGTGATGGTGCCGCCGAAGCGCACGCCGCCGATCAGCGAATACTCGGCCCGCCGCTCCAGCAGCAGGCGGATGACTTTCAGGAAATTCTTGTCCCAGCGCACGGTGATGCCGTATTCGGCGACGCCGCCGAAGCCCGCCAGCACGCGTTCGTCCAGGTTCTCATAGAGGCTGAGGACATCCCGGATCGGCTCGAAGGGCACCCGCTGCCCCAGCGGGCCGACGCCGCCGATCGCGGGCGGCAGCGGCTCGATCTTCAGCCCGTCGATCCCCACCACCTGATGGCCGTCGTTCATCAGGTGATGCGCGACGGTGTAACCGGCCGGCCCCTGGCCCACGATCAGGACGCGCTTGCCCGAGCGCGCCTTGGGCAAGGGCCGGCGCAGGTCGAACGGGTTCCAGCGGGTCAGCAGTCCATAGATCTCGAAACCCCACGGCAGGCCCAGCACATCCTTCATCGTGCGCGTCTCGGCCTGGGGAATGTCGACCGGTTCCTGCTTCTGATAGATGCAGGCCTTCATGCAGTCGTTGCAGATCCGGTGCCCGGTGGCCGCCACCATCGGGTTGTCGACGCAGATGATGCCGAGCGCGCCGATGGGAAAGCCCTTGGTCTTCACCTCGTGGAATTCGGAAATCTTCTCTTCCAGCGGGCAGCCGGCCAGCGTCACGCCGAAGACGCTCTTCTTGAAATCGCCGACGGCCTGTTCGGGCTTCGGCTTCTCGCGCAGACCCTTGGAACAGGAATCCTTGCCCTGGTGATGGCACCAGATGCAGTAGTTGGCCTGGTCCAGCGCGCCGGCGAGGTTGGTGCCTGGATCGGTCAGCGCGAAGCCTTCGCGGCGGCGGAGATGGTGCGCGTCGAGCGTATGCACGCTCACGCCGCCCACCGTCTCGGTCACCACCGGCACCAGGTGCTCAGGCTCGACCTTCCGGGGCTGCTTGAAGAGCAGGCCCCTGGCGTGTTTCGCCTGCCCGGCCGGCGTCAGCGTCGCCCAGGCGGCATAGGTGGCGGCGGTCTTGAGCCGCACTGCATTGCCCGCCTCGTCCTTCTGCCAGGCCTGTACCGCCCTGGCGAAGCGAAGCTCGGTCAGGGGCTCGCCCAGCAGTTCTTCCAGTTCGGCCGCCAGCGCCGGGCCGTCCGCCGCCGCCGCCTCGGCCGGCTTCACCTGCTTCAGCGCCTGCCGCTGCACGAACAGCCGCTTCACGTCGTAGAGCGGCGCCAGGCGGTGGTGCTCGGCCCGCAGATCCGCCGCCTCGGCCTCGATGCCGAACAGCGCGGCGATGAAATCTTCCAGATGCGGAGCGAGATCGATGATGAGGGCCGATTCCTCCTTCGCCGGCATCGAGGGCGCGCAGCGAGCCGCCTCCAGCCGCCCGGCGAGGGCCTCGTCGGCGGCGCTGAGCGCCGCCAGGAACGCGGCGTCGACCTTCAGCAGACCCTCGCGCGCATAGAGATCGGAATAGGCGAGGCCGTACTTCAAGGCCAGCATCGGGAAAGGCTCCGTCGGAACAACAGCGTCGGCGCCGCGGAACGAGCATTCCGCGGATCGGGCGCGAAGCTATAAAGCCCAGGGCGGCGCCGCACAACGCCACGGACCACAGGGATAATCGGTGAAAAATCGGTCTTCGCCCGGCCCCGAATCCTGACGTAGTGTCGTCTATGGCGAAAGGAAGGGATCGGGTCATGCTGGGGACGCTGGGCAAGGTCGAGGTCACCGCGTTGCTGGATCAGGCGGCGCGGCAGGAGCCGGGCAAGTGGCACGAGGTCACCCGCATCAACGGTGCGGCCGTCTATCTCGTCCGCTCCCTCCCCGCCACCCGGGACTACGAGACGCACGACGACGTCGACGAGTTCGTCGTGGTGCTGGAGGGCGCCTTCCGGCTGGAGACGCCCGAAGGTTTTTCGGTGGCCGAGGCCGGGCAGAGCCTGCTCGTCCCGCGTGGTGTGCCGCATCGCGGCCGCCACCATGGCGAAGTCAGCTTCCTCCTGATCCGCTGATTCCGCGCCGCCGGATCGAAACGGAGGCGCGGACATGGCCAGTGCCCTCCTGCGGCAGCAGTTCGTGGCCGAGACCTTTCGCCTGCTGGGCCGGGCGCTCGGTGCCGGCCGCATGGCCTGCTATGCGGTCGACGACGACCTCAATCTGCACGACTTCGTCTGCTGGCGGGTGCCGGGGGACTTCCACCGTCTCTACCTGCGGGAAATGCACGCCTGCGATCCGCTCCATATCCGTTTCATCGCCGCCGGCGGCAAGGGTGTCACGGCGCTGGCGGAAGCGCGCGGCAACCTCCCCGGCGACATGGCGGCTGCCTACGACCGCTTCCTGCGCCGCCACGGCACCGTCGATACGGTCGAGATGGCGATGCGCAAGGATGGCCGGGTCCATGCCGGCATCAGCATCATGTGGACGGCGGCCGACCCGCCCCCCACCGAGGCGACCTACGCGCTGGCGGCGGACCTGCATCGCTTCATCGAGTTCTCCTTCGCCAATCTCGCCCGCCCGGCCAGGGGCGACGTGGCGCGCCGGGCGGCCGTCCTGTTCCAGCTGACGCGGCGCGAGGCCGAGGTCGCGGCCCTGATCTGTGCCGGGCACGCCAATCCGGCCATCGCAGCGCGGCTCGGCATCGGTCTCGCCACCGTGAAGACCCATGTCATCCACATCCTGGCGAAGGCCGGGGTCGAGAACCGCACCGCCCTCCTCGCCCGCCTCGGCCCGGCCTGAGGCGAGCCACCCTCCACCGATCGGTGGATTGATCACGCCGCGCTGCGCGCCGAGACTTCCCATACCGGTCGCGGAAAGGAGGCTGACGATGAGCGAGCCCCAGGCTGCATGCGCCGCCGCGACGCAGGCGACGGCGCATCCGCTCGATCCGCTTTCCGCGGCCGAGATCGAACGCGCGACCGGCCTCCTCGGATCGGCGCGTCGGCTCGGGCCGGACGATCGCTTCGCCATGGTCCGGCTGGAAGAGCCGTCGAAGGCCGGCGTGCTGGCGATGTCGGCGGGTGGCAGGCCGCCGCCCCGCCGGGTCTTCATCGTCGTCCTGAACCGGCTGAGCGGCACCAGCGCCGAGGCGGTGGTCGACCTTTCGGCCGGCGCCGTCGTCTCCTGGCATCCGCTGGCGAACGCAGAGGCCCCTTACGGCCAGCCGCCGGTGATGGTCGAGGAGTTCTTCCGCTGCGAGGCGATCGTGAAGGCCGATGCCGGCTGGCGCGCCGCGATGCGTCAGCGCGGCCTGTCGGAGGCCGAGATCGACCTGGTCCAGGTCGACCCTTTCTCGTCCGGCTTCTTCGACCTGGAATACGAGCGCGGCCGCCGCATCGTCCGGGCGGTGTCCTTCTACCGCGCGGATCCGAAGGACAACGCCTATGCCCATCCGATCGACGGCGTCGTCGCGGTAGTCGACCTGATCGCGGGCAGGGTGACGCACCTGACCAACGGCCCGGTGGTGCCGATCCCGAAGAAGAAGCGGAACTACGACCGCGCCTCCCTCCCCGCCCCGCGCACCGACCTCCGCCCGCTCGACCTCGTCCAGCCGGAAGGACCGAGCTTCAGCGTCGACGGTTGGGCGGTGACCTGGCAGAACTGGACCTTCCGCATCGGCTTCACCGCCCGCGAGGGGTTGGTGCTGCACCAGCTTTCCTGGAAGGACGGCGGCAAGACCCGGCCGATCGTCTACCGCGCCAGCGTGACCGAGATGGTGGTGCCCTACGCCGATCCGGGGCCTACGCATTTCTGGAAATCGGCCTTCGATGCCGGGGAATACGGCCTCGGCAAGCTCGCCAATGCGCTCGAGCTGGGCTGCGACTGCCTCGGCAACATCCGCTATTTCGACGTCGCCATGGCCGATGACGACGGCCGTCCCTACACGATGAAGAACGCCGTCTGCCTGCACGAGGAGGATTACGGCATCCTCTGGAAGCACTACGAGTTCCGCAACGAGACCTACGAGGTGCGCCGCTCGCGCCGGCTGGTGATCAGCTTCTTCGCCACCGTCGGCAACTACGACTACGGCTTCTACTGGTACCTCTACCAGGACGGCAGCATCCAGCTCGAGGCGAAGCTGACCGGCATCATCCAGACGACGGCGGTGGCGCCGGGCACCACCTACGCCCATGGCGGCATGGTCGACGAGGGGCTGGGCGGGCCGACGCACCAGCACTTCTTCAACGTGCGCCTGCACATGATGGTCGATGGCGAAGGGAATTCGGTGAGCGAACACGAATTCGTCCCCCGCCCCTTCGGTCCCGACAACCCCTACGGCAATGCCTTCGACACCACCGCCCGCGTCTTTGCCCGCGAGAGCGAGGCGGCGCGCGAGGCCGATGGCCGCACCGGGCGCTACTGGAAGATCACCAACCCGAACGTCAGGAACGCGGTCGGCAACCCCACCGGCTACAAGCTCGTCGTGCAGCCGAGCCCCCTGATGCTGGCGCAGGAGGGCAGTTTCGTGCGCCGCCGCGGCGGCTTCGCCACCCGGCATCTGTGGGTCACGCCCTACGACCCGGCGGAGAAATACGCCTCCGGCGACTATCCGAACGTGCATGCAGGCGGCGATGGCCTGCCGGCCTATATCCTGAAGGACCGGCCGATCGAGAACCGCGACATCGTGGTCTGGCACAGCTTCGGCCACACGCATGTCTGCAAGCCGGAGGATTTCCCGGTCATGCCGGTGGAATATGCGGGCTTCACGCTGAAGCCGAACGGCTTCTTCGACGCCAACCCGGCGTTGGACCTGCCGGCCGGCGGCAACGCCGCCAGTATCGACAACCGCACCGGCGAGGGCGGCGATTGCTGCCACTGACCGAGGGGAGGAGGAAAAGCATGCAGGCCGACGAGATGATGCGCGGCGCCCCGCCGCCGGCGGAGCGGCTGGTGACGCTCGCCAACTGGCGCGAGCATCCCTTCAGCACCTGGGGCTTCCGCAACGTCCGCCAGATCCTCCCCACCGCCAACGTGGCGCGCGGCCCCTCGCACGCCCCTCTCGCCTACGACCGCCGCGCGCTGCAGTCGCTCCTCTTCCAGGACCTCGCCGGCCAGCCGCTCAACGTCGCCCAGGCCCTCGCCCGCACCCACAGCAACGGCTTGCTGGTGCTGCACCGCGGCCGCATCGTCGAGGAATGGTATGCGAACGGCCTGACGCCGGAAGCCCCGCATCTGGTCTTCTCGGTCACCAAGGCGGTGACCGGGGCGATGGGCGGCGTGCTCGCCGAACGCGGCCTGCTCGACCCCGATGCGCCGGTCACCCGCTATATCCCCGAGATGGCGGGCTCGGTCTACGAGGACTGCGCCGTGCGCCACCTCCTCGACATGACCGTCGGCATCGCCTTCACCGAGGACTACACCGACCCCGACGGCGACGTGGCGCGCTATCGCCTCGCCACCGCCTGGAACCCGCCGCGCGAAGGCGCCCCGCCGGCCGACCTGCGCGCCTTCCTCCGCAGCCTGACGGCGCGCAGCGGCCGGCACGGGCACACTTTCCACTACGTCTCCCCCAATACCGACGTGCTCGGCTGGGTCTACGAGCGCGCGGCGGGCAAGCCCTATGCCGAGATCCTGTCCGAGACCGTCTGGCAGCCCCTGGGCGCGGAGGCCGACGCCTATGTCACGCTCGATCCCAAGGGATCGGTGCGCGCCGCCGGCGGCCTCTGCATGACGCTCCGCGACATGGCCCGCTTCGGCGAGATGATGCGCGGCCGGGGCCAGCTCCAGGGCCGCGCCGTGCTGCCCGGCTGGTGGGTCGACGACATCCGCGGCAACGGCGACGCCGAGGCCTGGGCCAGGGGCGACCTCACCGTCATCTTCCCCACCGCCCGCTATCGCAGCTGCTGGTACAACATCGACGCCGAGCGCGGCACCTTCGCCGCCATCGGCATCCACGGCCAGTGGATCTGGATCGATCCCGCGGCCGAGGTGGTGATCGCGCGCGTCTCCTCCCAGCCGGTCGCCATGGACCTCGACCTCGACCGGCTCTGGCTGAAGGGCTATCGCGCCATCGCCGATCAGGTCTCCGGCCGCCAGCTGTAGGCGGGCGCATAGCCGAGCACCCGGCGCGCCTTGGCGATGGAGAGGAGCGTATCGAAGGGCCCGAGATCGGCCGAAAGCGGCACGCCGGGGAAGTGCTTCTGCATCAACGAGGCACTCGGCTCCGGCATCAGCGTATCGGCGGCGGCGATGGTGAAGACCTCGGCCCCGATCCCGTCCGCCTCCAGCGCCAGCCGGCAGGCCTGGGCCACGTCGCGCGCATCGACCCAGCTCCACAGGTTCCACTTCCGCATAGTCGCGTCGCCCCAGAAGCCGGGGATCTGGGCGTAGTCGGCCTCCTCCAGGATGTTGGAGATGCGCAGGCCCGCGAAGCTGAGGCCCGGGTTCCAGCGGTGCATCTGCCGCGCCGTCTCCTCGCAGAGCAGCTTCGCCAGCGCATAGCCGTTCTCCGGCGCCGGCGGGTGCTCCTCGGTGAGCGGCGCGAATGCCGGCGGCGTCCGGGTGAAGGGCAGCCCGAAGGTGGTCTCGCTGGAAGCCCAGACCACGCGGCGCATTCCCGCCCGCGCCGCCGCCGAAAACACGTTGTAGGTGCTCATCATGTTGTTCTGGAAGATCACCGAATCCGGCGCCAGGCCCGGCGCCGGGATGCCGGCCAGGTGGATCACCCCGTCGGCCTCGCCCAGCGGCGACCGGCGGCGGTCGATGCTCCCGGCGAGGAGCCGCAGCGCATCGACGCATTGCCCCAGATCGGTGAGGTCGGCCTTCAGGAAGTGACAGCGCTGCTCGCGCGGGGCCACGATGTCGACGTTGCAGACGCGATAGCCATGCGCCAGCAACTCGTCGATGACGGCCCGCCCGGCCTTGCCGCTGCCGCCGGTGACGATCACGCTTCTCATGGCTCTCTCTCCCTCCGTCTCGCTTGACAACTCTGCCCGAACGGCCTCTATTTAACTCAATGGTTAAATGAGGAACAAGGCCCGTTCGGGAGGCATCGATGCTGTGGCTCGCCCGCTATCGGCGCTTCTGGTCGGCCCGCATCGATCGTCTCGCCCGTTTCGTGGAGGAAGAAGCATGCCGACCGCCGCCGCTGAAGTCGCCGAAGCCCCCCGCCCCGCCCTCACCCTCGAACGTCGTCTCGCTGCCCCGCCGGCCCTCGTCTACGCCGCCTGGACCGAAGCGGAAAAGCTAGCGCGCTGGTTCGGCCCCGACAGCGGTCCGGTGAAGATGGCCAAGCTCGACGTGCGGGTCGGCGGCCGCTTCCACGTGAAGTTCGAGACCGAGGACGGGGAGGAGCACAATGTCGGCGGCGAATACCGCGAGGTGGTGCCGAACCAGCGCCTGGTCTTCACCTGGGCCTGGTTTTCCACGCCCGAACGCCAGTCCCTCGTCACCGTCACCGTGAAACCCGACGGCGACGGCACCCTGCTGACGCTGCATCACAGCCAGTTCTTCGACCAGGCCGCCGCCGACGGCCACAAGCGTGGCTGGACCGGCTCGCTCGACAAGCTGGCCGCGCTCTTCGGCTGAACGGGCCGGGAGCGAGAAAACCCCCTCCCGCCCGCCTCAGCCGACGCTCACGTCCTGCCAGAAGCCGAAGCGCCCGCCCACGGCGGCCATCTTCGGCTGCGGCGCCTCGTAGGACCAGGCGGCGCGGGCATGCCGCGCGCCGTCCACCACCAGGTCGTAGAACTGCACGCCATGCGGGCATTCCAGGTCGCGAGCGGTTTTCGCCGCCTTCTCCAGCCAGTCGGTGCGCACGGCCTCCGCCGGGAAATAGGCATAGCCGGCGGCCTCGACGATATCCTCGCTCTCGGCGATCACGCGGCTTCCGAGCGTGGCTTTCATGGGCGGATCCTCCGTACGGTGCATGCAATCGAATTGGCGCGGCGGAGACGCTTTTCCACCCCACGTCGGGATCACGGCGCGCCGGCCAACCCCGGCAACGGCAGTCCCGGCCGCCAAGCGCCGGCCTCCTTCTCCATCGCAGCCCGCTGATCGAAATGGAGCGCCTTGCCAACCCTGTCGCGCGCAGCGGTAGCGCTGGGAGAACCCGCCTTTTCCGCCAGAAGGAACAGCGCATAAGCGGTCGGCATGTCGGCTCGCGTACCGCGCCCGCCAGCATAGGCCTGACCGAGATTGTACAGCCCATCGAAATTGCCGCGAGCGGCAGCCTGCTTGAGCAACGCTACGCCGTGCGCGTCGTCGCGCGGCACGCCCATGCCGGTCAGATGCAGGACTCCGAGCTGCGCCTGGGCCTGGGCGAAGCCGCCGGCGGCGGATCTCGACAGCCAGGTCAGCGCCTCCTCTTCATCCTTCGGCACACCCCAGCCTTTGGAAAGGAAGAGGTAGAGATCGTATTGCGCGGTTGGCACATTCTGCTCAGCCGCCTTGCGATAAAGAGCGGCCGCTTGGGCCAGATCCTCTTCGACGCCGCGACCATTTCTGTACATGAAGGCGAGATTGGCCTGCGCTCCGCTGTTCCCCTGCGCCGCCGCCTTGGTGAGCCAATCAAGCGCGAGTTTGTCATCCTGCGGCACGCCGCGACCCATGAGATACATGCTGGCGAGATTGCTCTGGCCAGTGGCATCGCCGGCCTCGGCTGCCTTGCGAAACCATTCGACCGCCTTCGCATCGTCGCGTGGCACGCCGCGGCCGAACTGATAGAGCCAGGCCATTCCGGAATAGGCGCCTACATCACCTGCCGCCGCCGCAGCCGTCCATTCGCGCAAAGCCGTCTCGTAGTCGCCTCTCTTATAGGCGTCGAGGCCGGCGGCGGCGTCGGCCAAGGCGGGCGCGGCCGACAGCAGCGCCAGGGACACGGCGAAAAGGCGAAGCGAAACGTAGGGTCGCACCAGGACGGCCTCCAGACGGCGTCGGCAAGCATTATCGCAAAAGTTGCGATGTCACTCCACCGCCTATGCTTCGCCCCGCTCGATATCCGCCCCGCGCGCGGCAAGCATTCCGTCATCGAACGGGCCGTCACCCGCGCAGGCCGCCGGGCGCTCGCGGCACCGCTGCAAGCGAGACACAACCGCGCCCCAATATTCATT
This sequence comes from bacterium, assembly GCA_022844005.1. Lineage (GTDB taxonomy): Bacteria > Pseudomonadota > Alphaproteobacteria > Ferrovibrionales > Ferrovibrionaceae > Desertibaculum. The sequence continues at coordinate 5,404 of JALHMN010000008.1, read as the reverse complement.
TCTCGGGGTTTAATTTGGATACTTCACCGATGGCCCGAAGGTGGTGATCTTCGAAATCTTTCCGCTGCGATCGACGGCGAGTTGATCATGTCCGCGAGCGAACTCCTTGCCATCGGCCTGAATGATAACCCAGGTCAATAGAGCCACGTTGTGGTGTGCCGAAACATCGCCTATTTCAAAATGCCCCCCCGGAAATCGCTCGTGAAACGTGGCCATGTCTTCAATGACCTGCGATCGGCCGGTGCACAAATCATGTCTGACGGTCTGATATTCGATGTTCTCACTTAAAATCTCTGCAGCGATTTTCAGGCGCTGTTCGATCGAAGTCGTATTCCATGCGCTCAGATACTTTGTGTAAATCGCCCAGGCGTCGGGATGGGTCAATACGGTCATTGGCTTTCCTTTGACAGGGCACCGGGAGTGAGTGTGCCCGTCAAGGGGTAGCGTGTCGCCGTGTCAGAAACTGTCAGCAGCGAACGCCAGTCGCGATCCTGCTGCCGCCACCGCGCCGCGATCGCTTGGCGCCGCCCGGGATAGCGCTCCTCCGAAATCGACCGCACCTGCAAACGGTCGAGGCGGAAATGGCGGAAGGCCGATCGCTGTTCGCACCAGGCCGCCAGCACGCGCACATCGTCGAAATAGACGATGGCGATCGGCCAGACGGTGCGATCCGATACCGAGCCCTGAGCGTCTTCATAGCTGATCGCGACTTTGCGTTGCCGGCGGATGGCATCTCGCAACAGTGCGGCCTGCGGCGGGTCCACGCGCTCGGACGCCGAGGCCGGCGTTACGAGCGCAGGTGGGTCCTCGCTCATCGAGGGACCGGCGTTTCGAGCGGAAAGTATTTTCGCCATGGCGCTTTCGCTGCACCGTGCCAAGGCGGGATCGGCTCGCTGCCGCACCCAGCCGAGGCCGAGGATCAGTGCGTCCAACTCGTCCGATGAAAATGCGAATTCCGGAAGGAAAAACCCCTCTCTCAAACGATAGCCGATACCCGCCTGGCCATCGAGTGGCGCTCCGAGCGAACGCAACGTTTCGATGTCCCGGTATACGCTCCGCTGCGAAATACCCAGCTCACGTGCCAGATATAGCGCCGTAACGGGCGTCCGGCGTACGCGCAGGACGCTGATCAGCTCAAATAGGCGGCTCGTTCTGGACATATAAAGACGCATCCTCAACTGGAATCGTGTTGTCCAAATTCGTTATCATAAGCCATATACTTTCAAGATTTACTGCTGCCTCTTCGCACGGCACCTCGATTACCGTATCAAGTCCGCGCAGATGTTTCGTGGGGCTCCTTCACCATCAGCCACCGCCTCGCGGGAGCATCCTCACGATCCGAGCCACCTCCGGAGCGACTCTACCGCATGGATCGGCACACCGACTTCATCGAGGCTTGTCAGATCAGCGTCGCCGCTCACCAGCGCATCCGCGCCGGCGGCGAGCGCCAGTTCGATGAAAACGCCATCGTCGCGGTCACGGCAGGCGACGGGGACGGCCGGCCTGGGATCGGGCAGGACCACCACCTCGGCAAAGGGCAGGTAGTCCTGCAGCAGGTCGGTGCGTTCGGCCTCGGTCAGCTTGAACTTGGGATAGGCTAGGACCCGCAGCAGTTCGGTCACCGTCTCGCGGCAGACCAGCGGAACGATAGTGCCCGCCGCCCAGGCGGATACCAGCCATGCCAGCCGGCCACCGAAGACCAGCGCGGAAACGACGACGTTGGTATCGAAGACGATTCGAGGCGGCATTCCCGCCCCGGCCTCGCTCAGCGACTGTCCCGAGCCCAACGGACAGCGTCCCGCACATCTTCTTCGGTGATCCCCAACTCGGCCAGTTTCCGCCGCACGGCGTCAGCCGCGCCGACCCGCACCGGCGTCAGCACCAGCCGGCCGTCTTCCACCGTCACCTGAAGATGGGTCGGCCGGCCGACGGCTTCGATCGCCTGCTTCGGCAGGGTGAGCTGGTTCTTGGAGGTGAGCTTTGCGAGCATGAGAAGAACGTAAGGAAGTAAGGAAATTCCGACAAGTCGCTTTAAGGTGAGTTCCGTTGTGCGCTAGGCGACGCCACACGGAAAGCCACCATGCGACCGTCCCGACCAGAAACATCGATCCCACCCGGCAGCGGAGTGCGTTCGGCGCTCCCTTTGATCCACCGCAGCCCGTCATCTCCGGCCGTGACGACCGCATCCGCAAACGCCGACAACAGAACTTCGCTTCTATGCGAGTTCGGGCCGCTTTCTGGAAGCGGGAGAAGGCTGGAAAATGCGCTGGCGGCAAGTGACGCGCCCTCCGAAGACACAAGCCAGTCTCGCCGCGAGGCTATGATCCACCAGGCGTCGGCCTTTTCCACAACGAATGGCAGGGACCTGAGAAAGGCGAGTTGGGAGGCGAGATGCGACGCCAGATATGCGCCGAGCTCCACATTTGCAGGCGGCCCGAACATGGCTCTGTTCTTCAGAATGAAGGCGACATCGCCTGAGACGCTGTCCAGATCTTCGACCTCATAGACCGGCATCGATCATTCCTCAGCCAGGTTCACGAGAGGGCGGTGGCAGTTCCCTCACCGCATCGAACCGCTTACACCGCTCATACCGCTCCCATATGATCAGCCGCCCCGCACTCCAGCAGGCGCCGGACCGCGTCCTCCGGCCGGCGGTCAATTTCGTCTGGTCCTTCGCCGAAGACAGTCTTCGAGGTGTAGATGCCGGGCGTGACATAAGTCCCCTTCGACCGTTCCTGAGCCGTCTGCAAAGCAGGGGTGCAACACCGCCGAAGAGACAAGCCTCACCTCTCTCGACGCTCATCAAAATCCATGTCACGCGCCCTCGATGTCCGTCGCCGCGAAATCGGCCCCCTTATAGAGAAGCGGCACGCCGTGGTGACGCGCGCAGGCGTAGGCGAAGCAGTCCCCCATGTTGAGCTGAGCGGGATGCCCCCGTCCCTTGCCGAAACGCTCATGGGCGCGAAGCGCGATAGCGCCGGCCTCCGGGGGAATCGGCAGAATCTTGATCTCCATGGCCTCCAGGAAGTCCGTCACCCCGGCTTCGGCTTCGCGGACGTCCAGCAGCAGGATACGCGCCACTGCGACGACCGTCTCGAACACGGCCAGAGGCGAAGTCATGGCGTTTGCGCCGTCCTTCAGTGAGTCGGACAGAAGCACCGCATCCCCCTCGTTGGTCAGCATGGCGACCAGGGCCGAAGCATCGACAAACATCAGATGTCGCCGCTCAGCTCGTCGAAGAATGCTTTGTCCGCGGGCAACCCCTGTTCGGGCTTTCCTCGCGCGCGCAACGCGCGGCAGAACTGCAAGGCTATTTCCCCCTTGCTCGGCTGCGCGTTGACGCGGGCCAGTTCGTTTCGCAACGCCTCATGCACGGCTTCGGTGAGGCCGGTGCGCTTGATGCGGGCGACCCGCCGGGCAAGCGCATCGGTTTCCGGATTCCTGATGTGAAAAGCCATGGTGTATCCACGATGATCTATCTGGCTAGCTTACAACAGATATCTGCAAAGCGACAGGCTTGCCATCAAGCCCTTTTGACCGTCTTGATTGTCGCTTCGGCTCACGTCCAGCAGACAGGTGACCCACTAGCGCCCCCGGGCTAAATCGATTCCGGGAAAACCGGTGCTCGGTGTAGCGCCTGTCATCCGGCATCCCGCAAGCCAGTAACGACAGACACAATATACCACCTTGGCGGGAGAAAGTCTGCGTTTTGCTTTCGTTCCGTTTTCTGTTATAATTCAGACCGGGTTGAATGGAGATCTATTTTTGCATGAAAAGACGATTTCTGTACAGGCCGGCGAGCGATGGCAGGCCTTCCGAAGGAGCAGTTGCTCCAACCGAAGGCTGGTCGCCCGGGGGCGAGCGCGACCTTCGATGTCTTGGTCACCTTCCAGGCACGGGGGCAAGCAAGCGTGGCAGCGGACAGATTTGTCCGCCCCTGCGACCCCGTCTCTCGACCAGCGGCCTCCGCGGCGATGGCCGAAACCGGCCCAAAACGGCTTCAAACCGGCCCTGGCCGGTAGCCGGCCGGCCGTTTCTGGCTCGAATTGGCTCGAATTGGCTGACTTAGGCAGGGGCCGCAGCGATGGAATCACGGATTTCCCCAGCAGGAACAAACAGTTGTTGAGATCCCGCGCAGGTGGGCCACAGATGTTCATGCAAATCCGCATCGGCTCCGCGCCGGGGCCTGCATGGAGGCGGGTCTCGAGGCGGACAGAAATGTCCGCGGCCGGCCCGGTCGCGCCCTTCGCACTACCGTCCGCCCCGCCATGGGGGGTGAGGCGGACGAATTTGTCCGCGCCGGCACGGCGGACAGGAATGTCCGCTACGACAAATGTTCCGGTCGCCGGCCTCGCCCACTTGGCTGCGAACCTGTCTCCGGGAACGGACAAATTTTCCGGCATGGCGGATTTCCGCCACTTTCCGCCCCGCCGAGGCCCCCTGCGCGGGCTGGCGGACAGATTTGTCCGCATGCGTGATACTTCTTGCGGCACCCCTCACATGCATTATAATGCATGAAACAAGTCAGGGTCGGAGACGCCGGGATGATCGACTTCCGCACGGAGCCGTCGCGCTATCGGCATTGGAAGCTGTCGGTAGAGGGCGCGGTGGCAACGCTCGCGCTCGACGTGGCGGAAGACGGCGGCCTGTTCCCGGGCTACGAGCTGAAGCTGAATTCCTACGATCTCGGCGTCGATATCGAGCTGAACGATGCGGTGCAGCGCCTGCGCTTCGAGCATCCGCAAGTCGCCTGCGTCGTCCTCACCTCGGGCAAGGAGCGCATCTTCTGCGCCGGCGCCAATATCCGCATGCTGGCCGGCGCCACCCATGCGCATAAGGTCAACTTCTGCAAGTTCACCAACGAAACCCGCAATTCCATCGAGGATGCCTCCAACGCCTCCGGCCAGATCTGGATGGCGGCGGTGAACGGCCCCTGCGCCGGCGGCGGCTATGAGATGGCGCTGGCCTGCGAGCACATCCTCCTGGCCGATGACGGCAGTTCCGCCGTCTCGCTGCCCGAAGTGCCGCTCTTGGCCGTCCTCCCCGGCACCGGCGGGCTGACGCGGCTGGTCGACAAGCGGCATGTGCGGCGCGACCGGGCCGATTTCTTCTGCACCACGGAAGAAGGCGTGCGCGGCAAGCGCGCCGTCGACTGGCGCCTCGTCGACGAGATCGCGCCCCGCTCGCGCTTCGCCGAAGCGGTAGCAACGCGCGCCAAGACCCTGGCAGGAAAGAGCAATCGCCCGAGACCCGCGGCCGGCATCGCCCTGCCGCCGCTGTCCCGCGCCATCGAGGGCGACCGCCTCGCTTACGACACCCTGGGCGTGGAGATCGACCGCGCCCGCGCCGCCGCCACCTTCATCATTCGCGGCCCGCAGGCGCCGCCGCCGGCCGACGCGGCCGG
>JALHMN010000007.1:1407-55130 GCA_022844005.1 bacterium | reverse complement strand
TGGGCTATCGCGAGGCCCGGCTATTGCAGGATGGCGCACTCGGGCCGTCCGGCTCCGTCCTTCGCGGGCATGAGTTCCACTACGCCTCACTCGTCGATCCGGGAAAAGACGCGCCGTTCGCCGAAATCGCCGACGGGCAGGGACGGCCGCTCGGTACCGCCGGCGGTCGCCACGGTCTGGTCAGTGGCACATTCTTCCACGCGATTGCTCGGGCCTAGCCTGTGAGTCCGGCCTCGGCAAATGTTGCCATGCCGTTGTGGCAGGCGATTGCGGCCCGGACGATGGGAATGGCGAGCGCCGCGCCCGAGGCCTCGCCCAGCCGCATGTCCAGATCGAGCAGCGGCCGCAGACCAAGGGCGACCAGGAGTTTCCGGTGCCCGCTTTCCGCTGAGACATGCGCGGCAATGGTGTGCGCCAGGCCTTCGGGATGCAGCCGGGCCAGAGGGGCGACGGCCGCGGTGCAGACGAATCCATCGAGCAGGACCGGGATTCGCTGCCGCCTTGCCTCCAGCGCTGCGCCGAGCATGGCTGCCAGTTCCCGCCCGCCGAGGCGGGCCGCGACCTGGAGCGGGTCTCCGATGGCAGCCGTATGACGCAAAATCCCGCGATCGATCGCCAGACGCTTGCGATCAAGGCCGGCGTCATCCACGCCGGTGCCCCGTCCGGCCCAGACCTTGCCGCCGCCACCGAACAGGCCGGCGGAGATGGCTGCGGCGGGTGTGGTATTGGCGATGCCCATTTCTCCCAGGCAGATCAGGTCCGCCTCTTGCACCGCGGCGGCGCCGATGGAAACGGCCCGGAGGAACTCCGCCTCGCTCATCGCCGGGCCAAGGGTGAAGTCACCGGTCGGACGATCGAGATCGATCGGCGTCACCTTGAGATCGGCGCCGGCATTCCGTGCCAGCTGGTTGATGGCGGCGCCGCCGGCTGCGAAGTTCGCCACCATCTGGGCCGTTATCTCCGCCGGGAAGGCAGATACGCCCTGGGCCGCCACCCCGTGATTGCCGGCGAAGACCAGCACGGAGATCCTGTCCAGCATCGGTCTCGTCCGGCCCTGCCACCGGGCGATGAAACTCGCGACTTCTTCCAGCCGCCCGAGACTTCCCGGCGGCTTGGTCAGTTGCGCCTCGCGTGCCGCCACCTCGGCGGCCACAGCGCCGTCTTCGGACGGGAGATCGAGACAGGCCGCGCGCAGCGCGGCGAGGGACGTGTAGCGATCCATGGGTTGACGATGGCCTCGTGGCGAATGCGGCTGAACCGGCGATGATGTTCGCTTCGGAGGCAATAGCACGATTGGTGCGCGATCTGGCGTTCTGCCTTGTCTTCTTCACGCGACTGCCGGTACCGGTTCCCGTCAGCATCGCCGAGGCGCGACTGGCGACCTCGATCTGGGCGGTGCCGCTGGCCGGTCTTGCCGTCGCCCTGCTCTCAGCAGCCGTCTATGCGCTTGCGTCGGCTCTGAGCCTGGGGCCGGCTGCTGCGGCGGGGTTGGCGCTGGCAGCCAGCGCTCTCGTCACGGGATGTCTGCATGAGGACGGCCTTGCCGATGTGGCCGACGGGTTCGGCGGCGGCCGGGATCGCGAGCAGAAACTCGACATCATGCGCGACAGCCGGATCGGTACCTATGGCGCCTGCGCGCTCGCATTTTCACTGCTGCTCCGCTGGAGTGCGCTCGCTGCCATCGCCGACCCCGCCGCCGTTCTGGCTGCATTGGCTGCGTCCCATGCCGCTGCGCGCGCCATTCTTCCCGGCTTCATGCATGCGGTTCCCCCGGCACGCGCGGGCGGGCTTTCGGCGAACGCGGGCGCACCGGCGTTTGGCGGTGCGCTGGCGGCGGCGACCCTTGGGGTGATCGCTCTGTTCGTGTGCCTGGGACCGACGACGGGTTTCGTGGCCCTGGCGCTGCTGTCGCTTGCCGCCCTCGCCATGGGGTGGCTCTGCCGGCGGCAGGTGGGCGGGCAGACCGGCGATGTGCTCGGTGCGCTGGAGCAGGGAGGTGAGGTCGTCGTCCTGCTGACCGTCGTGGCCTTTCTCACCTGACGAAGGCGCGGAACCAGAAGCTGGCCGGGCGAAGATTGAGTGGCTACGCCCCCGCCCTGATCAGTTCGGATGCGCGCTCGCCCACCATGATGCTCGCCGCGTTTGTGTTCCCCGAAGGCATGGTCGGGAAGATCGAGGCATCGGCGACGCGCAGTCCCTCGATACCGTGCACCCTGAGGCGATCGTCCACCACCGCGTTCGGACCGGGGCCCATGCGGCAGGTGCCGATCGGATGATAGGCGGTCTCCGAATAGGCCCGCATCCAGCCCAGGATCTGCTCGTCGGTCTCGACATCCTTGCCGGGCGAGAATTCTTCGCCTCGATAGGGGTCGAGCGCAGGTGAATTGACGATCCGCCGCATCATGCGGAAACCGCCGACCATCGTTTGTCGGTCGATCGGATCATGAAGGAAGTTGAAGCGGATGGCGGGCTGCGCCGCCGGGTCGCTCGAGCGGATATGGATCGAACCCAGGCTTTCAGGCCGAAGCTGGTAACAGGCAACCGTCATGCTGGGGAAGGTTTGAAGCTTCCGCTCCTTCGCGCTCTTCACCGAATAGGGCACGAAGTGGAACTGCACATCGGGCGTCTCCAGCTCGGCCCGGGTCTTCAGGAAGGCTACGATGGGGGCTGAGGGAAGGCTCAGGAAGCCACCGCCGAGGGCGATGTACTTGACGATTTCCCGCGCCAGGCCGAAGCCACGCGCCCTGTCGTTGTAGGAGATGCCCGGCACATTCACTTTCCAGACGATGCGGCCGGCGATGTGGTCGCGGAAATTTTCTCCCACCGCCGGCAATTCGTGTTGGACCACGATGCCTGCCGCCTGCAGAACGCCTGGCCGGCCGATCCCCGAGAGTTCCAGTATCTGCGGGGTGCCGATTGCCCCAGCCGAAAGAATCACGGCTTTCCCGGCCCCAACCTCGACCTTTCTTCCCCCCGATTCATAGATGATGCCGGTGCATCGCCGCCCTTCCAGTACAATCCTCTCGGTCAATGCGTCGGTAACGATCCGAAGGTTCGTCCGCTTCGCTGCCGGCGCCAGATAGCAATAGGCCGTGCTCATCCGCCTGCCGCGGCCGATAGTCGCCTGCGTCTTTCCCACGCCCTCCTGGTCATAGGCGTTGTAGTCCCTGGTGCGGCGATACCCGGCCTGCTCGGCGGCAGTGAAGATGGCGTCGTAGAGCGGGTTCCTGTCGGGAACGACGGAAATGCGGAGCGGCCCGTCGCGGCCTCGCTCCGGGTCCTCGGCTTGCTCGTAGGATTCCATGCGCTTGAAGACCGGGGCGATGTCCTCCCAGCTCCAGCCGCGATTGCCCATCTGCGCCCAGGTATCGTAGTCGAGCGGCTGGCCGCGCACGTAGACTAGGCCGTTTATCGAACTCGAGCCGCCGAGCAGTTTACCGCGGGGCACCGGGATCTCGCGATTGTTGGTGCCGGGCTCTGGCTCCGACCTGTAGCGCCAGTTGGCGCCAGGGTGATCGATCAGGAGGCCAAAGCTGACCGGTAGCCGGGAATAGGGGTGGCTCGCCTTGCCGGCTTCCACCAGAAGCACCCTTGTGCGACCGTCTTCACTGAGGCGGTTGGCCAGCACGGCGCCGGCCGAACCGGCGCCGACGATGATGTAGTCGTAAGTCTCCACCCTTCGATCCCCTTTGTTATTTTCGCCGCAGCACCTGGTCGGCCAGTTCGATTTGCTCCACCACCCGCTCGCCCATACCGGCAAAGCGCTGGTCCTGGGTCTGCCCCAGCTTGAAGCGGATGTAGATCTGCTGGATGACGACGGCGGTCTTCCACAGCGCGAAGGCCTCGTACCAGTCGATTCCGGACAGGTCGATGGCCGAGCGTTCGGCGTAGCGCGCGGTGATTTCCTTCCGTGTCGGAAAAGACCCGTCGTTCGGGACGCGGGAGGAAGAGACGGCGGCGGCCTCGCCCGGATCGGCCCAGTAGCCCAACAGCGTGCCGAGGTCGATCAGCGGATCGCCGACGGTCGTCATGTCCCAGTCGAAGATCGACTTCACCCGGTCCGGATTCGCCGGATCGAACTGGCAGTTGTCCAGTTTCAGGTCGTTGTGGACGAGGCTCACCGCCTGCGGGCGGGGAAGCGTGCCGGCCAGGCGTTCGAACACATCCTCGCAGAGCGGGATGTCGCGGTCCTTGGCCCTGTCCCAGCGCTTCTTCCAGCCCTGCACCTGCCGCTCGACGAAGCCATCGGGCTTGCCGAGCGACGAAAGCCCGATGGCTTCCGGGTCTAGCGCATGGAAGTCGGCCATGGCGTCGACCAGGGCGAAGCTCGCCCGCCTTTCCACCTGCGGCCAAAGCTTCAGCGGCTCCGGAATGGTCTTCCGAATGACCACGCCGGTCCGCCGCTCCATCACCAGGAAGGGGGCGCCGATGACGCCGGCATCCTCGCAATAGGCATGCGCAAAGGGGGCCCGGTCGAAAGCCGGGGCCAGGCCGCGCAGCGCCTTGAATTCGCGCCCCATATCATGGGCTCCCGGAGCGACGGGTCCCAGCGGCGGGCGGCGGACAACCAGTTCCTGCAGGTTCGGCGGCGCCTCGGGAAACCGCATCAGATAAGTGAGGTTGGCGCTGCCGCCAGGGAACTGCAGCGGCTGCATCGGTCCCTTCAATGCAGGCAGCACCCCTATCAACCAAGCCTCCAGCTTGTCCCAGGGCATGCCTTCGTCGGCACGGACGGGTGCCACTTCCGCACTCATCACACGGCTTCCTCCGGATTCTTCTTCTGCGGACGGCATTATCGCGGGCTTCGTTGCGGCCCGAAAGGCTGGCGTTGACCATCCCCGGCATACCGGTGAAGCATGCGGCAACGACTTGGAGGAACGCCCGTGGCCCGTCTCACCCCGATCCCGCCCGAGAAGATGACCGAGGCGCAGCGACAGGTGGTTGCCGAGATTGCTTCCGGCCCGCGTGGCCGCGTCGGCGGTCCGTTTCCGGCGCTACTGCGCAATCCCGAACTCGCTGCTCGCGCAGCCCATCTGGGCGAGTTGCTGCGTTTCGGCACTTCGCTGCCGCCCCGCCTGTCGGAAATGGCCATCCTGGTCACCGCGCGTGCCTGGAAGGCGCAGTACGAGTGGTTCGCGCACGCGCCGCTCGCCCGCAAGGGCGGCTTGAGCGATGCCGTCATCGAAGCGATTCGCACGGGTCAGTCGCCGATCGGCATGCAGGAGGACGAAACGGCACTGCATGCCTTCTGCGTCGAACTGCATGCGACGCATGGTGTGAGCGACGCCACCTACAAGCATGCTCTCGATGTGCTGGGCGAGGTGGCGCTCGCTGAGATCCTCGCGATCAGCGGCTACTACGTCATGGTGTCGATGGTGCTGAACACCGCGGAGGTGCCGCTGCCGGAGGGGGAACCGCTGCCCCTCGACTGAGCGGTCCCGATGGGTGCGGCGATCGCGGCATCGTGCGTTCTACACGGCCGTCGCTGACATACCCGGGTGACATAGGCGTTTCGATCGGGTTACTGTCTTGCATTGCCATTCCGTTTCTGGGGGATAGACGATGCATAAACTGACCGACCGATTGCACCGACGCCTCGCCGTGGCCGTAGTCGCGGGCGCATTGGGTCTGGGGGCCTTGCCCGCCCTCGCCCAGCAGCCGAAAACGCTGAAAGTCGCGATGCACGCCGACGTGCGCACGCTCGATCCTTTCTGGACCACGCAGACCATCGCGGGCATTCACGGGCTGATGGTCTACGATACGTTGTTCTCCAGCGACGATAAGCTCGAACCGAAGCCGCAGATGGTCGACACTTGGACCGTCAGCGACGACCGGAAGGTCTATACGTTCAAGTTGCGCGACGGGCTGAAGTTCCACGACGGCTCGCCCGTCACCAGCAAGGACGTCGTCGCCTCGATGAACCGCTGGGGCAAGCGCGACGGTGCCGGCAAGCAGTTGATGGGCTTCACGGAGTCGCTGACGGCGAAGGACGACAAGACCTTCGTATGGTCGCTGACCGAACCTTACGGCCTGCTGATCGACATCCTGGCCAAGACCGGCACCAGCATTCCGTTCGTGATGCGCGAGAAGGAGGCAATGGTCGACCCCTTCAAGCAGATCGAGGAAGTGGTCGGCTCCGGTCCCTTCATGTTCAAGCGCGACGAGTGGGTTCCCGGCAGCAAGACCGTCTACACCAAGTTCGCCGACTACGTGCCGCGCAAGGAACCGGCATCCGGTCACGCTGGCGGCAAGGTGGTGAAAGTCGACCGCGTGGAGTTCGTCTGGCTGTCCGATCCCCAGACCGCCCAATCGGCCTTGGTCGCCGGTGAGATCGATTATCTCGAAAATCCGGCTGTAGACTTCCTGCCGATCCTGGAAGGCACCCCGGGGATCAAGGTGGAGGCTCATGCCGCCGCCGGGACCATGGGAATTCTGCAGTTGAATCACCTTCACCCGCCCTTCAACAACGTGAAGGCGCGGCAGGCGATGCTCTACATCATCAACAACCCCGACTATCTGAACACGATCGCCGCCGACAAGAAGCTTCAGACGGTTTGCTACTCCTTCTTCGGCTGCGGCGTGGCGATGGAAACCGACGCCGGCAGCGAGCCCTACAAGGGACCGAAGGACTACAAGAAGGCCGAAGCCCTGTTCAAGGAAGCGGGCTACAACGGTGAGCCGATCACCATCCTGCATGCCACCGACCACCAGTACATCAACCCGGCCAATCTGGTGATGATCCAGCAGTTGCGTAAAGCCGGCTTCCTGAAGCTCGACGTGCAGGCGATGGATTGGGGCTCGGTTGTCTCCCGCCGCGCCAAGAAGGAAGCGCCGGCGCAAGGCGGCTGGAACATCTTCATCACGGGCACGACCGTCCTCACCTCTTCGAGTCCGGTGACGCATACCTCGATCGGCATGGGATGTGAGAAGGCCTGGTTCGGCTGGCCGTGCGATGCGAAGTTCGAGGAACTGCGCAAGGAGTGGGCATTCGCCCCGTCGATCGAGAAGCGCAAGGAACTGGCCGTTGCCCTGTCCAAGCGCGCCTACGAACAGGTGCCCTACATCTCCTTCGCCCAGTGGCGCAACCCGGTCGCCTACCGTTCCGACAAGATCTCGGGCGTGCTCTCGGTCCCGTCGGTGCCGCCGATGTGGAATATCGAGAAGAAGTGAAAGTGCTGGTGGCGGTTGCCACCAGAACCCGTCGCATCTAACCCCGCGCCGCGAGGCGCGGGGTTTCTCGCAAGTTCTTCCGGGACCGGTTTTGATTTTCTGAGGCGGATCGGCCTCGTTGTTGCATGATTACCGGCACACGCCGTCTGCGGGGTTCCACGATCGGGGACCGCCGCCGCGCGGCGGGCGGACAGGGAAGCAGTCGATGAAAGCGTCAATCCTGGCGCGGCCGATCGGGATCGGCCCCAAGCCACGTGGATTTCCGAAGGTCCGTCGATGACGGCCTATATCATCCGGCGGCTGCTCGCGACCATCCCGGTGATGATCGTGGTGGCCCTGTTCGTGTTCCTGTTGCTGCATCTGACGCCGGGCGATCCGGCGGCCGTGATCGCCGGCGACGATGCCTCTCCTGCCGAGATCGATGGTATCCGGAGCAAGCTCGGCCTCGACCGGCCGATCTGGGAACAGTTCGTGATCTATGTGCTGAGTCTGCTTCGTGGCGATCTCGGCACCTCGATATTCTCCAATCTCCCGGTCACGACTCTGGTCATGCAGCGGCTGGAGCCGTCGGTCGTCCTCGCTCTGTCGACCCTGGTGGTGGCGGTGCTCTTCGCCATCCCGATGGGCGTGCTCGCTGCATGGAAGGCGCGCAGCGCGATCGACCGGATCGTGATGGGCTTCTCGGTCCTCGGCTTCGCGTTGCCGGTGTTCCTGGTCGGCTATCTGCTGATCTATATATTTGCGATCGAACTACGCTGGCTGCCGGTGCAGGGCTACAGGCCCCTCTCGCAGGGGGTCTGGGAGACGGCGCGCTCGATCATCCTGCCGGCCTTCGCTCTCGGGATGGTTTATATGGCGCTGATCGCGCGCATCACCCGTGCCAGCATGCTCGAGGTGCTCTCGGAGGACTATATCCGCACCGCCCATGCCAAGGGCGTCGCCAAGAAATCGGTCCTGCTGAAGCATGCGCTTAAGAACGCCGCGGTACCGATCGTCACCGTCATCGGTATCGGGCTCGCGCTACTGATCTCCGGTGTGGTCATCACCGAGACGGTCTTCAACATCCCCGGCCTTGGTCGGCTCACGGTAGATGCGATCCTGAAGCGCGACTACCCGATCATTCAGGGCCTGATCATCCTGTTCGCCGGCGCGAAGGTGCTCATCAACCTCATGATCGACATCAGCTACAGCTTCTTCGACCCGCGCATCCGCTACTAGGACGACACCGATGGCAGTAACCACAGAGGTTGCCGTACCCGTCGCTCCCCGCGCGAAATCGGGGTTGGCCTTCTGGCTCGGCCGCAATCCGACGATCGTTATCGGCGTCGCGATCCTCGCCGTCCTGGTCGCGTCCGCCTTTCTCGCGCCCTGGCTGGCGGAGGATCCCCTCGCTTTCGAACCGACCAATCGTCTGAAGCGCCCGTCGGCGGAGTTCTGGTTCGGCACCGACCAGTTCGGTCGCGACGTATACAGCCGAGTCATCTATGGCACCCGCATCTCGCTGGCGGTCGGCGTCAGCGTCGCCGTGCTGGCGACGGCGCTCGGCCTCGTCCTCGGTATCGTCTGCGGCTACTACAAGCGTGTGGATGCGATAGTCATGCGGGTGATGGACGGCATGATGGCGATCCCCTCCATCCTGCTCGCGATCGCCCTGATTACGCTGATGAAGGCGAGCCTGACCATCGTCATCATTGCCATCACCATCCCCGAGATCCCCCGCGTCGTGCGGCTGGTACGCAGCGTCGTGCTCACCGTGCGCGCCCAGCCATACATCGAGGCGGCGATCGCCAGCGGAACGCGGAACCTCATCATCATGGTGCGGCACATTCTGCCCAACACCGTTGCGCCGCTGATCGTGCAGGGAACCTACGTCTGCGCCTCGGCGATCCTGACCGAGGCGGGCCTGTCCTTCCTCGGCGCCGGGACGCCGCCGGAGATCCCGAGCTGGGGCAATGTCATCTCGCTCGGCCGGTCGTTCTTCCAGATCTCGCCATGGATAATCTTCTTTCCCGGCGTGCTCCTCGCCATCACGGTGCTGGCGATCAACCTCGTCGGTGACGGCCTCCGGGATTCTCTCGACCCGCGCATTGCCCGGCGCATGTGAGGCTATCGATGACTTTGCTTGCGACCGCTGATACCGAACCTGCGCCGGCCCCGGCTTCGGGCGACGTGATCCTCTCGGTGCGGGACCTCAGGACACAGTTCTTCACACGCGACGGTACCGTCCGCGCGGTCGACGGCCTTTCCTACGACCTCGAACGTGGCGAAACGCTGTGCATCGTGGGCGAGTCCGGCTGCGGCAAGAGCGTCTCGGCGCTCTCCGTCATGCGCCTCATTCCCGAGGATGCCGGCCGGATCGTCGGCGGCTCCGTGACCTTCGAGGGCACGGAACTCACCGACATGCCGGAGCATGAGATGCGCCGCATCCGCGGCAACCGCATCTCGATGATCTTCCAGGAACCGATGACCTCGCTCAATCCCGTCTTCACGGTGGGCGAGCAGATCGCCGAGTCGCTGCGGATCCACCAGGGGCTGGGCGGCCATGCGGCGGCGGAGCGGGCGGTTGAAATGCTCTCTCTGGTGAAGATCGCGGATCCGCGGCGGCGCGCGGGCGAATACCCGCACCAGCTTTCGGGCGGCATGCGCCAGCGGGTGATGATCGCGATCGCTCTCGCCTGCAATCCGAAGGTTCTGATCGCCGACGAGCCGACGACGGCCCTCGACGTGACGATCCAGGCCCAGATCCTGAACCTGATGTTGGAGCTGAAGGAGCGCCTCGGCACCGCCATCGTCCTCATCACCCACGATCTCGGCGTCGTCGCCGAAACGGCCCAGCGGGTCATCGTGATGTATGCCGGCCGCAAGGTCGAGGAAGCCTCGGTCGAGGAACTCTTCCGCCATCCGCTGCATCCCTATACGCGGGGGCTCATGGGCTCGATCCCGCGGCGAAGCGCCACCGGGCGGCGGAGCGGCGTCCGCGGTCGCCTGCAGGAGATACCCGGCATCGTTCCATCGCTCCGGGAAGAGATTCCCGGATGCGCCTTTGCGCCCCGATGCTCCTTCGCGGGCGAGCGGTGCAGCCGCGAGAAGCCGCCCCTCGAGCCGCATCGTCCAGCGCATCTGGCCGCCTGCTGGGAGGTCGCGCGGGTCGCGGCGACGCCACGATGAGCGCCGCCCCGGCGGTGGCCGAGACGGTCCTGCGTGTCAGGGACCTCAAGAAGCACTTCCCCATTCATCGTGGTGTGCTGTCGCGCGTGGTCGGCCATGTCTTCGCCGTCGACGGCGTCTCCTTCGAGATCCGTCGGGGAGAGACGCTGTGTCTCGTGGGTGAATCCGGCTGCGGCAAGTCCACGGTCGCGAAGACGGTGATGCGCCTGCAGGAACCGACCGCGGGATCGGTGGAGCTGAACGGGACCGACATCACCAAGCTCGACCAGGCGGAACTGCGCTCGCATCGCCGACAGATGCAGATCGTCTTCCAGGATCCCTATTCCTCGCTCAACCCGCGCATGTCCGCGGGGGCGATCGTGAGCGAGCCGCTCACCAACTACGAACTCGCCTCGGGGGCCGAACTGGAGCAGAGGATCGCGCAGCTCTTCGAGCGCGTCGGTCTGCGCGCGGATGCGATGGCGAAGTATCCGCACGAGTTTTCCGGCGGACAGCGCCAGCGCCTCGGCATTGCCCGAGCGCTCGCCGTCAACCCGCGCCTCATTGTCGCCGACGAACCGGTTTCCGCACTGGACGTTTCGGTGCAGGCACAGGTGCTCAATCTCCTGGTCGACCTGCAGGAGGAATTCCAGCTCGCCTATCTCTTCGTCAGTCACGACCTCGCCGTGGTCGAGCATATCGGTCATCGCATCGCGGTCATGTATCTCGGCCGGATCGTCGAACTGGCGGACAATGCAGACCTGTTCGGCACCCCGCTGCACCCCTATACGGAGGCACTGCTGGAGGCGGCCCCGCTGCCTGAGCCAGGCTTGAAGCGCGAGCGCATCATCCTGCAGGGCGACGTGCCCAGCCCGATGGCGCCGCCTCCGGGCTGCCACTTCCACACCCGCTGCCTCTATGCGCAGGCCCGCTGCAAGGCGGAGGTGCCGGCGCTGGAGGAGGTAGCCCCCGACCACTGGGTCGCTTGCCATTTCCGGACCAAGGGGGGTCCATTCGGCCCGCTTACACGGACCGACGGCTGAACCGATCCGGCCAGGCTTCGGGTACTCCGGTCGCCAGCCAGCCCACCAGAGCGGCATTCACGGCGGCCGGACATTCCTGCGCCATCCAATGGCCTGAGGCGATGCGTGCCTCGGTCAGGTTCCGGCAATAGGTCCGCATCGGCTGGGCGAGATCGGAATCGATGCTTTCGCAGGTGTAGTCGAACTCGGCGGCGAGGAAGAGGACGGGCAGGTCGATCAACCCGCCATTCGCCGCGCGCGCCGAGAAGGCGATGTTCGCGGCATCGTTCATATACCAGGAATCGGGTCCGAAGAATCCGTTGCGCGTAAGCGCGGCGGCATAGCTCCGCAGATCCTCCTCGCTGACCACATCGGTGTCGTGCGGCAGATCCGGCGCCTCGCCGGTGCCGCCGAACCAGCCGCCTTTCCGGCGGATGAAGGCGGTTCCCGTCGGCTTCTTCTTGCCGGCCGGACTGCCCTTGCGAAACAGGGCCTTCACCGTGTTGTAGACATTGGCTTCGAATGCCCTGGTCGCCGCCGGGAAGCTTTCTTCATAGAAGCGCATGTAGTCCCACTGGCCGGCGGGGTACTCCTCCTGCGGATAGACCCGGCGGTCGACCAGCGCGACGAGATGGTCGATGCCTCGCTCGATGCTGGCGTAGGGAACGCAGAGGCTTGCTGCGGCATGGGCGCGATCGGGGTGGTGGCTCACCACACTCCACATGGCCGGGCTGCCCCAATCATGGCCGATCCAGACCGCCTTTTCGCGGCCGATTTGTTCGATCAGTTCGATCATGTCGGCGGTGATCTCCTCCAGCGCATAGGCCTGGTGAGTGTCGTAGACGCTCGAACGGCCGTAGCCGCGCATGTCGGGGGCGATCGCCCGGAAGCCGAGGGCCCCCAGCGCCGGCAACTGATGGCGCCAGCTGATCGACAGTTCAGGCCACCCGTGCAGGAAGATGACCAGCGGTCCGTCGGCAGGTCCGGCAGCCAGGTAGAAGGTCGTATGCCGGGCCGATCTGACCGTGTGCTCGGTGATGGCGAAAGGTGTCATCGAAGCGAGTCTCCCTGGCTTCAAGGCATTAGCCGGATGTTAACCGTCTCTCACAATTCTGTGTGGTGCTGAAACGACCGCGACACAAATGGGAGGCGGGGTACAGCATGACATCGCCTATGCCTTCGCCGGAACCGCTTTTCGAGGCCGCGGCCTCATCGCAGAGCTACGAAAGCCGATTCAATCAGCATCAGCTCTTCCAGGCTCTGGAAGGCATGATCCAAGGAATTGTCATCCATCGCGGGAAGGCGCTCTACGCCAATCCTGCGATGATCGATCTCGTCGGCGTCGCCTCGCGCGACGTCTATATGCGCGCCCCGAGCGTGATCGACTTCGTCCACCCGGAGGACCAGGAACTGGTGCGCCGCCAGTCGGCGCGCCGCATCGCGACCGGCGAGACCCAAAGCTACGAGTTTCGGCTGTCCCGGCCCGACGGCTCCTACATCTGGGTCGACAGCCGCGCTTCCTCGATCATGTGGGACGGCGAGCCGGCGGCGATGGCCGTGCTGACCGACATCAGCGCCCGCAAGCGGTCAGAGCTCCTGTTCCACAGCATCTTTCACTCCACATCCGACGCCATCACGCTTAGCGCGATGGACGACCTGCGATACGTGATGGTGAACGAGAGCTTCCTGCGCCTGCATGGCATGAGGCAGGAAGACGTGGTCGGCCGCACCGCCCAGGAGATCGGTCTCAGCGTCGATCCCAGCTTCCGCCCGCGCGTCGCTGAAATGCTGCGCGCAGGGCAGGAGGTGCGCGACGTCGTCACCGAGATTCGCGGCGAGGCCGACGGCCGCTTCCGACAGTTCTCCATCGCCGCGACCCGTCTCGACATCGACGGCAGGCAGATGCTGCTCCTTGTCTGTCGCGACATCACCGAGCGCCGGCGCCAGGAGGAGGAACTGCGGGAGGCGCGCGACATGCTCGAGGCGGCCTACCACTCCATCGCCGCCGCCAATGACAGCCTCGAGCTCCGCGTGCGGGAGCGCACCGCCGAACTCCAGGCCGCCCAGGACGAGATTCTCAAGCGCGAGCGCCTGTCGGCCCTCGGCCAGTTGACCGCCACCGTTGCGCACGAGTTGCGCAACCCCTTGAGCGCCATCAAGAACACGCTCTTCAGCACGCGCGAGATGGCCGGCGCCAAGGGTCTCAATCTCGATCGCCCGGTCAGCCGTATGGAACGCAGCATCGAACGCTGCAATCGGATCATCAGCGACCTGCTCGATTTCTCGCGCACGCGGGAATTGCGCCGCGAGACGACGCAGTTCGATGCCTGGCTCGGCTCTGTGGTGCGCGAGCAGACCCTGCCGGCGGCGGTGGAGGTCCGTCTCGCGCTCGATGCCGGGGACGCCATCGTCAATCTCGACCTGGATCGGCTTCGTCGCGTCGTGATCAATCTGATCGACAATGCGGCGCAGGCGATGACGGACACGTTGGCAACCAGCCCGCGCAAGCTTCTCGAACTTCGCAGCAGAGCGAACGACGACTGGATCGAGCTGGTGATCGAAGATACCGGTCCGGGAATTCCGCCGGAGAACCTCGCCCGCGTCTTCGAGCCGCTGTTCAGCACGAAGAGCTTTGGAACCGGCCTCGGACTGCCGACCGTGAAGCAGATCGTCGAGCAGCACGGTGGTGAGATCGTGATGGAGAGCGAAGTGGGTCGCGGCACGCGGGTACATGTCCGGCTTCCGCGAGCGACCGAACGGGAGTTGGCGGCATGATGAGGCGCATCTTTGTCGTCGATGACGATCGCGACCACGCCGAGAGCTTGGCCGACATCCTGGAGATGCGGGGCTACGAGGTGGAGATCGCCTATTCCGGCGAGGAAGCCGTGGAGCGCTTCCAGGTGGCGGATTTCGATCTGGTATTCATGGACGTGAAGCTGCCGGGCAAGAACGGGGTCGAAACCTTCTTCGCTTTTCGCCAGCTGCGGCCCGATGTCCAGGTCATGATGATGACCGGATTCAGCGTCGAAGCGCTGGTCCGCCAGGCGGTCGAGGGCGGCGCCCTCGGTGTCCTGCACAAGCCCTTTTCCGGTGACGACCTGTTGGCGGCGGTGGAAAATGCCAAGCCACGCGGTCTGGTGCTGGTTGCAGACGATGATGTCTACTACGCCGAAAGCATCGCGACGCTGTTGGGTGGGGCGGGCTACCGGGTACGAGTGGCCACCACCGGCCGGGAAGCGCTCGACATGATGCAGTACGGCGGGTTCGACTGCCTGCTGCTCGACCTCAACATGCCCATCCTGTCCGGTCTCGAAGTCTACATGGCGCTGAAGCAGGCCGGCCGCCTCGTACCGACCATTCTGATCACGGGCAATGCGACGAGCAGCGATGCGGAAGCCCTCTGCCCGCTCACTGAAGGCTTGCTGGTGAAGCCGTTCGATCCGGGCACGCTGCTGCAGAAGCTGGCTGCCCTCCCCGGACGGGCGGCCGCCTGAGATGATGCGCCCCGTCGACCCCGAGGCGGCGGAGCGCCGCCGGCTGCTGGTGGTCGACGACGATGTCGATTTCGCGGAATCGCTGGCCGACATTCTCGACATGCAGGGCTATGCGGTGCAGGTGGCGATGACGACCGCGGATGCGCTTGCCGTTCTCGGGCAGGGCGGGCCACCGGTCGCAATGCTCGACATACGGCTGGGTGGCAGCTCGGGCGTTGATCTTCTGGCCGAACTGATCGCGCGCGATCCGCACCTGATCTGCGTGATGATGACGGCTCATGTCGACAGCGGCTCTGCCGTGCAGGCCCTCCGCCGGGGCGCCTATGACTATATCGACAAGGCATGCGATCCGGGCGAACTGGCCGCCGTGCTCGCCCGCGCCTTCGAGAAATACGAGCTGCAGCAGGCCCGTCGCGATGCCGTCGCGGCGCTGCGCCAGGCCAAGGAAGCCGCGGAAGCCGCGAGCCGCGCCAAGTCCGGCTTCCTCGCAACCGTCAGCCACGAGCTCCGAACGCCGCTCAACGCGATTATCGGCTTCTCCGAACTGGTTCTGGCCGAGGCACAGGGCCCTCTCGGCAATGAACAGTATCGCGGCTACATCAAGAACGTGCACGAGAGCGGCCAGCATCTGCTCGAGTTGATCAACGACATCCTCGATCTGTCCAAGGCGGAAGCCGGCAAACTCGAGTTGAACGAGCACACGGTTGACGTTCGCATGGCCGTGCGCACCGTGGCCCGCCTGATCAATCCGAAAGTCGAAGACGGGCGGCTGGCGCTCGAGTTCCTCCTGCCTGCGGACCTGCCGCCTCTCCGCGCCGACGAGCGCAAGCTGAAGCAGGTCCTGATCAATCTTCTTTCCAATGCAGTGAAATTCACGCCGGCCGGCGGACGTGTCACCGTGTCCGCTACCTTTGACCGGCAGGCCGGTCTACGCCTCGCTGTTTCCGACACGGGTATCGGCATCTCCGCCGATCACCGGGCAAAAGTGTTCGAACCCTTCAGCCAGGTCGACAATTCGCTGAGCCGCCAGCACGACGGTACAGGTCTCGGCCTGCCTCTGGTGAAGGCCCTGATGGAACTGCACGGCGGCAGCATCGAGCTCGAGAGCGTCCCGGGACAGGGGACGGTGGTGACCGCCGTTTTTCCGGCCGACCGGGTGCTTCCGCCCATCGCGCCGCGCGCTGCCTCCGCCGCCTGATCCGATCGGTGCTAACCTGCGCACGGAGTAAACGTGCCGGGAGAGAAGCGTGACCGAGGAAAGCCTGCCCTTTGCCGGTCTCACGGTGCTTGATGCATCGAGCTTTATCGCCGGTCCGGCCGCCGCCACCATGCTGGGTGATTTCGGTGCGGATGTTATCAAGGTGGAATCGCCCGATGGCGGAGACACCTTCCGCGCCTTCGGCTCCTCGCCGGTGATTGCCCCGCACGAGGTGAACTACTGCTGGGAACTGGTCTCGCGCAACAAGCGCTCCATCGCGCTCGATCTGAAGCTGGAGCAGGGCAGGGATGTCTTCCGCCGCCTCGTTGCCCGCGCCGACGTTCTGGTCACCAACTTCCCCTTCCCCGTGCGCGCCAGGCTCGGTCTGCGCTATGCCGATCTCGCGCCGCTGAACCCGCGCCTGATCTACGCCTCGCTCTCCGGATACGGTGAATCCGGGCCGGATGCCGACCGCCCAGGTTACGACACCACCGCCTATTTCGCTCGTTCCGGCCTCATCGCCGCGACCACCGTGGAAGGCGCGCCGCCATCCTTTTCCGTGCCGGCCCAGGGTGACCATCCGACCGGGACGGCTCTCTTCGCCGCCATCATGATGGCGCTCTTGCGGCGCGAGCGGACGGGGAAGGGGGCCGAAGTCTCGACCTCTCTCCTCGGCAACGGGCTTTGGGCCAACGGGTTGGTCGCACAGGGAGTGTTGCTCGGCGGGGAGCTTCCGCCCCGGATGCCGAGGACGAAACCGCGCACGGCCCTTCCCATGTCCTATCTCACCGCGGACGGGCGATGGATGAACCTCGCCGTCGTCAACGAGGACAAGGACTGGCCTGTCTTCTGCCGTCTGGTCGGGCGCCCTGACCTGGCCGCAGACCCTCGATTCGCCGATACGCCGACCCGTCGCGCCCATGCGGCGGACCTGATGCCGATCCTGGAAGCCGAATTCGCGAAGCGGACCTTGGAGGAATGGCAGGCCCTGCTCCGCGGATCGGGGATAACCTATGGCTATATCAACCGCGTCGCCGATGCGGTGAACGATCCTCAAGCCGAGGCTGCGGGCGCAATTCGGCCAAGCGCCAACCCCGCCATGCCGCGGGTGATCGCCAATCCGCTCCGCCTCGACTTTGCCGAGCAGCTCCCCGCCGGGCCGGCGCCGGCGCTCGGGCAGCATACCGACGAGATCCTGCGCGAGATCGGCATGGACGAGGCTGAGATTATGATCGTGAAAGGGGCAAGGGCGGTCGCCTGATTCCCTAATCCGCGCTTTTGCAGAATCCGATGTGGTGTCGTCAGTCAGGTGGCGCTATCAAGGGTTGTGAATAAATTGTGATGGAGAATTCAGAGTGCAGTCGCCCCCTCCCGATTTCGGCTTCCTGGCCTTTCTCCCGCTCTTGCTGATGACATTGCCCATTGCCATCGGGGCAGGGTGGCTGGCGCCCAAGTTCGGGGGAAGGCGTTGGCTCTGGATCGTCCTGGGCCTGATTCCGATCGTCAATATTGTCGTCATCTACATCCTGCCGTTTCGGGTGTGCGGCGTGATGCTGGATCGCCTGGCCGCCATCGAAGCCAGGCTCGGCACCAAGTAATTCGGTCAGCGGCCCTGCGAACGGCAAGTGCGGTAGCCTAGGCAGTACCCCGCATCAGCATTTCGCCCATCTTCTGATGCAGCAGGTTTACCGCCTTCAGCGGGCGGACCATGACTTTGAATTGGGTGATCAGTCCGGCTTCGTTCCAGCGGATGATATCGACGCCGTTGATCCTGATGCCGTCGATCTCGCAGCCGAATTCCAGCACCGCGGAATGCTCTCCGATCCACTCCTCGACGTAGTGGAAGCTCTCGTTGTTCAGCACTTTCAGTGCCGACTGGAGGTATTTGGCCGTGATCGCCCGGCCCGCCTGTGGCGTATGCACGACGGGCGACTCGAACGTCACATCCTCGGCCAGCAATGCGGGGATGCCGCTGCCGTCTAGCGTTTCCACGATCCTGTGCCAGTCCTCGATCACCTTGGGCGCTGCCATGGTCGCCTTCCTTTCCTCGCCGCGCCTCAGGATAGCGCAGAAGCGGGTGGCAGCACGAAGGTACGCCGGGCGAGGGGGGAGGAGAGCCGGTCTGCCGGGTACCAGGCCTTCAGCACCGCCTTGTCCAGCAGGCCGGGATTGGCGGCGATGAAGCCATCAAAGCCGGCATGCCCTTCCATCCGCTCGGCGATCAGTGCCAGGAAGGCGATCGTGATCGTCTCGTGATAGGCCTCCGGCCGGCCGATCCGGGCCGTCATCGCCTTCAGTCCGCGGGCGAAGCGATCGGCCGCCTCGGTGAACGGATGCCGTTGCAGCATCGCAAAGCCCAACCGTATGTGGTCGTGGTGCCTGAAGGTGGCCGGGTCCACTCCGCCGGCTTCGAAGCGGTCGAGTTCAGCGTCCACGGCCACTTTCCGTCAGCTTGTGCGCATCGGCCGACGTGAGGTCCAGGCCATAGACCGCTTTCAACTGCTGGATCACCTCGCGCGACTTCGCGCCGAATGGCGCCTTGCCCTCGAAGGCATGCAGCGCGATGCCCTCGATCAGGTCGCCCAGCGACAGGTCGAGATGCTCGGCCAAGCCCTTCAGCACCTTGAGCAGCCGCTTCTCGATGCGCACGCCGGTCTGCACACGTTCGATCGTCTTCATGTGATATTGGTACCATGGTACCAATATCACATGCAAGCGCCGTCAGGTCAGTTCGATGTCGTAGCGGATGAAGCCACGGTTCTTGCCCACCTTGTCGTACAGCCGGCGGGCGACGGCGTTGCTTTCATGCGTCATCCAGTAGACCCGGCCGCAATCGCGCTGTCCTGCCCAGTCGCAGATCGCCTGGATCAGCTTGCCCCCCACGCCCTGGCCGCGCAGACCGCTTTCGGTGAACAGGTCCTGCAGGTAGCAGACGTCGGGCGCGGAAGTGTTCGGGTGGATGAGGAAATGCGCGATGCCGACCAGACGGCCGTCCAGCTTCGCCCCGAAGGCATGCATATGCCGGTCGTCCTGGAAGGCTTTCCAGGCGCGGTCGTACATCGCCTGACTGAGCGTCCGTTCATAGAAGTCGATATAGGCCCGGAATAGAATCTCCCAGTCCGCCCGGTCTTCCGGTTTCAGCTTGCCGATCTCGATCATGTTACCTCCGATGTATTCGCTAGGCTAAGGTCGCCGTCGCCGCGACAGCAGGGCCAATCGCGCTCCTTCTCGGCGGACCAATCCGGCGCAACTGCGGGAGCGGATCCATGCGATCGGTCCAGATGGCGATGGTGCTGGTCGCGGCGGCGTTCCTCGCCCTGCCGGCCCGGGCACAGGCGCCGCCATTCTGCGCCCCGGTCATCGCGGTCACCACCCATGACGGCACGATCACGCGCTATGCCCTGCATTCGCCGCCGGTTCGTGACGGGGCAGTCTCGCTCATTCTGCTGCCCGGCGGCGCCGGCTTTCTCGACCTTGATGTCGGCGGCTGTCCACGCCGCCTTGCGGGCAATTCCCTGGTCCGCTCCATTCCGCATTTCCTCTCCGAGGGCTTCACCGTCGCCCTCGTCGATGCACCTTCCGATCATCGGGGCGAAGACGGACTGGCCGCTTTCCGTACCGACGCGATACATGCAACAGACCTCGGCCGGGTGATCGTCGACCTGCGGGGGCGGGCTCCGGGCGCGGTCTGGCTGGCCGGTACCAGTCGCGGCAGCATTTCAGCGGTCAATGCCGCGGCGCGGCTCGAGGGTGCCGAGACTCCTGACGGTGTCGTACTCACCTCCGCTCTCATGGTTGGGCAGGCCGGCGCGCGGAAACCGTTCGTGGCACAGAGCGTCTTCGACCTGCCGCTGGAGGCGATCCGCCAGCCGGTGCTGATCGTCGGCCATGCCGCGGATCGGTGTATCCGCTCCCCGGCCACACTGATGGGCCGCCTGGCCGAGAGACTGACCGGAACCCGCGCGCAGGCGGTGACGGTGGAAGGAACCCCGGCGCATCCAGGAGAGGCCGGTATCGAGGCTTGCGAGGGGCGCACTCCGCACGGTTTCGTCGGGCAGGAGTTGGAGGTTGCAGCCGGCATCGCCCGTTTCATCCGCACCGGCCGTTATTGACCGGCATTTGCCAGGGGCCTCGGCCTGTCGCAGCCTAGGCGCGGGAGGAGAATATATGCGCCAATTGGAATTCGGCTGGTTCCTGCCTACGTCGGGCGACACCACCGCCTATGCCGACCGCGGGGCCAACGTGCCGCCTTCGCTCGACATGTTCGATCGCGTGGTCGCCGCGGCGGAGGCCGCCGGCTTCGAATACATGCTTGTTCCCGTTGCTTCCGCCTGCTGGGACGCCTACGTCACCTCGGCCATGGTGCTCGGTCGTGCCCGGTCGATCCGCATGCTGGTTGCGGCCCGGCCCGGCTACGTCAATCCGGTGCTGCTGGCGAAGATGATCGCGGCCATGGACCAGCTCTCCTCGGGCCGGGTTTCGGTCAACCTGATCGCCGGTCAAAGCGACGAGGAGGCGGTCCAGGAAGGCATCCGCTGGACCAAGGAGCAGCGCTACGAATTGATGGACGAGGAGGTCGATATTCTGAAGGCGCTTTGGATGGGCAAGGGGCCGGTCCATTTCGAAGGTCGGCACCACTCGCTGAAGGGTGCGCGCATCTCCCCGAAGCCGTTTCAGAAGCCGCATCCGCGCTTCTATCTCGGCGGGGGCTCGGCCCAGGCATGGGAGATCTCGGCAAAGCACGCGGATGTGCATCTCTTCTGGGGCGACACGGTCGAACGAATTGGCGCGAACATGCGCGACATCCGAGCGCTTGCGGCCCGCCATGGCCGCGAGCATGCGATCGGTTTCGGCATGCGCCTGCAGATCGTCTGCCGGGAGACGGAGGAGGAGGCATGGGCTGCGGCACATGCGCTGGTCGAGGGCGTGACCGAGGGGCAGACCCGGTTCATCAAGACCCACTACGCCGTCTCCGCCGCCAACCGCCGGGTGCAGGAACTGGCCGACACCTACGGCGACCGCATCGCCCCGCATCTGTGGACCGGCATTACCCGGGTGCGCCCCGGGGCCGGCATCGCTGTCGTCGGCGATCCGCGCCAATGTGCCGATACGTTGCAGGAGTTCATCGATCTCGGCTGCCACTCGTTCTGTCTGTCGGGCTATCTGCACGACGAAGAGGCGGAGCGCTTCGCCCGTCTGGTGCGGCCGCTTCTGGCTGCGCGCAACCCCGGGCGTATGCCGCGAACAACCGCTTTTTGATGATCTTCTCCGTGCTGATCGTGATGGCGATCGCGGGGCTCGGCTTTCACCCGTCGGTTCGCGGATCCGGCGACGGTCGTCTTCCGGGTGCCGCAAGACACGCATCGCTACGTCGAGGGTCGGTTCAACACGCTTCAGGAGGCGTCATTCCCGTCCTCACCCATCAGGCCTGAGCAGTCGACGTACCATTTGGCGGGCGGGCCGGGTTCACACGGATGCTCTGGCGGCGTAACTAGGCCGCTCCTGTCCGTGCATTGAAGGAACGAGCGGCATGTATATCGACGGCGAGTGGCTGCAGGCGAAGAACGGCGCCACCTTCGAGGTGACGAATCCCGCCACCGGCGAAGTGATCGGCACCGTGGCCGATGGCGGCCGGGACGAGGCGCTGGCGGCCGTCGCGGCCGCCGACCGGGCCTTCGCCGGCTGGGCCGGCCTCACCGCCTATCAGCGCTCCGAGCATCTCTACAAGGCGTGGCGCCTGATGATCGAGAGGAAGGAGCATCTGGCCCGCACCATGACGGCGGAGCAGGGCAAGCCCCTTCGCGCCGCCCGCAACGAAGTGCAGTACGGCGCCGACTTTCTCCTCTGGTATGCCGAGGAGGCGAAGCGCGTCTATGGCGAAACCATTCCCGCACCCCGCGGCGACCAGCGCTTCATCGTGATGCGGCAGGCTGTCGGTCCGGTCGGCGCCATCACGCCCTGGAACTATCCGATCTCGATGATCACCCGGAAGGTCGGACCGGCGCTCGCCGCCGGCTGCAGCATCGTGCTGAAGCCGGCCGAGGCGACGCCCCTCTGTGCCGTCGAGATGTTCAAGCTCTTCCACGACGCCGGCATCCCGAAGGGCGTGGTCAACCTCGTCACCGGCCTCGATCCCGCGCCGATCGGCGAGGTGCTGCTGACGGACCGCCGCATCAGGAAGCTCACCTTCACCGGTTCCACCGAGGTGGGGAAGATGATCGCCTCCCGCGCCGCCGCGCAGATGAAGCGCGTCAGCCTCGAACTCGGCGGGCACGCGCCTTTCCTCGTCTTCGACGATGCCGATCCGGTGCATGCCGCCAAGGGTGTCTCGCTGGTGAAGTTCCTCAACACCGGCCAGGCCTGCATCAGCCCGAACCGGATCTTCGTGCAGCGCTCGGTCATGGAACCGTTCATGCGGGAGCTCACCGAACGCGTGTCGAAGATGCGCGCCGGCAACGGCATGGACGATACCGTCTCCATCGGCCCGCTGGTCGATGACGGCGCCATCGAGAAGGTGGACCGGCAGGTCAAGGATGCAGTCGAGAAGGGGGCGAAGCTCCTCTGCGGCGGCCACCGCCTTCTGTCGAACGGGCTGGAGCGGGGCACCTTCTATGCGCCGACGGTGCTCGCCGACGTGCGTCCCGACATGCTGATTTATCGCGAGGAGACCTTCGGCCCCGTCGCCCCGGTCATTGCCTTCGACGACGAGAAGGCGGTGCTGGAACAGGCGAACGACACCGATTACGGCCTTGCTTCCTACATCTACACCCGCGACATCGCCCGGGCCTTCCGCGTCTTCGAAGGCCTGCGCTTCGGCATCGTCGGCATCAACGACATCAATCCGACCGCGGCGGCGGCGCCCTTCGGCGGCTCCAAGGAAAGCGGCCTCGGCCGGGAAGGGGGTCACGAGGGCATCGGCGAATATCTGGAGACGAAGCTCGGGGGGTTCTCGATCTAGCCGCGATGCCCTCGACCGGCGGCGGCGCTTCCTTGCCTGCGAGGGCGCATCGCTGTATATTGGAATCGTTCTAAACTAATATGCCTTCCCGCCTGAACAGGAGGAACAAATGGACAAGAACGATTCCGATAGCGCCGGCAAATGTCCCGTGATGCACGGCTCCAAGTCCAGGACGAACCGGGACTGGTGGCCGAACCAGCTGAACATCAGCATCCTCCACCAGCATTCCGCCCTGTCCGATCCGATGGGTGAAGGGTTCGACTATGCGGCCGAGTTCAGGAAGCTCGACCTCAAAGCCCTAAAGCAGGACCTCTACGCCCTGATGACGGATTCGCAATCCTGGTGGCCGGCCGACTGGGGTCACTACGGCGGTCTGTTCATCCGCATGGCATGGCACAGCGCCGGCACCTACCGCATCAGCGACGGCCGCGGCGGCGGTGGCAGCGGCAGCCAGCGCTTCGCGCCGATCAATAGCTGGCCCGACAACGGCAACCTCGACAAGGCGCGCCGGCTGCTGTGGCCCATCAAGAAGAAATACGGCAACGCCATCTCCTGGGCGGATCTCATGATCCTGGCCGGCAATTGCGCGCTCGAATCGATGGGCTTCAAGACCTTCGGCTTCGGCGGTGGCCGGAAAGACATCTGGGCACCCGAGGAGGACATCTACTGGGGGGCCGAGGGCGAGTGGCTTGGCGACCAGCGCTACAGCGGCGAACGCCAGCTGGAGAACCCGCTGGCCGCCGTGCAGATGGGTCTGATCTACGTGAACCCGGAGGGCCCCAACGGCAATCCCGATCCGGTCGCGTCGGGCCGCGACGTCCGCGAGACCTTCGCGCGCATGGCGATGAACGACGAGGAAACCGTGGCCCTGGTGGCCGGTGGCCACACCTTCGGCAAGGCCCATGGCGCCGGCGATGCCGCGCTGGTCGGGCCCGAGCCGGAAGCGGCGCCGATCGAGCAGATGGGGCTCGGCTGGAAGAACGGCTTCGGCACCGGCAAGGGGGTACACACCACCACCAGCGGTATCGAGGGCGCCTGGAAGCCGAACCCGACCCGCTGGGACATGGGCTATTTCGACATGCTCTTCGGCTACGAGTGGGAACTGGTGAAGAGCCCGGCCGGGGCCTCGCAGTGGCTGGCCAAGGACGTGAAGCCGGAGCACATGATCCCCGACGCCCATGATCCCTCGAAGAAGCACCGCCCGATGATGACGACGGCGGACCTGTCGCTGCGCTTCGATCCGATCTACGAGCCGATCTCGCGCCGCTTCCACGAGAACCCCGAGGCCTTCGCCGACGCCTTCGCCCGCGCCTGGTACAAGCTGACCCATCGCGACATGGGGCCGCGGGTGCGCTATCTCGGTCCGGAGGTCCCGGCCGAGGAGCTGCTGTGGCAGGATCCCGTCCCCGCGGTCGATCACGAGATGATCGGCCCGCAGGACATCGCCCGTCTGAAGAGCGAGATTCTCGCTACCGGCCTGTCGGTCGCCGAACTCGTCTCCACCGCCTGGGCCTCGGCGGCCACCTTCCGCGGATCGGACATGCGCGGCGGTGCCAACGGCGCGCGCATCCGTCTCGCGCCGCAGAAGGACTGGGAGGTGAACCAGCCGGCGCAGCTGGCGAAGGTGCTCGCCTCGCTCGAGCGCGTCCGCGCCGCCTTCAACGCGAAGGCCGGCGGGAAGAAGGTGTCGCTCGCCGACCTCATCGTCCTCGGCGGCTGCGCCGCCATCGAGCAGGCGGCGAAGCAGGCCGGGCATGCGCTCGAGCTTCCCTTCGCCCCCGGGCGCACGGATGCCTCTCAGGAGCAGACGGATGTCGAATCCTTCGCCCCGCTCGAGCCGCGGGTCGACGGGTTCCGGAACTACGGGAAGCAGGGCTCCGGCATCTCGCCCGAGGAGATGCTGGTCGACAAGGCCCAGCTCCTGACCCTGACCGCGCCGGAGATGACGGTCCTGGTCGGCGGCCTGCGCGTGCTGGGTGCCAACCACGGCCAGTCCCGGCACGGCGTCTTCACCGGCCGGCCGGGCACGCTCAGCAACGACTTCTTCGTGAACCTGGTCGACATGGGCACGGAGTGGAAGCCGGTCTCGGAAGCCGGCGAGCTGTTCGAAGGGCGCGACCGCGCGAGCGGCGAGGTGAAGTGGACCGCCACCCGTGTCGATCTCGTCTTCGGTTCGAACTCCCAGCTCCGGGCCCTCGCCGAGGTCTACGCGCAGGACGATGGGGCGGCCAAGTTCGTGCGCGACTTCGCGGCGGCCTGGACCAAGGTGATGAACGCGGACCGGTTCGACCTCGCCTGATCGGCCGGATTGCGTTTCGGGCGCGGCCGGTCTCCGGCCGCGCCCGCCTTCGGCGGTTCGCGGGAAAGCGGCCTTGGCCGCGCGGGCTTCGGTGAGAAAATTGCGGACCGGATGCGGCGGCTTCTCGATCTGAGCGGCCGCGCGTGCGAGAGTCCCTGCGTCCCGATGAGCCAGAACCGATTGGAGGAAACGCAATGTATCGAGTTGAACCGAAGCCCCGGCAGACGTCATACGGCTTCAACCCCGAGGACGAGCTGAACGACCTGCGCATGTCGGAACGCGCGCGGCCGCTCTACGACCATGTGCGCCAGTTCATCAGGGACACGGTCGACCCGATGGCGGCCGAATTCGCCCGGCTGGGCGAGGGCAAGACCGACCGGTGGGGCTTCGCGCCCGGCCAGCTCGATGTGCTGCAGAAGGCGAAGGACAAGGCCAAGGAACTCGGCCTGTGGAACTTCTTCCTGCCCGATGCCGAGACCGGCGAGGGGCTGAAGAACCTCGACTACGCCTATATCGCCGCCGAACTCGGCAAGAGCCCGATGGCCTCCGAGACGATGAACTGCGCCGCGCCCGACACCGGCAACATGGAAGTGCTGGAACGCGTCGGCACCAAGGAGCAGAAGGAGAAGTGGCTGAAGCCGCTCCTCGCCGGCGAGATCCGCTCCGCCTATGTGATGACCGAGCCGGACGTCGCCTCCTCGGATGCGAAGAACATCGCGACGACGGCGAAGCTCGTCGGCGACGAATACGTGATCAACGGCGAGAAGTACTACATCTCCGGCGCCGGTGATCCGCGCTGCAAGATCATGATCGTCATGGTCAAGACCGATCCGACCGCGGCGCCCAGCAGGCAGCAGTCCCAGATCCTGGTGCCGATGGACACTCCCGGCGTCGAGATCCTCGGGCCCATGCATGTCTTCGGTCACGATCACGCGCCGCGCGGCCACATGCACATGCGCTTCACCGATGTGCGGGTGCCGAAGGAAAACATCCTGCTGGGCGAGGGGCGGGGCTTCGAGATTTCGCAGGTGCGCCTGGGTCCGGGTCGCATCCATCACTGCATGCGCACCATCGGCAAGGCCGAGAAGGCGCTCGACATGATGGTTGCCCGCGGCCTCACCCGTCAGGCCTTCGGCAAGCAGATCGCCCATCTCGGCGGCAACATGCAGATCATCGCCCAGGCGCGCTGCGAGATCGAGGCGATGCGGCTGATGGTGCTGAAGGCGGCCAAGGCGATGGACGTTCTCGGCAACAAGGAAGCCCGCGTCTGGGTCAGCATGGTGAAGGCCATGGTGCCGGAGCGGGTGTGCAAGATCATCGACCAGGCGATCCAGATGCACGGTGCCACCGGCATCTCGAACTGGACGCCGCTGGCCGAACTCTACACCGACGTGCGGCACCTGCGCTTCGCCGATGGCCCCGATGAAGTGCACTGGATGGTCGTCGGCCGCCACGAACTCAGCATGGCCTGACGCGCGGGCCCGGCGGCTTCCCGATCCGGGAAGCCGCCGGCTTCACTTCGCCGTTTCGTCGGTGGGGCGGCGGATCCGGGGGCCGAGGCGCGCGATCACGTCGCGGGCGTCATAGGCCTTGGCCTCGTTGTTGGGTTTCTCGCCCCCATAGATGACGATGTCGGCATAGGCGTGGTAGCGCGTGCTGGGCTCGCCCGAATCGACGCTGACGCCGGTGAAGACCGACGACCGCGAGCGGCCATAGCCGCCGAAGCCGAATCCGCCGAACCCCCCGAAGCCGGTGGTGCCGCCGTAGTAGCGCGTGCTGGTCTCGGTGTCGCGGTCGGCCAGGATGAAGAAATCCGCCCCCTGGGCCAGCGTCAGTTCCGCCGCGCGATAGAGCAGATAGTCCTCGACCGTCGCCCGGGGCGTGAGCGAATTGCCCGAGAAGCTGACCCGGTAGCGGTTGCCCTCGATCTGCTGTTCCTGGAAGCCGTAGCCGTCCAGCGCCGGCTGATAGGGCGTCGGGCTGCCGCAGGCCGCCAGCAGCAAAACCGCACTCAGAAGGAAAACCTTGCGCATTTACCGCACATGGTGACGAAGGACCCCGGTGGCAATGCCGGCGGGCACGCAAGGTTCCCCCCTTGGCGAGGCCGGCGGGCGGGGCCCGGGGGGCGGCAGACCGGCGAAAACGGTGGAAGCGGCTTTCGGTCGCCGTCTCACGAAAGGCTGCACCTTTATGCGGGAATGCTTCCTCTGATAAGGCGTTTGAGAGCGACGGCCTTCCCTGATCCGGATTTGAAATACGCTTCGAGGTCGCGCGCGTGTTCTTCCGTTTCAACCGCGACGTAGGATTTCAGCGTCGCGGGCAGGTAGGCCTTCGTTGAAAGTACTTGTCCGGCTTGGTGAGAGGCAAAGCGCCGCTTCAAGTCGTTGGTTGACCCAACGTAGATATCGCCGTTGCTCAACTGCAGAAAATAAACGTACCACATGGGCGTCACCGGTCTCCCTGCGCTGCTTCGCAGCTTCGGGAGATCACCCCGCGCCGAAGCCTTCGGTACGGCAAGCCACTCGAATTTTGCTGGTGGCCTGCCACCCGAAGCCTTCGGCGCAGGGTGGCGGAGAGGGTGGGATTCGAACCCACGGTACCCTTGCAGGTACAACGGTTTTCGAGACCGCCCCGATCGACCACTCTGGCACCTCTCCGCGCGAGGATCCTGAAACACGCCGCCGTGGGTCGGGAGGGCCGGATGGTTAGCGCATGCGCGCGGCCCGTGCAACCGGATTAGGCGTTTCAGCGTGCTTGCAGGTGCGGGGGCGCGGGTGGCAGCATGCCGGCATGGCAGTCGACGAAAGCCGCCGAGGGAGGCGAACCAAGTTCCTGGTCGTGGTGGACAACACCGCGGAATGCCGGGTGGCGCTGCGTTTCGCCTCGCATCGCGCCAAGCGCATCAATGGCGGCGTGGTCATGCTGCATGTGATCGAGGAGGAGCCCGATGCCCAGCACTGGGTCTCCGTCGCCGAACAGCTGAAGGAGGAACAGCGCGAGGCGGCCGAGCACCTGATGCAGGACCTGGCGAAGGACGTCCTGGCCGACAGCGGCATCATGCCCGAATTCGTCATTCGCGAGGGGCGCAAGCAGGACCAGCTGCTCGACCTGATCAACGAGGATCCCTACATCCTGGCCCTGGTGCTGGGCGCTGCGCCGGGCACGCAAGGGCCGGGCCCGCTGGTCACCCAGCTCGCCGGCAAGGCCTCCGGCACCTTCTCCATCCCGATCCTGCTGATCCCCGGCACGCTTTCGCCGGAGATGATCGCCGAACTGACCTGACGGCGCCGTCCCGTCGCTACGCGCAGGCGCCCATGTCGGGGCATTCCTCGGGCCGGAAACCATAGAGTTCGACCGGCTCGCGTACGCCCGGCAACGCATGGAAGCCGACCGGGATCAGCCCGGGGTCGTGCGCCATCGCGGCGAAGCGGGCGGAAGTGAGGAGCGGGCGGTCGAGCCGCTTCGTCATGGTCTCGATTCGCGCCGTCTCGTTGACGGCCCGGCCGATGACGGTGAAGTCCAGCCGGTCGCCGGCGCCGACATTGCCGAAGATCACCTGGCCCACATTGATGCCGATGCCGGTGCGCAGGCCCGGCAGGCCGCTCTCCACCCGCTCGCGGTTGAGCGCGGCGAGGCGTTTCAGCGCCTCGCGCGCCGCCGCCATGGCCTGGGCGGCACTATCCAGCGGGAACACACCCAGCACGCCGTCGCCGATGAATTTCAGCACCTCGCCGCCGTTCCGCCGCACCGCGCCGGCGGTGCATTCGAAATAGCCGTCCAGCGCCACGATCAGCTCCTCCGGCGGCACCCGGTCGGCCAGCGCCGTGAAGCCGCGCAGGTCCGAGACCCAGATGATGGCGTCGATCGGCTTGCCGGTGCCGGCCAGCACTTCGCCGCCCAGGACCCGGCGTGCCGCCTCGCGGCCGAGATAGACCTCGAGCAGGTCGTTGGTGGTGCCCCGCGCCATCAGCGTCTCGATGCGTAGGCCGAGGCCCTGGACGGCGATTCGCATCAGGTCGACCTGCTCGTCCTCGAACCCCTCCGGGCGGTCGCTGGCGAAGGAGGCGAAACCCGAGGGCGCGCCCGCAAAATGGATAGGCAGCACCAGGTAATCCGTCGCCCCCAGGGCCCGCAGTTCCTGAAGGATGGGGAATTCCTGCGCCTCCGGCGGGCCCGACAGGCGGCGGCGGATCGCCGGTTCGCCGGCATAGATGCGCGCGATCGGGCTATCGGTATAGGCCGAGGTGAATTGGATGCCGTGCTCGCGCACGATCATTTCCGCGCCCGTCTCGGGCGTCCAGATCACGCCCCGGGCATAGACCTGGGGATGATTCGCCTTGAATCCGGCCGCGGCGCGGAACAGCGGCACGCCCGCCTTCATCAGCTGCCGGCAGAAGGAATCCATCAGTCCGGCGACGTCCAGCCGCCCCGCGGCGTCCGACAGGATCCAGGACAGGATGGGTGCGGCGCCGGCCGCGCCGGACAGGGGAACAGCTTCGGTCATGGCTTGGAATACTTGACCGGCACGGTCAATCTCTTAGGTATAGGGTCAGACCGCCTTGAAGGTAGGAGCGACAGCGTGTTCATCCAGACCGAATCGACCCCCAATCCCGCCACGCTCAAGTTTCTCCCCGGCCGCGACGTGCTCGGCAACGGCACCGCCGATTTCGCCAATGCCGATGTGGCGGCGAAGTCGCCGCTCGCCCGCCGCCTGTTCGACATCGACGGGATCGAGCGCGTCTTCCTCGGCGCGGATTTCGTCACCGTCACCAAGGCCGAGGCGACCGAGTGGCACCACATCAAGGCGTCCGTGCTGGGCGGGATCATGGAGCATTATACCTCCGGCGAACCGGTCCTGCTCGACGAAGCTTCGGCCATCGGGTCGCAGGCCTCGGCCGACGACGATCCGATCGTGGCCCAGATCAAGGAACTGCTCGACACCCGCGTCCGCCCGGCGGTGGCCGCCGATGGCGGCGACATCGTCTTCGAAGGCTTCGACGACGGAGTGGTCTACCTCCACATGCAGGGTTCCTGCTCGGGCTGTCCCAGTTCGACCGCGACGCTCAAGCACGGCATCGAGAACATGCTGAAGCACTACATCCCCGAAATCGTCGCCGTCGAAGCGGTCTGAGGTAAGGTCGTACAATACCGTTGAAGTTAAGTTCGGCAAAAAACCCGCTGATTTCTCAGCGGGTTTTTCTTTCTCAGCCGGCTTCCGTGGAGCTCGGTTGGCGGTTGTGCGGTCGGGCCGTTCAAGCCTTCCGGCGGCGTGCCCAGCCCAGTCCGGCCAAGCCAACGGCGAGGAGGCCGAGGCTCGCGGGAGCCGGAACTGCGGCTACTTCGAAATTGTAAGTCTTGTCGAAGCCGCCGCCAAAGCTGTGGGCGATCGACACATTGTCGAAAAACCCGATCTGGCCGGGATTGAACGTACCCATTCCGACGCTGACCTGTATCAGATCGGCATCGCCGAACTCGGTGTCGAAAGCAGCGAGCCAGCCTTCCAGGGTGCGAAGCGGGGGGCCACCACCACTGTTCGCCTCCCCGAAACCGCCATTGCCCCAGAAGAGACCACTGTCGAAGTCGATGGCAACGTCCACCCAATCGCCGGATGACACGGGCTTGCTGGTTCCCTCGAACCCGACCTGGTTCCAGTAGGGTTCGTAGATCAACGTGACGAATCCGTCGCTGCTGTGGGCACCCAAAAAGGTCAGCTTGATCGACGGCGCGGCTTCCGCCGAACCGGTTGAGGCGCTGTCCTTGAAGTACGAATACCCGACCTGAAGGCTGCGCAGGATGTTTCCAGCCTTGCCATAGCTGTCGGCTACGCCGACTTCGGCCTTTGCCGCATTCGTTGAATCCGTGGTGATCTTGGCCGCGCCGGTCGGTAGCGGCGCATTATTTTCCAGGTTCCCGCCCGCGCCGGTAAGGCTGACGATGGATGCGGTGCCGCCCGGACGGACGTCGCTGGTGTACCAGACGCCCGCCGAAGGGCCCGCGGCGAAGTCGTTCACGATGATCTCGGCGGCCTCTGACGAGGCGGCAGTGAATCCAATGGTCCCGATCACCAGGAAGCCACCCAGCACCACTTTGCCGGTTGTCGATCTTGTGGAAATCAATTTTTGATCCTCCATCCCCTTGGTATCTGCGTTCAAGCGCAGTTCGCGGATGAAGCAATTAGTATTCCATTGTAAGTTATTGTTTATTCTCAATGTCTTGTGCAAGTGCGATCTCGGGGTGTCACTGCAATTGTAAAATTTTGTGACAAGGTGCTGGCGATTGGATCGCAACGTCGATCGTTGCTGTGCGCACGTTGCTATGGAAGCAGAGTTTGGTTGATCCAGAGAGCCGCCCACGCTGGCGACAGCCCCGGTTCGACCGCGACACTCGAGGACGGCACCTCGAGATCGTCCCGGAGGGCAGCAGCGCTTCCTGATCTGAAACGAAACGCGTTCATGCCCGGCACCTATCGCCTATTATAGGAAATGATATAACATCTTATATTGCTTGCCTTGAGCCGAAGCTTTTCTGGGAGCGAGGACCATGTCCGAGGCCGACAATCTTCAGACGCGACATATTCCGGTGACGGTGCTGACCGGATATCTGGGGGCGGGAAAGACGACCCTCCTCAATCGAATCCTTTCCGAGCAGCACGGGCGCAGCTATGCGGTCGTGGTCAACGAATTCGGTGAGATCGGTATCGACAACGAACTCGTCGTGAATGCCGACGAAGAAGTCTTCGAGATGAACAACGGGTGCATTTGCTGCACCGTCCGCGGCGACCTCATCCGCATCATCGGCGGATTGGTGAAGCGGGGGCGGCGCTTCGACGGCATCATCATCGAGACGACGGGCCTGGCCGATCCGGCTCCGGTGGCCCAGACCTTCTTCGTCGACGAGGATGTGCGCCAGCGAACGAAGCTCGACAGCATCGTCACCGTGGTCGATGCCAAGCATGTACTCGAGCGCCTCGCCGACAGCCATGAAGCCGAGGAACAGATCGGCTTTGCCGATGTGATCGTGCTGAACAAGACCGACCTCGTCGGCGCCGAGGCGCTTGCCGAGGTGGAGGCGCGGATTCGTGGCATGAACGCCTTCGCCACCATCCATCGGGCCGAGCGCTGCCAGGTCGCGGTCGCGGATGTGCTCGGCCGGGGTTCCTTCGATCTGCAGCGCATCCTGGACATGGAACCCGCCTTCCTGACCGAGGACGACCACGAGCATGACGACGCCATCACCAGCGTGTCGCTCAGCAGCGAACGCCCCCTGGATCAGCGGCGCTTCAACGACTGGATCCGTGATCTGACCGCCACCCGCGGGGCGGATATCCTGCGCTTCAAGGGTATTCTGGCCTTCCAGGGTACGGATCGGCGGGTGGTCATCCAGGGCGTGCACATGCTGATGGACAGCGACATGCTCGGTCCCTGGCCGGCCGGTGCCGCGCGGATCAGCCGGCTCGTCCTGATCGGACGCAATCTCGACCGGGCGGCGCTCGTTTCCGGCTTCCAGAGCTGCGTTGCCTAGGCGGGACAATGGACGGCGCCTGCCTTTTCGAGAGAATACTGTGGGTGATGTTGAAGTAATCCCTTACAATACCAATATTAAGCTGTCGGGATGCGGCGGGCGCTCTTGGACATGGTGAAGACGCGATCGCGCGATGACGCCACCTGCGCGGGTTCGATAGCGCGGCAGCGGTCTTTTCCGCCTGCAAGGATTCCGGCCGGGCGGCTTTGCGGCAACGTTCGGCTGCCGCAAGGAGGGCCGTATCGGCGCTGGCGGACAAAATTGTCCGCCATCATGGGGGCCCCGCCCGGCCGCCGGTGCGGGCCGGGCGGGAGGGACACCTTGGCCGAAACCGGCGAAAGAAGGCTCCAGGCTGGTGATAGGTGGTGCCGGACCGGCTCGAATTGGCTCGAATTGGCTCGAATTGGCTGGACTAGGCGGGGGTACAATTCGCGGGGATTCCGGTTTTCTCAGTCAAAACAGATGGTTATGCCAAAACCGGGATTGAATCGTGCCGGTTCCGAAACTTTGCATCGAGCGTTGGGCCTGCCCGGCATGCCGGTGCGGACAAATTGTCCGATCGGACAAATGTTCCGGTCATCGGAGCGCCGCCGGGCTCCGTCGGATCCTCCCTCACGGCTTGCGCGAGGGAGGATGGCCGTGCGGCGGACAGAAATGTCCGCGGACAAATTTTCCGTTTACCGCCCGACCGCCGCCAGGATGCGTTTGGCGCCCTGGCCGAGCAGGCCGAAATCCCCGCCGGCGATGATCATGTGATAGCCGCGATCGAACAGCTCCTGGTCGGGCGTGTTGTGGTAGGAGACCGAGGCGAGCCACTTGCCGGCCTTGAGAATGCGTTCCTCGGCCCGGCGCACCAGCGCCTTCACCTCCGGGTCGTCGAACTGGTCGAGCTTGCCGATCGAGCCCGAGAGGTCGCGCGGGCCGATGAAGATCATGTCGACGCCCGGCACCGCGGCGATGTCGGGAATGCGCTCCACCGCGGCGGCGCTCTCGACCTGGACCGCAATGATCAGTTCGGCCGCCGCCTGCTTCTTGTAGTCCTTGGCATTGCCGTAGGTGGCGCCGCGGATGCCGCCCGCCGCGCCCCTGATGCCGCCCGGCGGGTAGGTGCAGGCGGCCACCACGGCGCGGGCCTGGGCGGCGGTTTCCACCATGGGGACGATCACCCCCTCGGCGCCGGCATCCAGCGCCTTCTTGAAATAGACCGTGTCGTTCCACGGCACCCGCAGGATGCTGCCCGTTTCGGTGCCCGACATGGCGCGCAGCTGGTCCACCAGTTGCGGAATGCCGCCGGGGCCGTGTTCCTGGTCGATGGCGAGGAAATCGAGGCCGGCATGGGCCAGCACCTCGGCGTTGTCGGCCCCGGTACCGTTCAGCCAGACGCCGATCAACTGCTTCCCGGCCTTCAGCTTCGCCTTCATGGGGTTCTTGCGGAACATCGTCGGTCATCCTCCCTTGGATGGGGTGAGCTGCAGCCCGAACCATTGCCAGCGCCCCTCGGGCGCCGGGAGGGTGCAGTTTATGCGGGTGCGCCCGGAAGGCAGTTCGCGGGCGAGGGCGATCTCGACCCGGCGGTTCTCGCCCACCTGGAGCGGCAGCGGGCCGGGTTCGCTCGAGGCGAAACAGGCGAGCCGGTCGAGCGGGCCGGCCTGCGGATCGACGGTGAAGGCGATGCGCGGGCGGGTCGTCTCGACGATGGTGCCGGCCGGCAGCACGTCTGTGACGACGAGGGGCAGCGCGGTCGCGGCCATCAGAAAGCGCGACAGGCCGCCGTGGTTCTCGTTGATCGGGAAGCGCGGCAACGCGAACCAGTCGGCGCCGGCATGCGCGACGCCGGACTGCTGGCCGAAGGCGGCGATATAGCCGCCGGCGATGACTTGACGGCGGACGCCCGCATCCCATTCGCCATAGGGATAGGCGAAGAGCCGCGGCTCGCGTCCGGTCTCCTCGAAGATGCGCTGGTGCGCGGTCGCGATCTCCTCGCCAGTCCGCTCCTCTGTCTGCTGGGTCATATGCGGCTGCGAGACGGTGAGATTGCCGATCTCAACGCCCGCTTCCGCCATCGCCTTGACCTGGGCCCAGGTCATGTGGCCGGTGGCACCACGGTCCAGCGCTCCGGTGGCGACGAACAGCGTGAAGGGCAGCCCGGCGCGCTTCAGCCTGGGCCAGGCTTCCAGGAACACGCTTTCGTGAGCGTCATCGATGCTGATGGCGATGGCCCGCTCCGGCACCGGGCGGCGTTGGCGGAGCGCCAGCACGATCTCGGCGAGCGGCAGCACCTGCCAGCCGCCGTTGACGATCTCGGCCAGCTGGGTGTCGAACTGTTCCAGCCGCACCGAGCGGGCACTGGGGGTTCCGAAACTGCCATAGACCAGCACCGGCACGTGATCGGCCGCTTTTGCCGCAGGGGGCAAGCCTGACACCGCGCCGCAGAGAATGGCGAGTGCGGCGGGAATGATGAAACGGCGGTGCGTCATGAGGCGTGTTGGCGAAGACGGGGCCAATGATTAGTCTGAAATCGCCGTGCATTGAAGCCTCAACGCACCCCTTCCCGTCGTAAGGAATATTCCGCCGATGCTGAGCGACGCCGCCCTGGACCAGATCTTCCGTGCCGCGCGGACCCACAACAAGTGGACCCCGAAGCCGGTGAGCGACGTCACCCTCCAGGCGATCTACGACCTGCTGCGCTGGGGTCCGACTTCCGCCAATTGCAACCCGGCCCGGATACTCTTCCTGCGCAGCCGCGAAGCGAAGCAGCGCCTGGCCCCCGCGCTTTCGGCCGGCAACCTGGAAAAGACGCTGGAGGCGCCGGTCACGGCCATCGTCGCCAACGACCTCGACTTCGCGGAGAAGCTGCCGCAGCTCTTCCCCCACCAGCCGGATGCGAAGAACTGGTTCGCCGCGCCGGCGGTGCAGGAGGTGACGGCCATGCGCAACGGCACCCTGCAGGGCGCCTATCTGATCATCGCCGCCCGCTCGCTCGGTCTCGATACGGGCGCCATGTCGGGCTTCGACAATGCCAAGGTCGATGCCGAATTCTTCCCGGGTGGCCGGATCAGGTCGAACTTCCTCTGCAACCTCGGCTATGGCGACCCCGCCGGCCTGTTCCAGCGCAGCCCCCGGCTCGACTTCGACGAGGCCTGCCAGATCCTCTGAGCATGTCCGCCGATCCGAACGCCTTCCGCGTGCTCCGGCCGCAGGGCAACGCGCCGCTGCTACTGACCTGCGACCATGCCAGCCTCGCCCTGCCGCGGGGCTACGGCACGCTCGGCCTGCCGGAGGCTGAGCTCGCCCGTCACATCGGCTGGGACATCGGCGCGGCGAAGCTGACGGAACGGCTCTCCGAACGGCTGGACGCCTGCGCGGTGCTTTCCGGTTACTCGCGCCTGTTGGTCGACTGCAACCGCGCGCCCGACGATCCGACGCTGGTCTGCGAACTCTCCGACGGGGCGGTGGTGACCGGCAATCGCGGCCTGGCGCCGGAAGAGGTCGCGCGGCGCATCGCGCTCTATCACGAGCCCTATCACGCGGCGCTGGCGGCCGCGCTGGCGACCCTGCGGGGCCGGGTGGCGGCGCCGCCCGTCGTATCGGTGCACAGCTTCACGCCCTCGATGCGGGGCCGCGCGCGGCCCTGGCACATCGGCATCCTGTGGAACCGGGACCCGCGCCTCGCCCTGCCGCTGCTGGAAAAGCTGGGGCGCGAGCCCGATATCGTGGTCGGCGACAACGAACCCTATTCGGGCCGCAGTCATGTCGGCTACACCATGCGCCGCCACGGGGCGGATCTCGGGCTGCCGCATGCGCTGCTCGAGATTCGCCAGGACGAACTGTCGGACGATGCGGGAATCGATCGCTGGGCCGCGCGGCTCGGGCGGATCCTGTCGGAGATCCTGGCCGAGGGCGCACCCTTCGCCGTCGAACGCTACTGACCGCCGGTCCGGGGCGTGGCATATCTCCCGCCCCTGACCACCGGGCCGAAAGGAGCCGAGCATGGACCAGAAGACCGAACTCGAGGCCGCTGCCTTCCGCCGCCTGCTGGACCACCTGCGCGAGCGGACCGACGTGCAGAATATCGACCTGATGAATCTGGCCGGATTCTGCCGCAACTGCCTTTCCAACTGGTACCGCGAGGCGGCCGAGGCCAAGGGCCTGCCGGTCACCAAGGAGCAGTCGAGGGAAATCGTCTACGGCATGCCCTACGAGGAATGGCGCTCCAAGTACCAGACCGAAGCAAGCCCAGAGAAAATCGCCAAGTTCACACCGCCCAAGCATTGAGGATACCCATGGCCAACATGGCGGCCGTCAAGGCCGAGAAGCCGTCCAACGACGTCGGCGGCATCGCCGCCGAGCACCTGCGCCAGTTCATCGCCCGGATCGAGAAGCTGGAGGAGGAAAAGAAGGTCATCGCCGAGGACATCAAGGAGGTCTACGCCGAGGCCAAGGGCAACGGCTTCGACACCAAGATCATCCGCCAGATCATCCGCCTCAGGAAGCAGGAGGAGGCCGACCGCCAGGAGCAGGAGGCGCTGCTCGACCTCTACAAACAGGCGCTCGGCATGATCTGAACGCGCCGTCGGGTTTCCGTCCGGGGTTAGGGTTTTATCAACCCTGCTTTGTGAAGAGTGAAGGCGCGACCGCCGCTCGACCCGAGGACGGCTGCAAAGACGCGCGGGGCCTGACGGAAACGTGTCCTACTACAGCTTCGAAAATCTCGTCTTCCTCCTGGTCGACGACAATGTCCGGATGCGCAAGCTGATCCAGTCGATCCTGGACGGGCTCGGCGCAACCCGGGTCATCGAGGCCGACGAGGGGGCGCAGGCGCTGGCGCTGTTGAAGACCAACCCGGTGGATATCGTCATGTGCGACATGATGATGGCGCCGATGGACGGCATCACCTTCACCCATTGCGTGCGCCAGGACGACGACAGCCCGAACCGCTTCCTGCCGATCATCATGACGTCGGCCTATTCCGAGCCGGACAAGGTGGTCGCGGCGCGCGATGCCGGCGTCACCGAGTTCCTGGCCAAGCCCCTGTCCGTCACGGCGATCTACCGCCGGGTCATGACCGTGATCGAACGACCGCGTCCCTTCGTTCGGGTCGAGGGCTATTTCGGTCCGGCGCGGCGGGGTATCGATATCGTGCCGGGCGAAGGCGCGCCGCCACTGTCGCCATCACCGCCGCCGCCGCGCCCTGTCGCGAATGCGGTCGAGATGATCGACGGCTGAGAAGGAGGATGCGGTGATGGGGCGTTCCCTTCAAATGGAAGTCATTCAGCCGGCCAACCCTTTGAAGCAGAAGGTTGGACCGCCGCGCCTCGCCGATCCGGGCCTCCTCGTCCGCGCAGAGGCGAAGGTGGCGGATCTGGCCCAGGACTATCGCGACTGGGTGCAGACCGACCTCGACCAACTCGAGGCCAAGATCGCCCTGGTGGAGGCCGCCGCCGATGCCGCCGAGCGCGCCGGGACGCTGCGGGCGGCCTATGTCATCGCCCACGATATCAAGGGGCAGGGCACTACCTTCGACTATCCCTTGGTCACCCATGTGGCGCACTCGCTCTGCCTCTACATCGAGAAGACCGTCGACCTCGACCGCACCGACCTGAAGATCGCCGCCGCCCATATGGGCGCGTTGCGGGCGATTCTCTCCAACGAGGTGCGGGGCGACGGAGGCGCGCTTGGCCAGCAGGTCGTCGACGGGCTGACGCAGATGGTAAGTCGCGGTCTCAAGCACCTCGACCTGTCGGTCTGATCCTTCCGCGGACGAATTGTCGCGCGATATCGGCTTGCATAAGGGGCGCGCAACCGGATGATGCGACATAGGTCGCGCGTTCATCTCTTGCCGCGACGGGTCGGGCACGGCGGGAAGGGGCCGGGCATGGATTACGAAAAGCTGTTTGGTGACGCAATCGGCCAGCTCAAGGCCGAGCGCCGTTACCGCGTCTTCACCGACCTGGCGCGCCGCGCCGGCCGGTTTCCGCGCGCGCTCAATCACTCCAAGCACAACCAGCCCGAGATCGTCATCTGGTGCTCCAACGACTATTTGTGCATGGGCCAGCATCCCGTGGTCCTGGAGGCGATGAAGGAGGCGATCGACCGTTTCGGCGCCGGCGCCGGTGGCACGCGAAACATCTCCGGTACTCACCATGCGGTGATCGAGTTGGAAGCCGAGCTTGCCCGACTGCATGGCAAGGAGGCGGCGCTCGTCTTCACTTCCGGCTTCGTTGCCAACGACGCCACGCTGTCGACTCTGGGCAAGCTCATTCCCGGCTGCCTGATCCTGTCGGATGCGCTGAACCACGCCTCGATGATCGAAGGCATCCGTCATGCGGGCTGCGACCGTCAGGTGTTCCGCCACAACGATCTCCTGCATCTGGAAGAACTGCTGCAGGTCGCGGGGGCTGACCGGCCGAAGCTGATCGCCTTCGAAAGCGTCTATTCGATGGACGGCGACATCGCGCCGATCGGTGCGATCTGCGACCTAGCGGCGAAGTATGGCGCGCTGACCTATCTCGACGAAGTCCATGCCGTCGGCATGTACGGCGCCCACGGCGGCGGAGTCGCCGAGCGCGACGGCGTCATGCACCGCATCGACGTGATCAACGGTACTCTCGCCAAGGCGTTCGGCGTGGTCGGCGGCTACATCGCCGCGAGCGCCAATCTGGTCGATGCCATCCGCAGCCACGCCCCGGGCTTCATCTTCACCACCACCATCCCGCCCACGGTGGCCGCCG
Source organism: bacterium (assembly GCA_022844005.1). Classification (GTDB taxonomy): domain Bacteria; phylum Pseudomonadota; class Alphaproteobacteria; order Ferrovibrionales; family Ferrovibrionaceae; genus Desertibaculum. The sequence continues at coordinate 15,590 of JALHMN010000007.1, read as the reverse complement.
GCGCCGCAGCCAGCATCCGCTATCTGCGGGAGCACGACGAGATTCGCGTCCGTCACCAGGAACGGGCGGCCACATTGAAGCGGATGCTGGCCGATGCGGGCCTGCCGGTAATGCCTTCGAGCAGCCACATCGTGCCGCTCTTCGTCGGCGATCCGGCGCTCTGCAAGCAGGCGTCCGATACCCTGCTCGACGAATTCGGCGTCTACATCCAGCCGATCAACTATCCCACCGTGCCGCGCGGCACCGAGCGCCTGCGGATCACGCCGACGCCCATGCACGATGACGAGATGATGCGTGACCTGGTGTCGGCGCTGACCAAGGTCTGGGCTCAGCTCGGGCTGAAACAGGCCGCCTGACGCTTCAGCGGCGCACGAAATCCGGTGCGCCCAGGACGATGCGGTTCCAGGTCGGGCTGATAACGATCTCGTTGACGCAGGCATGCGGCGGCATTTCGGCCACGAAGCGGATCGTACGACCGAGGTCCTCGGCCTGCAGCATCTTCGCCATGTCCTCGGGCTTCGGCGGCACCGGGCGATTCTTCATGATCTCGGTGGCCGCTTCGCCCGGGCAAATGCAGCAGGCGCGGATGCCGTTCACGCATTCCTCGATGTTGAGGCTGTTGGTGAGCGAGACCACCGCGTGCTTGGTCGCATTGTAGGCGGGACCGGTCATGTAGGTGTCGTAGCGTCCCGCCCAGGACGAGATGTTGATGACGAGCCCGTCGCCATGCGCGCGCATCGAGGGCAGCACGGCCGCGATGCAGTAGAACATTCCGGTCAGATTGACCTGAACCACATGCTCGAAGCCTTCGACCGAGACATCGTTGAAGTGCCGCTTCGGCAGGTTCAAGCCAGCCGAATTCACCAGCATGTCGATCCGGCGATGCCGGCCGAGGATGATTTCCGCGGTGCGGGCGACGGCATCCTTGTCGGCGACGTCCAGCGGGTCGACCTCGGCCGTGCCGCCCTTGTCCTGGATCGCTTCGGCCACGGCTTCGAGCTGTGCGCTGCGGCGACCCGACAGGATGACCGTGGCGCCGGCTTCCGCCAGCGCTTCCGCGCCCGCCCGTCCGATGCCGGTGCCCGCCCCGGTGATCCAGGCGATCTTGCCGTCGAGAGTTCCCATTTCGTGCTCCTCAGACTGCTTCCAGAGGCGCGTTGAGCCGGGTTTCCGGCAGCACGATGCCGCCCCGGTCGCCGGGGGTCAGGCGCCCATAGCGTTGCGCATAGGCCGGCGGCAGCACCCTGGCCTCGGCCGGCGCCAGCCACAGCCGCAGCAGATGCCGGCGACGCTCCGGCTCGGGCCAGTCCTGGAAGGCCGTCCGGTCATGCAGCAGGGTGTGGTTGTGCACGAACTGTATGTCGCCGGGCTGGAATTCCATCATGAAGTTGAGGGCAGGGTCCTCGGCCAGTGCATCGAACAGGTCGAGCGCGGCGCGCTTCTCGGCGCTGATCCGCGGCGCGTCGGGAAAGCGCTGCGCGGAATCGATGTACTGGCGCTGGTATATCGTCGAGAGCAGGCCCTGATGCCAGTTGAAGACCGGGATCTCGAAATAGGGCTTCTGGCCCACCGGTACCTCGCCCCGTCGGTCGGTCGCGACGGGTTCCACCAACAGGCGGAGCAGGTCGGGTCGGCGCTGATACATCTCGTTGTAGATGCTGAGCGAACTCACCAGGGCCGAGTGCCCGCCGGTCCTCGCGGTCTTGAGACACAGGAGGCCGACGATGTCGCAGGAATCGGTGTGGAAGGTCTGCCGCTCGTGCGTCTGGTAGATCCGGACATTGGGGTCGTTCACGTCGAGGCCGAGGTCCTTCACATGGCCGAGCACGTGCCCCTTTCCGTTCTGCGAACGTGCGCTGCCGAACCAGGCGCCGATGCCGAAGAAGGCGATCGCGCTCTCGCGTGTCGACCAGCGATGCACGGGCAGGCCGCGGATCAGGACGAAGCCGCGCCCCTCCAGCACATCGAGCAGGGTGCGCGCAAGCTTCGGCCCGAGCGTGGGCAGGGGGAAAGCCTCCTTCCGGATACGGGCTATGTCGGCTTCGCTCGTGGCGAGCGGCGCCACGGCCGCCTCGACCTCGGCGACATCCTGCGGCGAAAGGACCAGGATCCAGTCGTCGCGCTTTGCCATCTCCGGCCCGTACCAGGCGGAGGCACCCTTCAGGGGCGGTGGCAGGTCGTTCGACATGGTGGGCAAGGCAGACATCCGGTGCGATCCCTGTAGCCTGGCGTTCGACGACGCCGTTCACCGAATGATCGCAGGTGAGCCGCCGCCGCGCCAGTCGTCGAAGCGCCCTCGGCGCGGCGGCGGATAGTCTCAGGCGGCCGACGACAGGCTGCCGGCGGCGGCGAGCGCCTGCGACAGGTCGGCCAGGATGTCGTCGATATGCTCGATCCCGATCGAGAGCCGCACGTAGCCGGGCGACACGCCGGTGGCGAGCTGTTCGGCCGCGGTCAGCTGGGAGTGGGTGGTGCTGGCCGGATGGATGGCGAGGCTGCGCGCATCGCCGATATTCGCCACGTGATAGAGCAGCTTGAGCGAATCGATGAAGCGCCGGCCGGCATCGCGGCCGCCCGACAGTTCGAATCCGACCAGCCCGCCCAGGCCACCCTTCAGGTATTTGTCGGCGCGCCGCTTCGCCTCGCCGGTCTGCACGCCGGGATAGATCACCTTGGCGACGCCCTTCTGCTTGCCGAGGAATTCGGCGACCGCGGCGGCGTTGCGGCTGTGCTCGCGGATGCGCAGGGGCAGGGTCTCGAGGCCCTGCAGCGTCATGAAGGCGTTGAAGGGCGACATGGCGGCGCCCAGGTCGCGGAGAAGGGTGACGCGCGCCTTGATGATATAGGCGATCGGTCCGAGCGGCTTCACGGCCTCGGTCCAGACGGCTCCGTGGTAGCTCGGGTCCGGCTGGTTGAGGAGGGGCTGGCGGTCCTTGTGCGCGGCCCAGTCGAAGTTGCCGCTGTCGACGATCATGCCGCCGATCGAGGTGCCGTGGCCGCCGATATACTTCGTGGTCGAATAGACGATCACCGCTGCCCCGTGATCGAAGGGCCGGCACAGCAACGGGGCCGCGGTATTGTCCATGACGAGCGGGATGCCGAGCGGCCGCCCGATGGCCGCCACCTCGGCGATCGGAAAGACCGCCAGCTTCGGGTTCGGCAGAGTTTCAGCGTAGTAGGCCCGGGTCTTCGCGTCGGTCGCCTTGCGAAAGTTTTCCGGGTCCGCCGGATCGACGAACCGGACCTCGATTCCCATCTGCTTGAAGGTGTTGGCGAAGAGGTTCCAGGTGCCGCCGTACAGATCGGTGGAGGCGACGATGTTATCGCCTGCCACCGCCAGGTTCTGCAGCGCCATGGCTGACGCAGCCTGGCCGGAAGCCAAGGCCAGGGCGGCGACGCCGCCTTCGAGCGCCGCGATGCGCTTTTCCAGCACGTCGGTCGTCGGATTCATGATGCGGGTATAGATGTTGCCCAGTTCCGACAGCGCGAAGAGATTGGAGGCATGCTCGGCGTCGCGGAACTGATAGGACGTCGTCTGATAGATCGGCACCGCGACGGCGCCGGTGGCCGGATCGGCGCGGTAGCCGGCGTGCAGGGACAGGGTTTCGGGGTTTTTCGAGTCGGTCATGTGTCTCGTCCTGGATGGTCGCGCTGTCGGAAGCCGGGGTTCAGTTCTTTGCCGCGCCGCGCGGATCGGGGGTCAGGCGCAGGTAGGGTTTCAGCGCGCGCCAGCCCGAGAACAGCTTCTTCGCGTCCTCGTCGGCGAGCGAGGGGACGATGATCACGTCTTCGCCCGACTTCCAGTTCACCGGCGTCGCGACCTTGTAGCGGTCGGTCAACTGCAGCGATTCCACCACGCGCAGGATCTCGTCGAAGTTGCGGCCACAGGTCTGCGGATAGGTGATCATCAGGCGGATCTTCTTCGCCGGATCGATGACGAAGACGGTGCGCACGGTGAACACCTCGTCATGAGCGGGGTGCATCATGCCGTATAGGTTCGCCACCTTCTTGTCCGGATCGGCGACGATCGGGAAGTTGAGCGCATGACCTTGCGTCTCGGCGATGTCCTTGGCCCAACCCCTATGCGAATCGACCGGGTCCACCGAAAGCCCGATCGCCTTGACGCCGAGCTTGTCGAACTGCGGCTTCAGCCGCGCGACATAGCCGAGTTCGGTGGTGCAGACCGGGGTGAAATCCTTCGGGTGAGAGAACAGAATGGCCCAGCCGGAACCGATCCAGTCGTGGAATTTGATCCGGCCGTCCGTGGTGTCGGCATCGAAATCGGGGGCGACGTCGCCGAGGCGAAGGGTCATGTCGGTCTCTCCCTGGCTATTGTGGCCGCGCGATCGAAAGCTGATGCGCAACGAGCCGCAGGTTATTCACTGGGGAATAACGCGCAATCCAATTTTCTTGTGTGCTTTTCGCCCACGGCATGTCGCGGATGGCTTCCGCGGCAGGTTGGAATCAGCGCAGGCTGTCGTTGATCTTGGCGATTTCGGCAGCGCCGGGACACAGGTCGTCGTCTTCCAGCATGTTGAGCGGCCGGTCGACCGTCTTCAGCGCCTCGTGCAGATCGACCGGCTCTTCGTCGAGATAGAGCAGTCCGGTGACGATCTCGCCCGCAGCCTGCTTCTGCTGCAGATGGGTCATCGCGCCGATGCGGTCGCTGGCATCGTAATCCTTGGCCACCTTGCGCAGCCGGATGATCTTGCCGTCGTGCTGTTTCACGTCGACCGTCTCGCCCGGCTCGTAGTCGGTGGTGATCTCGGCGCGGGGCAGGATGACGTCGAGGCGGTTGACCGCCTCGTTATGGGCGCGGACGTAGTCGAAGCTGCGGGTGGAGCCTTCGTGGTTATTGAAGGCGACGCAGGGGCTGATGCAGTCGATGAACGCCGCCCCCTTGTGCAGCAGCCCGGCCTTGATGAGCGGTACGAGCTGGGTCTTGTCGCCCGAAAAGCTGCGGCCGACGAAAGTCGCGCCCAGCTGCAGCGCCATCGACACCATGTCGATCGGCTCGTCGGTATTGACGACACCCTTCTTGCTCTTGGAACCTCGGTCGGACGTGGCGGAGAACTGGCCCTTGGTCAGGCCGTAGACGCCGTTGTTTTCGACGATGTAGAGCATGTTGACGCCGCGGCGGATCGAATGGGCGAATTGCCCGAGGCCGATCGAGGCGCTGTCGCCGTCGCCGGATACGCCGAGATAGATCAGATCCTTGTTGGCGAGATTGGCGCCGGTCAGGACCGACGGCATCCGGCCGTGAACGGAATTGAAGCCATGGCTGGCGCCGAGGAAGTAGGTCGGCGTCTTCGATGAACAGCCGATGCCCGACAGCTTGGCGATGCGATGCGGCGGCAGGTCCAGTTCGAAACAGGCCTGGATGATGGCGGCCGAGATCGAATCGTGGCCGCAGCCGGCGCAAAGGGTGGAAACCGCGCCTTCATAGTCGCGCCGGGTGAAACCCAGCGCGTTGGTCGGCAGGTCGGGGTGGCGGAACCTGGGTTTCGGCAGGTAGGTCATGGCACGGCCTTCCTGAGCGGGGTCACGTTGGCGCCGGCGAGGCGCTCCGCGATGCCGCCGATGATGAAGCGGGCGGTGATGGGGTTGCCGTCGTAGTTCAGGACCGGGACGATGCGGGCCGGATCGATGCCGCATTCGTTGATCAGCAGTGTGCGCAGCTGCGCGTCCCGGTTCTGCTCGACCAGGAACACCCGGTCATGCGCCGCGATGAAATCCTCCACTTCCTGTGCGAAGGGGAAGCCGCGGACGCGCATGGCATTCAGGTGAATGTTCCGGGTCTCGAGTGTATCCAACGCCTCGACCATCGCGGGGCTGGTGGAGCCATAGTAGAGGACGCCGAACTTCGTCGGTTGCTTTGCCTCACGCAGGATCGGCGCAGGGACCAGCTTCTTCGCCGTCGCGAACTTCTTCAGCAGCCGATCCATGTTCTCGACGTAGTCCGGGCCTTCCTCCGAATAGCGCGCCATGCGGTCCTTGGTGGTGCCGCGGGTGAAGAAGGCGCCCTTGGTCGGGTGCGTGCCCGGATAGGTGCGGTAGGTGATGCCGTCGCCGTCGACGTCCAGGTAGCGGCCGAAGAGCTTGCCGGCTTCCAGATCGGCGGCCGTCATCACCTTGCCGCGGTCGAGCTTGCGATTGGCATCCCAGGCGAGCGGCTTGCACAGCCGGTCGTTCATGCCGATCTCGAGTTCCAGCATGACGAAGATCGGCGTCTGCAGCCGGTCGGCGAGGTCGAAGGCGAGCGCCCCGAAATCGAAGCATTCCTTCGGATCTTCGGGAAACAGCAGCACATGCTTGGTATCGCCGTGGCTGGCATAGGCGCAGACCAGCACGTCCGACTGCTGGTTGCGGGTTGGCATGCCGGTCGAGGGGCCGCCGCGCTGCACGTCGATGATGACGGCCGGAATCTCGGCGAAATAGGCGAGGCCGAGGAATTCCTGCATCAGCGAGATGCCGGGGCCCGAGGTCGCCGTGAAGGCGCGGGCGCCGTTCCAGGCCGCGCCGATCACCATGCCGATGGAGGCGAGCTCGTCCTCCGCCTGCACGATGGCATAGCGGCCCTTGCCGGTGGCCTTGTCGGTGCGATAGCGCCGGCAGTGCTTCTCGAATGCTTCGGCGACGGAGGAGGAGGGCGTGATCGGATACCAGGCGCAGACGCTGGCGCCGCCATAGACGGCACCCAGCGCTGCCGCCGAATTGCCCTCCAGGAAGATCATGTCGCCGATGGCGTCGCGCCGTTCCAGCTTGATCCCCAGCGGGCACTGCAGGTTTTCCAGCGCCCAGTCGCGGCCCATGTGGAAGGCCTTGACGTTGGGGGCGATCAGCTTGTCCTTGCCGCGGAACTGCTCGGCCAGCAGCTTCTCGACCACTTCCGGCTCGATCTGCAGCAGCGCCGACAGGGCGCCGACATAAATGATGTTACGGAACAGCTGGCGCTGGCGCGGGTCGGAGTAGGTGCGGTTGCACATCTCGGTCAGCGGTACGCCGACGACATTGACGTCGGCCCGGAACTTCGAGGCCGGCATCGGCTTGGAGCTGTCGTAGAACAGATAGCCGCCGGGCTCGATCTCCTTGAGGTCGGCGTCCCAGGTCTGCGGGTTCATCGCCACCACGAGGTCGACGCCGCCGCGGGCGCCGAGATAGCCCTTCTCGGATACCCGTACCTCGTACCAGGTGGGCAGTCCCTGGATGTTCGAGGGAAAGATGTTGCGCGGCGTGGCCGGCACGCCCATGCGCAGGATCGCCTTGGCGAACAGCTGGTTGGCGGAAGCGGAGCCGGACCCGTTGACGTTGGCGAACTTGACGACGAAGTCGTTGATTGCTTCTAGACGCTGCGGCATGCGGCACCCGCGTGAGTCATCTCGAGGAAGAACTTGCGCATGTCCCACGCACCGGTGGGGCAGCGCTCGGCGCAGAGGCCGCAGTGGAGACAGACGTCTTCGTCCTTGGCCATGATGCGGCCGGTCTTGAGGCCATGGGCGACGTAGATGTCCTGGGTCAGGTTCTTGGCCGGGGCCATCAGCTTCTGCCGCAGATCGGCTTCCGGTGCATCGTCGGTGAAGGTGATGCAGTCCATCGGGCAGATGTCGACGCAGGCATCGCATTCGATGCAGAGCGAGGTGGTGAACACCGTCTGCACGTCGCAGTTCAGGCAGCGCTCGGCCTCCTTGTAGGCCAGCATGTCATCGAAGCCGAGTTCGACCTCGAGCTTGATGTCCTTCAATGCCTCCTCGGGCGGGCGCTGGGGCACCTTGTAGCGCTGGTCCAGCCGGATGTCGTTGTCGTAGGACCACTCGTGGATGCCCATCTTCTGGCTGGTGAGCACGGTCCCCGGCGGCGGACGAATGGCCGGATCGAGACCGTTGCAGACGCGGTCGATCGAGACCGCGGCGTCGTGGCCGTGGGCCACCGCCCAGATGATGTTCTTCGGTCCGAAGGCGGCGTCGCCGCCGAAGAAGACCTTGGGATGGGTGGAGCGGAGCGTGACGGTGTCGACCACCGGCATGCCCCAGCGGTCGAAGTCCACGCCGATGTCGCGTTCGATCCAGGGGAAGCTGTTCTCCTGGCCCACGGCGACCAGTACGTCGTCGCAGGGAATGGTGACGTCGGGCTCGCCCGTGGGCACGAGGTTGCGCCGGCCCTTCTCGTCGAATTCCGGCTTCACCTTCTCGAACACCATGCCGGTCAGCTTGCCGCCGTCGTGCAGGGCCGCCTTGGGCACCAGGAAGTTGTGGATCGGGATGCCTTCGTGCATGGCATCCTCCTTCTCCCAGGGAGAGGCCTTCATCTCCTCGAAGCCGGAACGGACAACAACCGTCACTTCCTCGCCGCCGAGGCGCCGCGCGGAGCGGCAGCAGTCCATCGCCGTGTTGCCGCCACCCAGCACGATCACCCGCCTGCCGATCGAGGTGGTGTGACCGAAGGAGACGGAGGAGAGCCAGTCGATGCCGATATGGATGTGTTCGGCGGCTTCGGCCCGGCCGGGAATTTCGAGATCGCGGCCGCGCGGCGCGCCGCAGCCGACGAAGACCGCGTCATAGTCTTCGTCCAGCACCGCCTTCAGGCTGTCGACTCGCTTTCCCAGCCTGAGCTCGGGTTCCAGCGCGAGGATATAGCCGACCTCCTCGTCGATCACCGTCTCCGGCAGGCGGAACTTCGGGATCTGGGTGCGGATCATCCCGCCGGCGAAGGGGTCCTGCTCGTAGATGGTGACGTGGTAGCCCTCGGCGAGGAGGTCGCGCGCCACGGTGAGCGAGGCGGGGCCGGCGCCGATGACCGCGACGCGCTTGCCGTTCCGGACCGGCACCGCGGCGGGCATCCGGCCGGTCACGTCGCCCTTGTAGTCGGCCGCGACGCGCTTCAGCCGGCAGATCGCCACCGGCTGCTCTTCCACCCGGACCCGCCGGCAGGCGGGTTCGCAGGGGCGGTCGCAGGTGCGTCCCAGCACGCCGGGAAAGACATTCGACTTCCAGTTGATCATGTAGGCGTCGGCGAAGCGTTTGTCCGCGATCAGTCGGATGTATTCCGGGACCGGGGTGTGGGCGGGACAGGCCCATTGGCAATCGACGACCTTGTGGAAGTAGTCGGGGACCGCGATGTCGGTCTGCTTCACTGTGCTTCTGCTCCTCCCAGCGGCGCCCGTTCCGGCTACGCGGCCCGCCGTCTCGTCGATCCTGTCCTTTCGGATGACCGGTCCGGCTTTCGCGACCATGTTGCCGGAAGAGACGACTGCGACCCTGACGCCCTAAACCACCGCTAAATTAGGTCAGCGTTCGACCCCTTGGCAAGCAATGTGCGCGGGCATCTTCCCGAAAACCCTCACGAAAACAGGGGTTATGGCGGCAAGCGCCGGACCCGGCTATCGTCGGCCTTCGTTCGCGCAACCGCCGGGCCTGGCCTTGATCGACCGACGCGCCCTGATCTTCGCCACCGGCGGCCTCCTGGCGGCGGGCCCCGGGCCCGCGGGGGCGCAGGTGCCGGCGGTCGACCTCGCGCTCGTGCTGGCCGCGGACTGTTCGGGCAGCGTCCGGGCCGAACACTACGTCCTTCAGCAGAAGGGCTATGCCGATGCCTTCCGCCAGCCGGAGGTGATACGAGCTATCGGCGGTGGGCTGCACGGCGCCGTGGCGGTTACCTATTTCCAGTGGTCCGGTTACTTCCTGCAGCATCAGTCCATCGGCTGGACCACCTTGAAGTCGATGGGGGACATCGCTCGTTTCGCCCACGCGATCGAGACCGTGCCGCGCACGATCTTCTCGGGCGGCACCTCGCCGGGCGGGGCGATCGAGTTCGGCATGAAGCTGTTCGATGCGCTTGCGGCCGAGAAGCGCCGCCGGGTGATCGACGTGTCCGGCGACGGGCGCTCGAACAACGGCCCGTCGCCCACCGAGGCGCGCGACGCGGCGGCGGCGGCGCGGATCACCGTGAACGGCCTGCCGATCCTCCACATGGAACGGGATATCGACGAGTACTACGAGAAGAACGTGATCGGAGGTCCCGGCGCCTTCAGCATACCCGCACGCGACTTCAACTCCTTCGGCGAGGCCATCCGCCGCAAGCTGATCCTCGAGATCGCCGGTAGGGCGCCGGAGGGCATGCGAGGCTAGGCAGCGGCCGGTCTCTTCGCTGCGGCCTCGCGCAAGCCCTCCACGGTCGGCTTCACGGTGCCGATCGGCTGATAGAAGGCGGGCAGCGACGCCACCACGCGGCCCCAGTATCTCAGCAGCCGGTCGTCGGGGGGCAGGAAGGCATCGAAGCCACAGCGCAGCATATGCACCAGCTGGTCCGGCAGGACCGCGCCGGTGGCGCGCAACTCTCCCTTGAAGCCGTAGCGTTCGCGTAAGAGGCGCGCCTGGCTGTAGGCGCGCCCGTCGGAGAATTTCGGGAAGCTGAGCGCGATGACGCCGAAGCGGTTCGTTGCTGCTCCGATCTCCGTCACATCGTCGGTATTGGCGAGCGCGAGGCCGAGTGGCGCATTGAGCCCGCTCAGCGCTTCGCGCTCCGCCTTCCAGCGGGAGAAGGAGACGATGGCCCCTCCGTCTCGGGGGACGGGTGCATCGTCGGCGACGGAGATCCAGGGATCGGCGACGATGGCGCCGTCACGCACGAGCGGCATAGACATGGTCCTTGAAGGGGGCCGGGCCGAGCCGGCGATAGGTGGCGACAAACTCTTCACCCGGCCGGCGATGGGTCAGATAGGCCTCGATCACCCTTTCCACCGCGTCGACCGCCTCGGGGCCGGAGACGGCGGGGCCGAGCAGCTGGCCGATGGCGGCCTCGGGGCCGGGATCGCCGCCCAAGGTGATCTGGTAGAACTCGACGCCGTTCTTCTCGACGCCCAAGAGGCCGATGCCGCCGACATGGTGATGCCCGCAGGCATTGATGCAGCCGGAGATCTTGAGGCTGAGCGGGCCGATCTCATGCACCCGGTCCAGGTCGGCAAAGCGCTGGGTGATGCGCTGGGCGATCGGGATCGAGCGGGCATTGGCCAGTGCGCAGAAATCGAGGCCGGGGCAGGCGATGATGTCGGTGAGGAGGCCGAGGTTAGGCGTGGCGAACCCCACTGCGGTCACCTTGGCCCAGATGGTGCGCAGGTCCTCCACCGCCACATGCGGCAGCACCAGATTCTGGGTATGGGTGACGCGCAGTTCTCCGAGTGAGTACTGCTCGGCGACATCGGCCACCGCGTCCATCTGCTCGGCCGTCGCATCGCCAGGGGCGCCACCCACGGGCTTGAGCGACAGGTTGACGATGGCATAGCCCGGCTGGCGGTGGGGCACCACATTGGTCGCCACCCAGCGCGCATAGTCGGGATTGCTCCGCTTCAGCGCCTCGTGCTCGGGTACGAAGGCGAGCTTGGGCGCATAGGCGGCCGGCGCGAAATGCGCCGCGATGGCATCGATCGTCCCGGGCTCGAGCGACAGCGGCCCGCCCTTCACCGCGGCAAATTCCTTCTCCACATCGGCCCGCATCTTCTCGACACCGATCTCGTGCACCAGGATCTTGATCCGGGCCTTGTAGAGATTGTCGCGGCGGCCATAGCGGTTGTAGGTCCGCATCACCGCTTCCAGGTAGGTCAGCAGGTCTTCTTTCGGCAGCCAGTCCTTCAGCGTCTTGCCGATCATCGGCGTGCGCCCGAGGCCACCACCCACCATCACCTCGAAACCGACCTGGCCTTCGGCGTTCCGGTGCATGCGCAGGCCGACATCGTGGACGCGCACCGCCGCGCGGTCGGCCGGCGAGCCGGTGACGGCGATCTTGAACTTCCGCGGCAGAAAGGAGAATTCCGGATGCGCGGTCGACCACTGGCGCAGGATCTCGCCCCAGATGCGCGGGTCCTCGATTTCGTCCGGGGCCACGCCGGCCCATGCATCGGCGGTGACGTTCCGGATGCAGTTGCCGCTGGTCTGGATCGCATGCATGTCGGCATCGGCCAACACCTGCAGGGCATCGGCCGCTTCCTCCAGCTTGATCCAGTTGAACTGGATGTTCTGGCGGGTGGTGAAATGCCCATAGCTCCGATCGAAGCGCCGCGCGATTTCGGCCAATGCGCGCATCTGCTTCGCGTTCAGCGTGCCGTAGGGAATGGCGACCCGCAGCATATAGGCATGAAGCTGAAGATAGAGGCCGTTCTGCAGGCGGAGCGGCTTGAACTCGTCTTCGGTGATTTCGCCGGCGAGGCGGCGGTTCGCCTGGTCGCGGAACTGCTCCACCCGGGCTTGGACGAACATGCGGTCCTGGCGGTCATAGACGTACATGGCGTGGTCCTCAGGCGAAGAGGGGCGCGGTCGGCCCCTCGGCGCGGATCAGTTCGCGCAGGTGAAGCGGCCGGCCGGCGGCATCGACGTCGACCAGGTAGGGGCCGACAAGCTGGGTCGCCTGAAGCGCATTGGCCTTGTCGAGGAGGGTGGCGGCTTCGGCTGCATCGTCGATGACCCGCGCCTCGCTGATCCGGGTGGTCCAGCCGCCGGCCTTGTCCAGAAAGACGACCGCGCCGTTCTTGAGGTCGTTGGCGGTCAGCACCTGGGGCGCGGCGACGCGGCCCTTGGTCGAGGTCTTGCTCACGATGCGGCCTCCAGGCGTTCGATCTCGCTCCAGGCCGGCGCCAGCCGGACGACGTCGCCGATCACGATCAGGGCCGGGCCCTTGCCGCCTTCGCCCGCGGCCAGCCGGGGCAGCGACCCTAGCGTCCCGGCGGCGACCCGTTCGTCGTCGCGTGTGCCGTTGACGATGATCGCGACCGGCGTGTCGGCGCTCATCCCGGCTTCGCGCAGCGATCGCGCGATGACGGCGGCGTGGGTCAGGCCCATGTAGATGGCGAGCGTGCCGCCGGTCGCGGCGAGGGCGCGCCAGTCGGCGGCGGGTTCGCCGTTCTTGCCATGCCCCGTGACGAGGGTGAGGGTGGAGGCGATGTCGCGATGCGTCAGCGGGAAGCCGGCACTGGCGGCACAGCCGGCGGCCGCCGTGACGCCCGGCACCACTTGCACGTCGATCCCGGCGGCGCGCAGATGCTCTAGTTCCTCGCCGCCGCGGCCGAACACGAAGGGATCTCCACCTTTCAGCCGCGCGACCCGCTTACCATCCCTGGCCAGGCGCACCATCAGGGCGTTGACCTCGGCCTGCGGCATCGCGTGGCGGCCCTTCCGCTTGCCGACATCGATGCGGGTCGCATCTTGCCGAACGCGCTGGAGGATGGCGGGCGTGATCAGTTCGTCATGCAGGATCACGTCGGCATCCTGCAGCACCCGATGCGCCTTCAGGGTCAGCAGTTCCGGGTCCCCGGGTCCGCCGCCGATCAGGTGCACGATGCCGGCATTGTGCCGGGCGCCGCGCCCGTTCAAGGCAGCGACGACGAGCTCGCGCGCCTTTGCTTCGTTGCCGGCGAGTGCGGCGGCGCCGGCCGGACCATCGACGATGCTTTCCCAGAAGCGCCGCCGCGGTTCGAACCCCGGCAGCACGGCGCGCACGCTGTCGCGGAAGCCGTCCAGCAGTCGGGTCAGCGAACCGAGACGGGCGGGCATCAGCTGGTCGATCTTTTCCTTCAGCCGGCGCGCCAGCACGGGCGCCGAGCCGCGCGTCGAGATGGCAACCAGGACGTCGCCGCGCTCGACCACGGCCGGCATCGCGACGGTGCCGAGATCGGGCCGGTCGTGCACATGCACCGGGACGCCCCGGGCCCGCAGATGCGCCGCCAGCGCGGCGTTTCGGTCGTCGTCTTCGGTGGCGACGAAAACCAGAGCGGCTTCCGCCAGCTCCGAAGGCGTCGGGTTCTGGGCATGGCGCACCCTGGCGCTCCAACGCCTGACCTGAGCGAGGCGCCGCAGGGCCGCGTCGGTTTCGCCGACGACCAGGACCTCGCGTTCCTTGGGATCGAGCATCAGCGGAATCAAGCTCATTTCACGAACTCTGTATGTGTAAAAATCCTTATACGAATGTTGTTCGGAAAATAATCTTCGTCAAACGTTGTGAGCACACATTATGTCGTGTATAAATTAACACAGTACAATAATGTTATTACCAAGGCCGAATGTCGAGCATTGGCCATACGGCCCGCCAACGCCGCGTTTTCGCCTCGTAGACCTCGCGGCTGACAAGCGCGCGGTTCGGCCGCACGACCATCGCCAGCAGATCCCCGAGGCCGAACGGGGCTTCGATCTGCAAGCCGG
>JALHMN010000007.1:346-1397 GCA_022844005.1 bacterium | reverse complement strand
GACGCCTACGGCCGTCGCGGTGGTCGGAAAGGTCGCGATGGCGGCGGGCGCGGAGGTGTAGGGGACGATCTCGCGGCCGAATACCCGGCCATACCAAAGGTGCACCCGCGCCTCGTTCTTCACATCGACCTTGACCTCGAGGTCCGCCGTCATCTCGGCGACCCGGCGTTCCTGCGCGGCCTCGGACTCGGCGCTGAGATCGCCAGCGTCGAAATAGACGATGTCGATGTCCTTGATATCGGCGTCGGCGGGCCGGCCATGCTCCAGGTTCCAGACCGTCTGCGCCACGGCGCCGGCAACGATCCAGGCATCGGGAAGTTGCAGCGCCGTCCAGCGATGCAGGATCGCGCGCAGTTTCGGATTCTGTCGAAGCCGGTGATCGAGTGCTTCCGCTGACGTCTTCGTGATCATCCACCCTCGCGAAGGATTCCCGTTCGGGCAGCGTATGGATGCGTGAGAGGCGGCGCCATCGTGTCTCCTCGCCCTACAACAGCAAAGACAGGTTTCGAATCATGTCGACACGTCGCACCCTGATCGCCAGCGCAGTAGGCTTGACGCTCCTCGCCGCCGGCGGCGGATTCGCGTTCGCCCAGATGAAGCCCGGCCATGAGAACCATGGGCGCGGGATGATGCAGCACACCATGGAACATTCGCGCGGCGAACGCGCGGACTTCCGGCCCGGTCGCCATATCGAAGGCCGCATCGCCTTCCTGAAGGCGGAATTGAAGATCACCGACGCCCAGGCGCCGGCCTTCGACAAGTTCGCCGAGGCGATGCGCCTCAGCACGAAGGAAGCGCAGGCGCTCTACGAGGCGCGGAAGCCACCGGCACCGTCCGCGGCGGGGCAGACGCCGGCCGAACGCCCGCGCCCGAATGCGCTGGAGCGCATCGAGCGCCGGGCCGAAGGTGCTCAGGTGATGGCGGCGTCCAGCCAGCGCATGCTCGATGCCTTCAAGCCGCTCTACGCCAGCCTGAACGACGATCAGAAGAAGACGGCTGACGAACTGGTGGCGCGCTTCGCCGGTGGGCCCGGCGGCCATGGCAAAATGCA
>JALHMN010000007.1:0-336 GCA_022844005.1 bacterium | reverse complement strand
GAAAGAGTGTGCGGCGCCCGGCGACAATGCCGGGCGCCGCTTCATCTTCAGGCGGCCTGGGACAGTGCCGGTCCCTTGTAGGCGGAGAGGGGGCGGATCAGTCGTCCCTCCCGCTCCTGTTCCAGCACATGGGCGCACCAGCCCGCCATGCGGCCCGCGGCGAATAGACTGGTGAAGGCGTCGCGCGGGACGTCCAGCGCCTCCAGCAGCAGCGCCGTATAGAACTCGACATTGATGTCCAGCCTCCGGCCGGGCTTCAGCCGCGCCAGAACGGCAATGGCGCGCTCTTCCACTTCGGCGGCGAAGCGAAGCCTGCCCTGGTCGGCCGGCAATGTG
>JALHMN010000006.1 GCA_022844005.1 bacterium | reverse complement strand
GTGGCGCTTTGCGACCTGTCCTGCTTGAATGTGGCGCCCGCGCAAGGAGCCCCCGCCCCATGAATATCGAACCGAAGATCGCCGCAATCCACGACCAGATGACCGCTTGGCGTCGGGATATCCATGCGCATCCGGAACTGGGCTTTGAAGAGGCACGCACGTCGGCGATCGTAGCGCAGAAGCTGAAGGAATTCGGGTGCGATGTCGTCACCGGCATCGCCAAGACGGGGGTGGTCGGCACTATTCGGGTAGGCAATTCTCCCCGGGCAGTGGGACTGCGCGCCGATATGGATGCGCTGCCGATGGACGAGTTGAACACCTTCGCGCACCGCTCCACCCATGCCGGCCGTATGCATGCCTGTGGCCACGATGGACATACCACCATGCTGCTAGGCGCGGCCAAGTATCTGTCCGAGACCCGAAATTTCGAGGGAGCCGTGCACTTCATCTTCCAACCGGCCGAGGAAGGCATGGGCGGCGGGCGGGTTATGGTTGAAGAGGGACTTTTCGACAAGTTTCCCTGCGAGGCTGTCTTCGGGATGCACAATCGGCCCAACCTTCCCGTCGGTAAGTTCTCTATCCGCTCCGGCCCCATGATGGCGGCGGCCGGCCTGTTCGACATCCACATCACCGGCAAGGGCGCACATGGCGCCAGGCCCGAGAGCGGGATCGATCCTGTTGTCGTTGGGGGGCAGATCATCACCGCGCTGCAGTCGATCGTCGCTCGCAATGTCAGCCCTCATGATTCCGCTGTCATAAGCGTCACGCAGATGCACGCCGGCGACGCCTACAATGTCATCCCGGAAAGCGCCGTGTTGCGAGGCACCATCCGCGCCTTCAAGCCGGAGGTCATGAAGATGCTGAAAGCGAATATCGAACGCGTGGCCCGTGGGATCGGTGAAGGGCTGGGCGCAAGCGTACGGGCCGACGTGCGCGAAATTTATCCGCCGCTCGTCAACAACCCCACCGAGGCGAAATTCGCAGCGGATATCGCCGCCGATCTGGTCGGCGAGGCCAATGTCGATCGGAATGGCCAACTCGTGATGGCGTCCGAGGATTTCTCCTTCATGCTCAACACCTGCCCGGGCGCCTTCATGCTGATCGGCCAAGGCGGCACCGAGGGCGGCTGCGAAGTCCACAACCCGGGCTACGATTTCAACGACGAAGTGCTGCCACTCGGAGCCAGCTTCTTCGCCCACCTGGTCGAGACCAGGCTGAAGAAGGAGGCCGTCGCCTAGACGCCATGAACCGGATCTCCGACATCACGCTGGAACGGATCAAAGCGGCTGTGGGCAGGCGCGGCTTCATCGCCGAGCCGGGCGAGATGGCGGCCTATCTGAAGGAACCCCGCGATCTCTACATCGGCCAGGCTGCGCTGATCGTCCGTCCCTCGACAACGGCCGAAGTGGCAGCGGTCGTCGGCATATGCGCCGAAACCAAGACGAGCATCGTGCCTCAGGGTGGCAATACCGGCCTGGTCGGCGGCAGCGTTCCCTTCGAAACCGGGGACGAAATTGTTCTCAGCCTCAACCGCATGCGCGCCATTCGGGCAGTCGACCTCGCGAATGACACCATCACGGTCGAGGCCGGCATGCCCCTGGCCGCTCTTCACGAGGAGGCCGAGAGGCACGACCGCATGTTTCCGCTCCGCATCGCTTCCGAGGGCACCGCGACCGTGGGCGGCAACCTCTCAACCAATGCAGGCGGCAATGCGGTCCTACGCTATGGCAACACACGTGAACTGGTGCTGGGCGTGGAAGTCGTGCTGCCCGACGGACAGGTTTGGAACGGCCTGCGCGGCTTGCGAAAGGACAACACAGGGTACGACCTGAAGCAGCTGTTTATCGGCGCCGAGGGAAGCCTCGGAATTATCACCGCCGCTGTGCTGAAGTTGTTTCCGCGTCCACGCGCCACCGCCACCGCGTTCGCCGCGGTGGCGGGCGTCGAGGCGGCGGTCGAACTGCTCGGGATTGCAAAGCGCGAATCTGGCGGTCAGGTGTCGAGCTTCGAACTTCTGCCGCGGATCGGGGTCGATTTCGTACTCCGCCACATTCCCGGCACTCGCGATCCGATGCAGGCCCGTCACGACTGGTACGTCATCATGGAGATGACCTCCGGCCGAGCCGGCGACGAGCTACGCTCCACCATGGAGGGCGTGCTGGGCGAGGGGCTGGAACGTGAATTGGTACTCGATGCTGTGCTGGCAGAGAGCGACACACAGGCCAAGGACCTGTGGAAGCTCCGCGAAAGCATGTCGGAAAGCCAGCGCCCCGAGGGGGGCTCGATCAAACACGACATCTCCGTTCCCGTCTCGCTGATGGCGACGTTCATCGAGCGGGCGACAGCGGCGGTCGAACAACTGATCCCCGGCGTGCGGATCATCGCCTTCGGCCATATCGGGGACGGGAACGTGCACTTCAATCCCAGCCAACCCCCCGGCGCCGATCGGAAATGGTTCCTGGACCAATGGCACGAAGTGTCGGACATCGTGCACGGCATCGCCCACGAACTCGGCGGTTCGATCTCGGCCGAGCACGGCCTGGGGAGGTTGAAGCGCGAGGAGATCACGCATTACAAGCAGCCGCTCGAAATCGACTTGATGCGGAAGCTCAAAGAGGCCCTCGATCCTCAGGGCATCATGAATCCCGGCAAGGTCGTCTGACACCTGCCGATTGACCTTGAAGAAGACGATGCCATGACCGACGCAGCCATCTATCTCGCGAGCAACGCCTGGCCGTTCCAGGAGGCCGAGAAGCTGGTTAAGCGGTTCGAGAAGAACCCGCCCGACAAGGGCTACGTGCTGTTCGAGACCGGTTATGGTCCCTCGGGCCTCCCGCACCTGGGTACGTTCGGCGAAGTGGCACGCACCACTATGGTGCGCCGAGCCTTCCAGAAGCTGTCGTCGATCCCGACCCGACTGTTCGCCTTCTCCGACGACATGGACGGCTTCCGCAAGGTACCGGACAACGTGCCGAACCAGGAGATGCTGCGCGAACACCTGGGTAAGCCGCTATGCCGCGTGCCCGACCCCTTCGGCACACACCCTTCCTTCGGGGCTCACAACAACGCACGACTGCAGGCCTTCCTGGACCAGTTCGGCTTCGAATACGAATTCCAGTCTGCCGCCGACTGGTACGCCTCCGGCCGCTTCGACGAAGCCCTCCTCCGCGTGCTCGGGAACTACGAGGCGGTGATGGCAATCATGCTGCCGAGCCTAAGGGCCGAGCGAGCCTCCACCTATTCTCCCTTCCTGCCGATCTGCGCAAAGACCGGCCGGGTGCTGCAGGCTCCCGTCGTCGCCACCGATGCCGGGAAAGGCACGATCACCTATCGCGACGACGACGGGGACGTGATCGAAATTCCTGTCACCGGTGGTCATTGCAAGCTGCAGTGGAAATGCGACTGGGCCATGCGTTGGGTGGCGCTTGGCGTCGACTACGAGATGTCCGGCAAGGACCTGATCGATTCCGTCAAACTGTCGGGACAGATCTCACGCGCCCTTGGGCGCCAGCCCCCGGAGGGATTCACCTACGAACTCTTCCTTGACGAGAAGGGCGAGAAGATCTCGAAATCGAAGGGCAATGGCCTGTCGATCGAGGATTGGCTGACCTATGCCTCGCCGGAGACGCTCTCGCTCTACATGTTCCAGAAGCCCAAGGCCGCAAAGCGGCTCTATTTCGACGTCATCCCCCGGACCGTCGACGACTATCTCACTTTCCTGGAGAAGTTCCCGGGGCAAACGGGAGCCGAACGCTACGCCAATCCGGTCTTCCACATCCACGGCGACAATGCCCCTGGCGAGAAGATGCCGGTTTCCTTCGGCATGCTGCTCAACCTCGCCGGCGTCTGCAACGCCGAGGAGCCCGAGGTACTCTGGGCGTTCCTGCAACGATATGCCCCCGGCAGCAACCCCGCCGACAACCCGATCCTGAACCAGTTGGTCGGCTATGCCATCGCCTACTATCGCGACTTCGTGAAGCCGGCAAAGCGCTATCGCGCGCCCACGCCCATCGAACGCTCTGCCATCGAGGAACTGGCCGGCCATCTCGCCACGCCCGGCCTCGCCGCCGATGCCGATGTACTGCAGACCGAAGTCTTCGAGATCGGCAAGCGGCATGGGTTCACAAACCTGCGCGAGTGGTTCAAGGCACTGTACGAAGTGCTCCTGGGCCAGGAGACCGGCCCGCGCATGGGCTCGTTCATCGCCCTCTATGGCATTGCCGAGACACGCGCCCTGATCGACAAGGCACTCAAAGGCGAGAACCTGGCCGCCTGAGGCGTCTCAGCGCCAGCAGTTGATCCGGGCGACGAATCCTTTCGCGAGGGCGAATACCCGCTCGCGGGTGAGCGGAGTGGCAGCCGGAAAGCCGAAGGCCGGCTCGTGGCCGAGGCCCTTCAGCCAGGCGACGGCGTCACGGGCTGGAATGGCGAAGCCGAAATCCTCGGCTGGCGCTCCGATCGCACGCGACGCCTCCACCGTGTTTCGCTTGGCGAATACTACGCCAATCACGAGGCCGGCGCTGTCGAACACCGGTCCGCCGCTGTTTCCCCGTCGCACCTCTCCCTGCATGGCAATGCGGGGGATACCGCCGATCGGGGTGCCATAGGCGCCGAATTCGCCCGATGTCGCCAGCGGTTGCACCCGTGAGACACCGCGATTGGGATATCCGACCACGACGAGCGGATCACCCGCCCGCAACGGGCTCTCCACCCCGAAGCGGGCTACAGCCACATTCGCGCGCGGAATTCGCAAGGCAGCAAGATCGAGCCTGGAATCGCTCGCCTCCAGCGTCGCGATCGCATCGTCCCCAGACGCCGGATCGACCGACAAGCCCATGCAATCGGCCACGACGTGGTGATTGGTCAGCAACAATCCGGATGGATGCACGAAGAACCCGGTTCCCATCCCCGCCAGCTTCATGTTCGGAAACGGTGATCCCGGCGGTTTGATGGCGCCTCGGATCCGCTCGGCACGGCGGCGACGGATCTCCTCGGCTTCCGCATCAGAGACGACCACGCCCTTGCATTCCAACTGCGTCGACCTGATGACGATGTCTCGTCCGGTGTCATGGCACAAGACCACCTGCGCATTGGCCGGCATCACCGCAAGGACAATGGCGATGAAGAAACCAGCGGTCAGGGCGCGGTCATTCCAGGCCATAGGCAGCGGGGCCTTTCGCGGCACGGTGGAAACCGAGCTTGCGCCAGTATTCCAGCGGATCTTTGGGTTTGACGAGAGCGCCCGGCACTTGGTTCAGCCAATCGTATAGGCGGGTCAGCAGGAAACGAAACGCCGCGCCGCGACATAGCAACGGAAAGGCGGCTACCTCAGCGGCGGTGAGGGTCCGATCTGCGCAGTATTCCCGAAGCAAGGCACGGCCCTTGGTCAGGTTATAGGCCCCGTCGGCCTCGAAGCACCAGGCGTTCAGGCACACTGCGAGATCGTAGGCAAGGAAGTCGTCGCAGGCGAAGTAGAAGTCGATCAGGCCCGACAACTTGCCGCCGAGGAAATGAACGTTGTCAGGGAAAAGATCGGCATGGATGACCCCTTCCGGCAAGTGGCGTGGCCAGCGCGTTTCGAGGAGGGAGAGTTCGCTCCCGAGTTCTTCCGATAGGCCTGGCCGCACCCGATCCGCATTCCCGAGACACGCATCCACCAGAGGCCTCCAGCCATCGACCGAAAGCGCATTCGGGCGCCGCAGGGCGAAGTCCTTGCCCGCACTATGCAAACCGGCCAGAGCCTGGCCGAGTTGGCCGCAGTGACTGACCCCGGGATTGCGGACCGACACGCCGTCGACGAAGGATACGATGGCAGCGGGCCGCCCGGCGACGCGGCGCAGAATAACCCCGTCGCGGCCGCGGATCGGCACGGGGCAACGCACCCCCTTTAGCGACAGATGATCCATGAGGCCCAGGAAGAACGGCAGATCCCCCTCCTTCACCCGCTTTTCGTAAAGCGTCAGGAAGAATTGGCCCTTGTCCGTGCGTAGCAGGTAGTTGGAATTCTCCACGCCCTCGGCGATGCCTTTGCAGCTCATCACCCCACCGATATCGTACTCGGCCATCAGGGCCGAGAGATCATCGTCGGAAATTTCGGTATAGACGGCCATTCTTGCTCAGATCTCGAGAATGCGGGGGATCTTGAACTTCACATCCTCGCGCACCGTATCGACCGCCTCCAGCCGCACGTCGTAGCGTTCATTGAAAGCGGCGACCACCTCTTCCACCAGGACCTCCGGCGCCGAGGCCCCGGCAGTAATCCCAACCGCGCGAACATCTCGAAGCCGCGCCCAGTCGATATCCTGCGCCCGTTGCACCAGGAAGGCATTCGTGCACCCCGCCCTGCGCGCCACCTCGACCAGGCGGATGGAATTGGAGGAGTTCGGCGCCCCGATCACCAGCATCGCGTCCACGCCGGCGGCCATGCTCTTGACCGCAGCCTGCCGGTTGGTCGTCGCATAGCAGATGTCTTCCCTGCGTGGCCCCTCGATTTGGGGAAAGCGCGCCTTCAGCGCTGCCAGGATGTCGGCCGTCTCATCGACCGAAAGGGTGGTCTGCGTGATGTAGGCGAGGGGCTGGCCAGCTGGCAGGGACAATGCAGCGACGTCGGCCATCGTCTCCACCAGTAGTACAGCCCCATCGGGCAACTGCCCCATGGTCCCGATGACTTCCGGATGCCCCGCATGCCCGATCAGCACCAGCCGACGGCCGGTTTCATGATGTCGCTCCGCCTCGCGATGAACTTTCGATACCAGCGGACAGGTCGCGTCGACAAAAAGCATCTGCCGCCGCTCCGCCTCGGCCGGCACAGCCTTCGGTACGCCGTGCGCTGAAAAGATGACTGGCCGGTCTTCCGGCACCTCGGTCAGCTCGTCGACGAACACGGCGCCTTTCGCCTCAAGGCTTTGGACGACGAAGCGATTGTGCACGATCTCGTGACGCACATAAACCGGGGCACCGAACTTGGCGAGCGCCAATTCGACGATCTGGATCGCACGGTCGACGCCCGCGCAGAAGCCGCGCGGACTCGCCAGTTTCAGGATGACGGTTGGTTTCACAGGTCGAGGACTTGTTTCAAGATTGCGCCGCCTTGTGCGCGCAGGGGAGGTTCCGTAGTGTCCGCCGGCACGCTACCGGTCGAGGGTCGCCTTGCCAAGAAGCCGGGGCTCAAGGGAAATGGGTGGAGGGCCTCGGATGACAGAACCCGTCGTCGCGCAGAAGTCGCCGATCGCGATCGAAGTCGAAGCTGGAAAGAGTTACTGGTGGTGCGCATGTGGCATGAGCAAGAAGCAGCCGTTCTGCGACGGATCACACAAGGGCTCCGGCTTCACTCCCATGAAGTACGATGCCGAGGCGACGAAGAAAGTCTTTTTCTGCGCCTGCAAGAATACCGGCAAGCAACCTCTCTGCGATGGATCGCACAAAAAGTTGTGAACCGTTTTGGCGTAACGACTGCGTTGGCGTTGAGCTTGGCTGGCTGCGGTGCATTTGACCGCGAGCCGCCGCCACCATGCCCTCGCGTCGGCATCCTTGGCGATGCAGCCACCGTGGTGAAATTTCGATCCGGGGATGGCCGCGATCTGACCGATGTGGAACATCAGGCGGAGATACTCAATATCTCGCGCAGCTGCGAGCTTCAAGCCAAAGGCAGCGCGGTGGAGACCCTACTGGTGATCGAAATGGCGGCTTCCCGCGGGCCTGCGGCCCCGGAACTCGCGCAGATTCCGCTCCCGTTCTTCGTCGCCGTGGTCGAGCGCGCTACTCAGCGCATCATCGCCCGTGAAACGATCGACGGCAGGGTCGACATCCTCCCCGGCTCGCGTCGCGCCGGTTCGCGCGAGGAAATCGCCGAACGAATCCCGCTACCACCCGGAAAGTCGGCTGTCGACTATGAAATCCTCGTAGGGTTCGATCTCACTGCGGATCAGTTGGACTACAACCGTCGGCAACGCGGCTTCTGAACAGGCTCTGCCCGAGGGGGCAACAGCGCTGACGAGGTGTTCGGGCCTACCACGGCGACTCTTGCAAAGCATGGAACTCGGGTTCACCGGTGCGTCCGTTATACTTTGAGGCGATGTCAGCAAAAGAGGGCCATCTCTGGAAAACGGCCCTCTCTAGACAGCGACAGTCTTCAGACAGCGACAGTCTTCGTAAATGCTAGCGTGTCGCTTCAGGCTGCATCCCCAGTTCCTGCTTGGTCAGATTGGTGATCAGGCGCTGGTCGGTTCCGCTGCCGGTCAGTTGGACGTTAGGCCGCACGAGCACGATGTCTTTCGCCCCCATGCCCAGATAGCTGCCGACCGAGACGGTCAGCCGGTCGCTCTCCACCGCCCGCACCTGACCGACCGCTTCGCCGCCACGGTTGTAGACGGTGGCGCCAACCAAACCGGCCCCGAAGTCCGCGCCGATCGTAGCGGCGCCCGAGGGACTCTCAGCCCCGGGAGCGTTCCTCACCGGGCCGCTCGTGTTCCCTGGATTCTGGGCGTGGGCGATGCCGGCAGTCGCCAATAGCAGCGCCGTTCCCAGGCTGGCCAATGCAAGTGCGCGCATGATCGTCACTCCGTGGTTTCGATGCTCCTCGGAGATGAACATGAGTTCCGGTGGAAGGTTCCGGTTTTCTCGTAGGAGGCTGGTTCTGCTGGGTAGAGCAAACGCGCGACTTCCCGTCAGCTCTGCAGGAGACCCGCGGCCCTGGTCCACCAGTTGGGGTGTTCGATCCGCAGCCGCGTCGCGGCATCTTCGGCGCCGACGCGCTCGGCGAATAAGGCGAAACAAGTGGCGCCGCTGCCCGACATCCGTACGAGCCGCGCTTCCGGCAGGCGACGGAGGGCGGCGAGAGCGGCCGCGATCTCACCCTGCATGGCACAGGCCGGTGCCTCGAGGTCGTTGCCGGTTGCCGCCAGCACCGATAGCAGGTGGTCGAATCCCTCGAAGACGGCCGGCAGGGACACCGGCCCGGAGAAGCTCCCCCGGCGTGCCGCGAAGACACTGCTCGTGGCGAGCGGCAGGCCGGGATTTACCAGCAAGACATGAAAGTCGGGTAGCGCAGGCACCTCCTCGAGCCGCTCTCCGACCCCCAGCAAGCGGAGTGGTTTCGCCTGCAGGCAAGCCGGCACGTCGGCTCCCAAGCGCAACGCGAGCGCGGCGAGCGCGTCTTCGGTGATGTCACAGCCCCAGAGCTGCGCCAGCGCCCGCAACGTCGCAGCGGCGTCGGACGATCCCCCGCCCAGTCCCGCGGCGATCGGAAGCTCCTTGGTCAGCAGAATGTCGGCCCCTCGCACCCCGCCCGCCATCCGCCCTGCCAGAGCGCGGGCCGCCCGCAAGACGAGGTTGTCGTCCTCCGCCGCCAGCGCCTCGGCATTGGGTCCGCGCACGTCGAGCCGCAGCAGCGACGCCGCCTCGACATCGAGCCGGTCACCCACATCGAGAAAAACCACCAGGCTGTCGAGCTCATGGTAGCCGTCGGGGCGTCGGCCGGTGACGTGAAGGTAGAGATTGAGCTTGGCCGGCGCGAAGCGGGTGATCGACAACGGGCGCCGCGACTCAGCCACCGCCACGCTGTTCGGATTGCCGCGCTGCGCTTTCGACCAGACCACCTTCCAGCTTTGCCCGGATGCGTGGCACCAGATCGGCCTCCGGCTTGAAGCTCAGGGCCCGCTCCCATTGAAAGCGCGCTTCTACCCTGCGCCCGACCTGCCAATAGGCATCGCCGAGATGATCATTGATCACAGGATCCACAGGCTTCAACTCGACCGCGCGCTCCAGGTGGACGACCGCTTCCTGGTACTTTCCGAGGCGGTAGAGAGCCCAGCCGAGCGAATCGACGATATAGCCGTCGTTGGGCCGGAGCGCGACCGCACGCTCCACCATTTTCCGGGCACGCTCCAGGTGCATGCCCTGCTCAATCCACGAATAGCCGAGATAATTCAAAACCAGAGGCTGGTCCGGGCGCAATTCCAATGCCTTCAGAAAGTCAGCTTCTGCCTTCGGCCACTGCTTGGCTCGCTCCAGGGCTATGCCGCGGGCATAAAACAGCGACCAGTGCCGTTCGCTCGCCGGCTTCAGTCGGTCTATCGCAAGCCCGTACTCTGCCGCCGCTTCGGCGTACTTGTCGCGGCCCCGCAAAATATCCCCGAGCGTCATCAGCGCATCAGTATCCGTGTGGTCGATACTGGCTGCCTCACGTAGAATGGTCACCGCCTCGTCGTCACGCTTCAACTGGTGCAGTGTCCAGGCCAAACGCATCTTCGCCGAGGTTGCATACGGCGAACTGACATCGACGGTCCGGTAGATCTCGGCCGCATCCTCGTAACGCGTCGAACGTTCCAGCCGCTCTCCCAGCAGCAAGCGCGCGATCGTCAATTCCGGCGATAGGTAGACTGCGAGCCGATTGAAAAGCATGGCGATATCGCCCTCCTCATCGCGCCCCAGGGCCAGCGCTGCGCTGTAGAACCCCTCAGCCGCCCCTCCGGCGGAAGCGCTGACCAGGCGATCGGCAGGCTTCCCTCCCAATACGCGCTCCAGCGCGCGTTCGATCGCGGGGTTGTCTCCCTGCCGTTCGATGAAGTCACGGTAAAGCCTTTCGGCATCACCAATCCGCCCCGTGCGCTCGAGATGCGACCCATAGGCCTCAATCACCCGAGGCGAACTGGGTCCGCCGGTACGAAGCGTTTCCGCATAGGCGCTCTCGGCCGCCTCGGTCCGGCCGGCGGCATCGTTCATCAGTGCAATGTGATAGCTGGCGAAGGGCGCAAAAGGCGTCGAATCCTTCAGAACTTGGAGTTCTTTCAAGCCGTCGTCGATCCGGCTGGCGCCATATAGTGCCCAGGCGTTGCTGAGCGGGACCAGCAGTCCATAGACGCTGGCCCGAGATGCGCGCGCGAGACGGCTTACCGCATCAGCACCACGATCATCGCGCAATGCATCCGCGGCGAGGATCAGTCCGGCGACCGGATCGCGCGGATCGCCAGCGGCAACTCGCTGGGCATTCTCTGTCGCCTTTTCGATCTGTCCCGCCGTCGCCGCCGCGATCATTACGCCACGCACGAGCGAGAGATTCTCGGGGTCGGAGTCGAGCGAATTCTGGAAGAATTCCGTGGCCGACCGCATGTCGCGGCTGTTGCGGGCCGCGATCCCGGCAAGGTAGGAGCCGAGCGGCGAGGTCATCCGCAGAGGGCCGCTGTCGTAGTCGGCGGAGCCATCGGCGCCGGGCATGCCCTGGCAAGCCGTGAGGGCACCGAGCGCGGCGGCAATCACGATGCCGCGCAGTGGTCGCCGGGGCGGTCGACAATTGGTGGTGGTCAGGGGAGACTCCAGGGGCACGGGAAAAAATCCACGAAACCATTCTAGTACTCTCGCCCGCCGATACCACCCCGCCTCACGCAGCCGTGGCCGCAACTTCCGCCCGAGCCGCCACGATATCGGCCATGTCACGCATTATGGCATTCAGATCGAAGTCCTTTGGCGTGTAAACGGCTGCGATTCCAGCTTCTTTCAGCCGCGCGGAGTCTTCCGGCGGAATGATTCCGCCGACCACCACCGGTATGTCACCGAGCCCTACCTCTCGCATTCGCGCCATCACGTCCGCCGCCAGGACGGCATGGCTGCCGGAGAGGATCGAGAGTCCCACGAGGTGGACCTCCTCCTCCAGCGCGGCATCGACGATCTGCTCTGGTGTCAGGCGAATGCCCTCGTAGACCACTTCCATGCCGCAGTCGCGCGCCTTGACCGCGATCTGCTCTGCGCCATTGGAATGCCCGTCGAGCCCCGGTTTTCCGACCAGCAGCTTCAACGGACGGCCAATCCGCTGCGCAACCGCCCTGACGTGCTCGCGGACCGCTGCGTTCTCCGCCGCCCCGGCGATGGCGACGCCCGCGACACCGGTTGGGGCGCGGTATTCGCCATACACGCGCCTAAGCGCCTCAGACCATTCGCCCGTGGTGATGCCCGCCTTGGCGCAGGCGATCGATGGCTCCACCACATTCCGCCCCTCGCGCGCAGCGGCGGCCAGGGCCGCCAGGGTCGCCTTGGCGGCCTTCGGATCGCGACTTTCCCGCCAGGCCCTCAGCCGCTCGATCTGCTCGGCCTCGACCTTCTCGTCGACGGTCATGATCCCGCCGTCAGCGGAAGCAGTCAGCGGCGAGGGCGCCGAGTCGGTGAACATGTTGACGCCGATCACCGGCAGTTCGCTGGTCTCGATCGCTCGCACGCGGCGCGCATTGCTCTCGACCAGCGACTGCTTCAGATAGCCACTTTCGACCGCCGCCACGGCTCCACCCATCGCCTCGATCCGGGCCAACTCCTCCTTCGCCTCGGCGATCAGGCCGGCGACCTTGGCCTCGATGACGGGAGACCCGTCGAACAGATCGCCGAATTCGAGCAGATCGGTTTCGAAGGCGATGATCTGTTGCAGGCGAAGCGACCACTGCTGGTCCCAGGGGCGCGGCAGGCCCAAGGCCTCGTTCCAGGCCGGCAGCTGAACCGCGCGGGCGCGGGCATTCTTGGAAAGCACAACCGCCATCATCTCTATCAGGATGCGGTAGACGTTGTTCTCCGGCTGCGGCTCGGTCAGCCCGAGCGAGTTGACCTGGACGCCATAACGGAACAAGCGGTGCTTGGCCTCGGTGACACCGTAGCGGTTACGGCAGATCTCGTCCCACAGCTGTACGAACGCCCGCATCTTGCACATCTCGGTGACGAAGCGGACACCGGCATTGACGAAGAAGCTGATCCGCCCGACCACCGTTGCGAAGTCCGCGCTCGGCACTTGGCCCGAAGCCTTCACCGCGTCGAGATAGGCAATGGCATCGCCCAGCGCGAAGGCGATCTCCTGTACCGGTGTCGCCCCTGCTTCCTGCAGGTGGTAGGAGCAGACGTTAATCGGGTTCCATTTCGGCAGTTCCCGATAGGCGAAGGCGATGGTGTCGGTGGTCAGCTTGATCGACGGACCCGGCGGGAAGATGTAGGTCCCGCGCGACAGGTATTCCTTCAGGATGTCGTTCTGGGTGGTGCCTTGCAGCGAGGCGCGCGGTGCCCCTTGCTCTTCGGCGACGGCGATGTAGAGCGACAGCAGCCAGGCGGCAGTCGCATTGATCGTCATCGACGTGTTCATCCGTTCCAGCGGGATGCCGTCGAACAGCGTTCGCATATCGCCGATATGGCTGACCGGCACGCCGACCTTGCCCACCTCGCCCTTGGCCAGGATGTGGTCGCTGTCGTAGCCGGTCTGCGTGGGCAGGTCGAAGGCGACCGAGAGGCCGGTCTGTCCGCGCGCCAGGTTGGTGCGGTAAAGCGCGTTCGAGGCCGAGGCCGAGCTGTGGCCCGAATAGGTCCGCATCAGCCAAGGCTGATCCCGCTTCGGCGTAGGCTTGCTCATTCCGGCCACCCTGTGCAGCGCAGCAATTGTATCGCGCTGCGAAAACTATTCAGTTCGCCATCAGGTTTCCAGCGCCGCAATCACGGATGCGGTAGGCGCCGTCCACCCGACGATGGCTCCCTGCGCCCGGATCATGTCGAGGGCTGCGGCCTTGAACGCCGGGAAATAGCTCTCCGTCGCATCCTCGACCAGCAGGCACTCGTAGCCGCGGTCGTTGGCCTCCCGCATCGTCGTCTGCACGCAGACCTCCGTCGTCACGCCGGCGAACAGAAGATGCGTAATCCCGTGCTTTGCCAGGATCTCCTGCAGCGGCGTGGCGTAGAAGGCGCCCTTTCCCGGCTTGTCGAGCACCACCTCCCCCGGAAGGGGCGCCAGGTCCGGCACGATGCCCGCGCCAGGCTCGCCCGCGATCAGGATGCGCCCCATGGGACCGGGATCGCCGATCCGAAGGCTCGGATTGCCACGGTTGCGCTTGGCCGGCGGGCAATCGCTCAGGTCGGGCTTGTGGCATTCGCGGGTATGGACGACCAGCACTCCCCCCGCCCGGCACCCGTCCAGCAGGCGCTTCACCGTCGGAACGATCGCCGTCAGCAGGCTGACGTCGTTGCCCAGGCTGGCGCCGAAACCGCCCGGTTCGACGAAGTCGCGCTGCATGTCGATGACGACAAGCGCGGTCTTCTCTTTCGCAAATGCGTAGTCGAATGGCTTGGCGACTATCTTGGCCATGGAACTATCCCCCGGGTCTGCCCATTGGGCAGGCGAAATCAGAGCAAGAAACAGGCCGCCGCCACCTTCGCGTAATAAAATTACGTCAATGCCCTTAACTTTGAAAGGTATTGCATTGCGAAAAAAGGCACCCTAATCATGCTGCGACGCAACAGGGGCGACGTCAACCGCCCCACGGTTTCATAACGGAGACACCAGCGATGGCGCAGGCCGCGCAGGCGAAAACGACCGCCGCAACCGACAACGGGGCAGCCTACAAGGGCCTCTACGAGGTCGGTGAGATCCCCCCGCTCGGACATGTACCCAATCAGATGTACGCCTGGGCCATCCGCCGCGACCGTCACGGTCCGCCGGAAGACTCCATGCAGCTCGAAGTGGTCGAGACGCCGGAGATCGACGCCGACGAGGTGCTGATCCTCGTGATGGCCGCCGGCGTCAACTACAACGGCGTCTGGGCCGGCCTCGGCGTGCCGATTTCTCCCTTCGACGTACACAAGGCGCCCTATCACGTCGCCGGCTCCGATGCCTCCGGGGTCGTCTACAAGGTCGGCCGCCGCGTCACCCGCTGGAAGGTGGGCGACGAGGTCGTCGTCCACTGCAATCAGGACGACGGCGACGACGAGGAGTGCAACGGCGGCGACCCGATGTTCTCCCCCACCCAGCGCATCTGGGGCTACGAGACGCCGGACGGCTCCTTCGCCCAGTTCGCCCGGGTGCAGTCGCGCCAGCTGATGCCGCGCCCACGGCACCTGACCTGGGAGGAAAGCGCCTGCTACACGCTGACCCTCGCCACCGCCTACCGCATGCTGTTCGGCCACCGCCCGCATATCCTGCGCCCGGGCCACAACGTGCTGGTCTGGGGTGCCGCCGGCGGTCTCGGCTCGATGGCGATCCAGCTGATCGCGGTGTCGGGCGCCAATCCCATCGGTGTCATCTCCGACGATTCGAAGAGGGATTTCGTCATGTCCCTCGGTGCCAAGGGCGTGATCAACCGGAACGACTTCGACTGCTGGGGCCAGCTGCCGCCGGTCCTCGACGTCGAAAACTACAACGCCTACATGAAGAAGTGCCGCGAGTTCGGCAAGGCGATCTGGAACGTCACCGGCAAGGGCAACGACGTCGACTTCGTCTTCGAGCATCCCGGCGAACAGACCTTCCCGGTCTCCTGCTTCGTGGTGAAGCGCGGCGGCATGGTGGTGTTCTGCGCCGGCACCACCGGCTTCAACATCACCTTCGACGCCCGCTTCGTCTGGATGCGCCAGAAGCGCATCCAGGGCAGCCACTTCGCCAATCTGTTGCAGGCGAGCCAGGCCAACCAGCTGGTGATCGAACGCCGCCTCGACCCCTGCATGTCGGAATGTTTCGCCTGGGCCGATATTCCGCGCGCGCACACCAAGATGTGGAAGAACCAGCACAAGCCCGGCAACATGGCGGTGCTGGTCTCGGCGCGCGTGCCGGGGCTGCGCACGATCGAGGACGCGATCGAGGCCGGCAACGGTGTCTGAATCCGGCCCGCGACGGTGCGCCACAGGGGCGCCCGTCGCCGCCGCTCCATCCTCTCGTTTCCAGTCACCCTGCCGCTTGAAGGGGCCTTTTGCATGTCCTCTGCCGCCGTGAAGATCGAAGCCGAAAGCGCGCTCGTGCTGCCGTCCTTGTTCGCCGATTGCGCCCAGGCCCTCGCGGCAGCCGACCGCCTGCTGGCGGAAGTGAAGCTCACCGTCGCCGTCCGGGTGAAGGCGAATGGCCTCGATCCCGAACAGTTCGCCGCCCACGGGCTTTCCTGGTTTGCCACCTATGTGGAGGCGTTGCGCCAGACGCTGGCCTGGGCCGAGGCGCTGAAGGCGGAAGGGACCTTGCGCGAACTGGAAGCCCTTATCCTGCAGGCCGGGTTCGGCGAATATCTCGGCCAGTTCGCCGGCGGTATCCCGATGTCCCAGGGCGAGGTGGTGCGCCCCGCCGACCTCGGCATCGGCGAACAGGCGCTCGCCTCATTCACGCAGACGGTCGCCGTCCGTCGCCTCGTGGCCGCCGGCAATACCGGTGCCGTACGCGCCGGGATCGCCAAGGGGCTGGAAACCGCGCTCGAAACCGGCGATTTCGGGCATCTCGGCCTCGACGAGACCCATGCAATGGTGCGCGAGCAGTTCCGCCGCTTCGCCAACGAGGCGGTGATCCCCTACGCCCACGACTGGCACCTGAAGGACGAGTTCATCCCCATGGCGCTGGTCGAGCAGATGGGCGAGCTCGGCGTCTTCGGCCTCACCATCCCCGAGGAATACGGCGGCATGGGTCTGGGCAAGCAGGCCATGTGCGTCGTCTCCGAGGAGCTGTCGCGCGGCTATATCGGCGTCGGCTCGCTCGGCACCCGCTCGGAGATCGCCGCCGAACTGATCCTGCGCGGCGGCACCGAGGACCAGAAGCAGGCCTGGCTGCCCAAGATCGCCAGTGCCGAGATCCTGCCCACCGCCGTCTTCACCGAACCCAATACCGGCTCCGACCTCGGCTCCCTGCGCACCCGCGCGGTGAAGGAAGGCGACGTCTACAAGATCCACGGCAACAAGACCTGGATCACCCACGCCGCCCGCACCGACCTGATGACGCTTCTGGTCCGCACCGATCCGAAGCAGCCGGGCTACAAGGGCCTCTCCATGTTCCTGGCGACGAAGCCGCGCGGCGACGACGCCAACCCCTTCCCCGCCCCCGGCATGACCGGCGGCGAGATCCGGGTGCTCGGCTATCGCGGCATGAAGGAATACGAGATCGGCTTCGACGGGTTCGAGGTGAAGGCCGAGAACCTGCTCGGGCGTGAGGAAGGCAACGGCTTCAAGCAGCTCATGGCCACCTTCGAAAGCGCCCGCATCCAGACCGCGGCGCGCGCAATCGGCGTCGCCCAGTGCGCGATGGAGCTCGGACTGCGCTACGGTCTCGACCGCATCCAGTTCGGCAAGCCGATCTACAGCTTCCCCCGCGTCTCGGGCAAGATCGCCTGGATGGCGGTGGAGCTGATGATGGCGCGGCAGCTCACCTACTTCGCCGCCCGCGAGAAGGATGCGGGGCGCCGCTGCGACCTGGAGGCCGGCATGGCGAAGCTGCTCGGCGCCCGCGTCGCCTGGGCCAATGCCGACAACGCGCTGCAGATCCACGGCGGCAACGGTTACGCTCTGGAATATCCGATCAGCCGAGTGCTCTGCGACGCCCGCATCCTCAACATCTTCGAAGGCGCGGCCGAGATCCAGGCCCAGGTGATCGCGCGGCGCCTTCTGGAAGGCGGGGCCAACTAGACTAGCGGCGTTCAGGCGCGGCGGAACGGCGCCTGCGGATAGACGCCGAGCACCTTCACGCGGGTGGAGAAGAACTGCAGTTCCTCGAAGGCGCGCTCGACGTTCTTGTGCGCCGGATGGCCCTCGCATTCGGCATAGAACAGCGTCGCCGTGAAGCTGTGGTCGGTCATATAGCTTTCGAGCTTCACGAGGTTGGTGCCGTTGGTGGCGAAGCCGCCGAGCGCCTTGTAGAGCGCACCGGGCACGTTCCGGACGTTGAAGACGAAGCTCATCAGGCAGGGGGTATCCGACTTCGGATCGGGCTCGGAAGGGCGGCGCGACATGACGACGAAGCGCGTCGTATTGCCGATCACGTCCTCGATATGGGTGCGCAGCACCTCGAGTCCGTAGATCTCACCCGCCAGCGCGGAGGCGATGGCCGCTTCGGCCGGGTCGTTCCGCTCCGCCACCAGGCGCGCGCCGCCGGCGGTGTCGCCGGCATCGATCGCCTGCACGCCGAGGTCTCGGGTCAGGTTGCGGCACTGCGCCAGCGCCTGCTCGTGGCTGTAGATGCGCTTGATCGACTGCACGGTAGCGCCCTTCGGCGCCAGCAGGTGATGGCGCACGCGCAGGAAATGTTCGCCCACGATGTAGAGGCCGGAATCGGGCAGCAGGCGGTAGACGTCGGCGACGCGGCCGGCGACCGAGTTCTCGATCGGGATCATGCCGAGGTCGACGGTGCCGTTCGCCACCGCCTCGAAGGCGTCCTGGAAATTCGCGCACGGGAACGGCTCGTGGTTGGGCAGCATCTCGCGCGCCGCCTGGTGCGAATAGGCGCCGGGAACGCCCTGGAAGGCGACGCGGCCTGCCGGACGCGCTGCAGGATCGGCCTTAAGACTTTGATTCATTGGATAGAATTCCGCGAATGCGGGCAAGGTCGGCGGGAGTATCGACACCGAGCGGAACAGTGTCAACGAGGGAGGCGTCGATCCGCATACCGGCTTCCAGCGCCCGCAACTGTTCCAGCCGCTCGCGCATCTCGAGCGATCCTGGCGGCAGGCTCACGAAAGCCGTCAGCGCAGCCCGCCGATAGGCGTAGATGCCGATATGGTGCCAATGCGGGCCGGGCCCCGCGGGCACCAGCGCCCGGCTGAAGTAGAGCGCCCGCCCGGCCCGCGCGCCGGGTGCGAGCGCCAGAACGGCCTTGACCACGTTCGGATCCTGCCGCTCGGCCTCGTCATGGATCTCGGTCGCCAGCGTGGCGATATCGACTTCGTCCACCGCCAGTGGGGACAGGGCCGCCCTGATGGCCGCGGGATCGATTGCGGGAAGATCGCCCTGCAGATTGACGATGGCATCGAACCGGCCGTCCGGATCGCGCCGCATCGCGGCCTCGTGGACCCGGTCACTGCCGGAGGGATGGGCGGGATCTGTCAGGACCGCCTCGCCGCCGGCCGCCCGTATCGCCTCGGCGATCACCCCCTCCGCCGCAGCGACCAGCACCGGGCCGATGTCGGCCTCGATGGCGCGGCGCCAGACTCGAACGATCATCGGCTGCCCGTGGATATCTGCCAGCGGTTTGTCAGGCAGGCGCGTGGAGGCGAGGCGGGCGGGAATGATGACGATCGGGCGGCGCGGCGCGGCCATTTGCTGGATATCCTGGGCAGGCGGGCCGTTGCGACGCGCGGTCGCAGCGGGGCGCTTGGGCGGTTGCACGAGAAGGCGATTCCTTTATACGAATGAGCGCTGTCCGGCGAAACGCCGTCGATGGCGCGCCGTGTGCCAGCAACGAGAAAAACCGAGGTCGGTCGGATGGACTCCTTCGAGCTGAACAAGATCGCCGCCGCAGTGCTGTTCAGCCTGCTTCTGGTACTGGGCGTTTCGAATTTGTCCGGCATTCTCTATGCGCCGGCCAAACTGGCCGAGCCGGCATACAAGGTGCCGGGCGTCGAGGAAGCGGCCACCGCCTCCGCCACGCCGGGAGCGCCGGCCGCCGCGGAACCGCCGATTGCGCAACTGCTGGCATCGGCGAGCCCCGACAAGGGCCCGACGATCTTCAAGAAGTGCGTCGCCTGCCATACGATCGAGAAGGGCGGTGCCAACAAGGTCGGTCCGAACCTCTACGGCGTGATCGGCCACAAGAAGGCCATGCATGACGGCTTCGCCTATTCCGCCAACATGAAGGGCATGGGCGGCGAATGGACATATGAAAACCTGAGCGAATTCCTCAAGGCTCCTGCCAAATACGTGCCCGGAACCAAGATGGCCTTCGCGGGCATCTCGCGGCCGGGCGAACGGGCCGACCTGATCGCCTGGTTGCGGACCCAGGCCGACACGCCGGCGCCGCTGCCGGGCCAGTAACATCCTCGATCCCAGCAACATCCTCGACCAGAACCTCATCCGGCTGGGGCACCGGCTGGCGGACGCCGCCGGCGCCGTCATACGGCCCTTCTTCCGCCAACCCCTCGCTGTCGAGACGAAGCAGGATCTCAGTCCCGTAACCTTGGCCGATCGCGGCGCGGAGCGGGCCATCCGCGACATCCTCGCCGCCGAGGTTCCCGGTCATGGCATCATCGGGGAGGAGTTCGGGATCGAGCGGGCCGACGCTCGTCATGTGTGGGTCATCGATCCGGTCGACGGCACCAAAGCCTTCATCTCCGGACTGCCGATCTTCGGCACCCTGATCGCGCTGCTGCGCGACGGCGTGCCGGTGCTCGGCATCATGGACCAGCCGATCTCGGGCGAGCGCTGGGTCGGCGCGGCGGGCTACCCGACCACCTTCAACGGCAGCCCGGCCCGCGCCCGCCGTTGCGCCGCGATATCGGATGCGACCGCGTTCGCGACATTTCCCGAGCAGTTCAAGGGCGAGGATGCGGTTCGTTTTCGCCGCCTGTACGATTCCACGAAATTGGTCCGCTACGGCACCGATTGCTATGGCTGCGGCATGCTGGCCATCGGCTTTGCCGACCTGTGGATCGAGGCCGGCCTCAAGCTCTACGACTTCGCCGCCCTCGTGCCGATCGTCCAGGGCGCCGGCGGCGTGATGACCGACTGGATGGGCCGCCCGCTCGGGCGGGAAAGCGACGGCCGCGTGCTTGCTGCGGGAGACGCTGAGCTTCACCGTCGAGTGATCGGACTGCTTGCGGCTTGACCGGGACGCCGGGGTTGTCGTCGATAGTCCGTCCGGTCTGACATCCGAGAGGTTCGGGATGACGCGCTTCGTTGCCGTGCTGCTGGCACTGTTTGCCGCGACAGCGGCTGCTTCCGCCGCCGATCTGCGGCCCGTCCATGCGCTCTCCTTGGTGGGCGAGCCGAAATACAAGGCCGGCTTCCGGCAACTGGACTATGTCGACCCGGGCGCGCCGAAGGGCGGCGAAATCAGGCTCTCCGCCAGCGGCGGGTTCGATTCACTCAATCCCTTCGTGATCAAGGGCGAGGCCGCGCCGGGAATAGGGCTCATCTACGAGAGTCTGATGGTCGGCACACCGGACGAAATGTCTACCGAATACGCGCAGATCGCGGAAACGGCGGAGGTGCCGGCCGATCTGTCGTACGTCATCTTCAATCTCGACAAGCGGGCGCGCTGGCACGACGGCAAGCCGATCACGGCCGAGGACGTGGTGTGGAGCTTCGATATCCTGAAGGCGAAGGGGCGCCCGCTGTATCGGCTGTATTACGCCAATGTCGTGAAGGCGGAAGCCTTGGATTCGAAGCGGGTGAAATTCACCTTCAGCGGCCCGCCGAACCGCGAGCTGCCGCAGATCATGGGCCAATTGACCGTGCTGCCCAAGCACTGGTGGGAAGGACGGGATTTCGAGGCATTGACCCTGGACGTCCCCCTCGGCAGTGGTCCCTATCGCGTGGCGTCCGTGGATACCAACCGCTCGATCGTCTACGAGCGGGTGTCGGACTGGTGGGGCAAGGATCTGCCCATCAACCTCGGACGCTACAATTTCGATCGCGTTCGCTACGACCTCTACCGGGACATGACCGTCCTGCTGGAAGGGTTCAAGGCGCATCAATACGATTACCGCCTGGAAAATTCGGCGCGAAACTGGGCCACCGGATACGACTTCCCCGCGCTGCGGGAAGGGCTGGTCGTGAAGACGGAGATTCCCCACAAGCGCCCGACCGGCATGCAGGCCTTCGTCTTCAACACCCGCCGGTCGATCTTCGCCGATCGCCGCGTGCGCGAGGCGATCGGCTTGGCTTTTGATTTTGAATGGTCGAACAAGAATCTCTTCTACGATCAGTACACCCGGACCGAGAGCTACTTCTCGAACTCCGACTTCGCCGCCAGGGGGCTACCCGAAGGCCCAGAACTCGCGCTGCTGGAACCATTCCGCGGGAAGCTGCCGGCCGAGGTCTTCAGCAAGCCGTTCCAGGTGCCGAAATCCGATGGATCCGGCAACAACCGCGACAATCTGAGGGCGGCGGTCGGGCTCCTCGCCGCGGCCGGGTGGACGATCAAGGACCGGAAACTGGTTGGCCCGGAGGGGCAGCCTCTCGCGTTCGAGATCCTCCTCGTGCAGCCGGACTTCGAACGCGTCGTTCAGCCGTTCGCGCGCAACCTGGAACGTCTCGGGATCGAACTTCGCATCAGGACCGTCGATACGGCACAATACGTGAACCGCAACCGCAGCTTCGACTTCGACATGATCGTCGGCAGTTGGGGACAGTCCGATTCGCCGGGGAACGAGCAGCGCGATTTCTGGTCATCCGGGGCGGCGGAACAGCCGGGAAGCCGAAACCTCGCGGGCATTAAGGACCCGGTCGTCGATGCGCTGATCGACAACATCGTCGCCGCCCGTGATCGGGAAAGTCTGATCGTGGCCACGCGTGCGCTGGACCGCGTCCTGCTGTGGGGCCACTACGTCATCCCCCAGTTTCATTCCAGCAAGGACCGCGTCGCTTACTGGACCAAGCTGGCGAAGCCGAAGATCGACCCGGCATATGGACCGGACATTTTCGCCTGGTGGATCGAAGCCGGTAAGGATGCCGCCCTCAAAGCCAAGGAAGGTGAGGGTAAGCGATAGACGGACGAACCATCCCTTCCCCGGCCCGGCCGGGGAAGGGAGACCCGAGTTCTACTTGGCGTCCTTGACGTCCGCTGCGACCTGCATGCGGATGATCTTGTCCGGATCGGTGACGGCGCCGCTCTGGCCTGCACCTTTCTTGATCAGGTCGACGAACTGCATGCCGTCCGTAACCTCGCCCCAGACGGTGTATTGGCCGTCGAGGAAGGCGGAGTCGTCGAAGCAGATGAAGAACTGGCTGTCGGCGCTGTCGGGATTCTGCGCCCGTGCCATCGACACCGTGCCGCGCAGATGCTTGGCATTGCTGAATTCGGCCTTCAGCTTCTGCCCCGAGCCGCTCATGCCGGTCCCGGTGGGGTCACCGGTCTGGGCCATGAACCCACGAATGACGCGATGGAACACGATGCCGTCATAGAATTTCTGGCGGACCAGTTCCTTGATGCGCTTGACGTGGTTCGGCGCGAGGTCGGGGCGCAGCTTGATCACTACGCGACCGTCCTTCAGGTCGAGATAGAGGGTGTTCTCCAAATCCGTCTGACTCCAGGCGACCGAGGTTGAACTCAATACGAGGCCGGCCGCCGCGACCCCGAGAAAACACCGACGCTTCATTCCGCTGCACCTGCCAGTTGCTTGCGCTTGATCTCGGCCACCCGCGCAATCAGTTGCTGGGCGACCCGTGGCGAGACGAAGGGGCGGATATCCCCTCCCAGCATGGCGATCTCCTTCACCAGCCGCGATGCGATGAACTGATGGTT
Organism: bacterium; assembly: GCA_022844005.1. Classification (GTDB taxonomy): domain Bacteria; phylum Pseudomonadota; class Alphaproteobacteria; order Ferrovibrionales; family Ferrovibrionaceae; genus Desertibaculum. The sequence continues at coordinate 32,616 of JALHMN010000006.1, read as the reverse complement.
GTCGGATGCCATCAGGAACACCGTCTCGATCTCGGAGTTCAGCCGGGCGTTCATCCCGACCATCTGGAACTCGTACTCGAAATCCGAAACTGCCCGCAGGCCGCGAATGATGGTCGCAGCTCCGATCTCCATGGCGAAGTGCATCAGGAGATTGTCGAACGGCCGAACGTCGATGTCGCGTCCGATAAGCTGCTTGGCCTCCTCGCGGACCATGGTGCATCGTTCTTCCACAGAGAACATCGGGCCTTTGCCGATGTTGATGGCGACGCCGATGATCAACTTGTCCACCAGCTTCGCCGCCCGGGCAATGATGTCGTAATGCCCCTTGGTGATCGGATCGAACGTGCCCGGATACAAACCGATGCGCGTGGCCATCGAACTTCCACTCCCCAGTGAATTGCTCCAGGCCTAGCCGGCTGGAACTTCTTCGTCGATCTCGTTGCCGTCTTCGCCGCTGCCCGGATCGACAAGGCGCGCGACCGAAACGACCCTCTCCCCTTCGGAGAGGCGCAACAAGGTTACCCCGGCGCTGCCGCGGCGGGCAATTCGGATGTCGTCGACCGGACAACGAATGATCTGGCCACCGTCCGACATCATGACGATGCCGTCCTGATCCTCGACCGGGAAGACGGCCACGACCTTGTCGCCGCGCTTCCTCGTATCGACATTGATGATGCCCTGGCCGCCGCGGTTGGTCAGGCGGTACTCAAAGGCGGACGTGCGGATACCATAGCCGTTCATGGTGACGTTGAGGATGAACTGCTCACCCGCCCCCAGCTCGGCCAGCCGCTCGGGCGACAGGGCCACTTCGGCCACCCCGGTATCCTCGTCCTCGGCCGTCTCGGTCTCCGGCTCGGCCGCCTCGCCCGCCAGCAGGCGGCGCTGCTGCCCGGCATATTTCAGGTAGGCCTGACGCTCTTCCGTCGTCGTCTCGACACCGCGCAGAATCGTCATCGAGATGACTTCGTCGCCATCGGCCAGCTTCATCCCGCGGACGCCGGTGGACGACCGGCTCTGGAACTCGCGCACGTCGGTTACCTTGAAGCGGATCGCCTTGCCGTCATGCGCCGCCAGCAACACGTCGTCGGTATCGGCGCAGGGTTGGACGTCGACAAGCTTGTCGTCGGCATCCTCGCCCTCGAACTTCATGGCGATCTTGCCGTTCTGGTTGATGTTCACGAAGTCGTCCAGCGCGTTCCGGCGCACATAGCCCTTGGCGGTGGCGAACATGACCGACAGCTTGCTCCAGGCCGCCTCGTCCTCCGGCATCGCCATGACGGTGCGCACGACCTCGCCCTCGGCCAGCGGCAGAAGGTTCACCAGCGCCTTGCCACGCGCCTGGGGCTCCGCCATCGGCAGGCGATAGACCTTCAGCTTGTAGACCTTGCCGATATTGGTGAAGAACAGGATCGGCGCATGCGTCGAGGCGACGAAGATGCGGATGGCGAAATCCTCGTCGCGCATCGACATGCCGGTCCGCCCGCGCCCGCCGCGCCGCTGCGAGCGATAGGCGGTGAGCGGCACGCGCTTCACGTAGCCCGCCTGGGTCACGGTGACCACCATGTCCTCGCGCTGGATCAGGTCCTCGATATCGTGCTCGAATTCCTGCGCCTCGATCGAGGTCCGACGCGGGGTGTCGAATGCCGCCTTCACCGCGTTCAGCTCGTCGCGGACGATTCCGATCAGCTTCGGGCGGCTTGCCAGCGTCTCCAGGTAATCCGCGATCTCAAGGCCGATCTTCTTCAACTCGTCGGCGATCTCGTCCCGCCCCAGCGCGGTCAGGCGTTGCAGGCGCAGGTCGAGGATGGCGCGCGCCTGTTCTTCCGACAGCTTGTAGGTGCCGCCGATCACCTTGTGGCGCGGATCGTCGATCAGCGCGATCAGCGGCGCGATGTCCTCAGCCGGCCAGTCACGCTCCATCAGCCGCTCGCGCGCCGTGCCGGCGTCGGGCGAGGTGCGGATCAGGCGGATCACCTCGTCGATATTGGCGACGGCGATGGCGAGGCCGACCAGGACATGGGCGCGGTCGCGTGCCTTGCGCAGCAGGAAGCGTAGCCGCCGGACGACCACTTCTTCGCGGAAATCGACGAAGCAGGCGATCAGCTGCTTCAGGTTCATCAACTCGGGCCGGCCCCGATTGAGCGCCAGCATGTTGACGCCGAAACTCGTCTGCAGCGGGGTGAAGCGATAGAGTTGGGCCAGCACCACGTCGGCGATGGCTTCGCGCTTCAACTCGATCACCACGCGCACGCCGTCGCGGTCGCTCTCGTCGCGCAGGTCGGAGATGCCCTCGATCCGCTTGTCGCGCACCGCCTCCGAGATCTTCTCCACCATCTGGGCTTTGTTCACCTGATAGGGGATCTCGGAAACGATGATGGCTTCGCGATCTTTCTTGAACGCCTCGATCTTCACCCTACCGCGCATCACCACCGAGCCACGCCCGGTCAGGAAGGCCGAGCGGATGCCCGACTGCCCCAGGATGACGCCACCGGTCGGGAAGTCCGGCCCCTGCACCAGTTCCATGATGCGGGCCAGCGGCACGCCGGGATCGTCCAGATAGACGAGACAGGCGTCGATGATCTCGCCGAGATTGTGCGGCGGAATGTTGGTCGCCATGCCGACCGCGATGCCGCCGGAACCGTTGACCAGCAGGTTCGGCAGTCGCGACGGCAGCACGTCTGGCTCACGCCCGCTGTCGTCGTAGGTGCCGTGGAAATCGACCGTCTCCTTGTCGATGTCCTCCAGCAGCGCCTCTCCCGCCTTGGCCATGCGGATCTCGGTGTATCGCATGGCCGCCGGCGGATCGTCGTCCATCGAGCCGAAGTTGCCCTGCCCGTCGAGCAGCGGCAGGCGCATGGAGAATTCCTGCGCCATGCGCACCATCGCCGCATAGATCGACTGGTCGCCATGCGGGTGATAGCGGCCCATCACGTCGCCGACGATACGGGCGGATTTGCGGTAGGCTTTGTCCGACGTATAGCCGGACTCGTTCATCGCATAGAGGATGCGCCGGTGGACCGGCTTCAATCCGTCTCGGGCATCGGGAAGGGCGCGGGATACGATCACGCTCATGGCGTAATCGAGGTAGGAGCGCCGCATCTCCTCCTCGATCGTGACCGGCTGCACGTCGCGGGCGGTAGGCGTCTCGTCGGACAAGCTGAATTACTCTCGGGTCTAGGGGGTTCGGCGCGACTCTGCGGCGCCTGCGGGTATGCCGGGAATCTACCAAATCGGCACGCGAGCGGCAAACCAAACAGCGACTTCCCCACCGAATGGCCGCGCTGGACCGGGGCGGGGGAAGCGGCCTTCCGGGAGAGCAGCGGCGCCCTTCGCCGCTCCGGTGCTCCGGGCGATGCCGGGAGAGCCCGCAACCCCCTTGAAACGGCGCCTTTCGGGCGCCTTGCATCCTGGTTGTCGCGCCGCTATAAGGCGCGGCTCACTTCGGACGGTCTGGCGGGGCATGCCATGGCTGTCCTCGAATGCACCCTGAAGATTAAGGACGCAAAATGCCCAAGATGAAGACGAAGAGCGGCGCCAAGAAGCGCTTCTCTCTCACCGCGAGCGGCAAGGTGCGCGCCAACCAGGCCAACAAGCGGCATGGCATGATCAAGCGCACCAACAAGCAGATCCGCAACCAGCGCGGCACCACGATCCTCGAAAAGGGCGATCAGGTGAAGGTGAAAACCTACTTCCTTCCCTACGGCTGATCGAGGAGCACCCCCATGTCACGCGTCAAACGGGGCGTCACCGCTCACGCCCGCCACAAGAAGGTCCTGAAGCTCGCCAAGGGCTATCGCGGTCGCGGCTCCGTCGCCTTCCGCGTCGCCATCGAGAAGGTCGAGAAGGGGCTGCAATATGCCTATCGCGACCGGCGCACCAAGAAGCGGAACTTCCGCGCACTCTGGATCCAGCGCATCAATGCCGGCGTGCGCGAACACGGCCTCACCTATTCCCGATTTATGAGCGGCCTCCGGCTCGCCGGGATCGAGATCGACCGCAAGGTACTGGCCGATCTCGCCGCTCTGGAGCCGGAGGCCCTGAAGGCCCTGGCGACCCAGGCGACGGCCGCCCTCGCGGAAGACGCAGCCGCCCGGGAAGCCCAGCCCAAGGCCGCCTGACCGCCGGCCCGGCGGCTCTCGCGAACCCGAAGCTCGAGAACCAGGGGGCCGGTTGCAGAACCGGCCCCCTTTCTATGTCGTTTGAGGAACGAAGATGCAGGACGTGACGGAGCTGGAGAGCGAACTGCTCGGCCGCATCGCCGCCGCGGGCAGCCTGGAGACGCTCGAGGCTGAACGGGTCGCGGCGCTGGGCCGCAAGGGGCGCATCACCGAGCTGATGAAGACCCTGGGCGGCATGGAGCCGGAAGCCCGCAAGGCCTTCGCCGCCGGCCTGAACCAAGCGAAGGACCGGATAACCGATGCACTGAACGCCCGCAAGGACGGCCTCTCGCGCGCCGCCCTCGACGCCCGCCTCGCTTCCGAACGCGTCGACGTCACGCTGCCGGCTCGCCCGGAGCAGGCCGGCCGCATCCATCCGGTCAGCCAGGTGGTCGACGAGATCACCGAGATCTTCGCCGCCATGGGCTTCAACATCGCCGAGGGGCCGGATATCGAGGACGATTTCCACAACTTCACGGCCTTGAACATCCCGCCCGATCACCCGGCGCGGCAGATGCACGACACCTTCTACCTGGCCGAGAAGCCGGACGGTTCGCGCCCCGTGCTCCGCACCCACACCTCGCCTGTGCAGATCCGCACCATGCAGGCCGGCCCGCCGCCGCACCGCATCGTCGTGCCGGGCCGCACCTACCGCATGGACTCGGACGCGACCCATACTCCGATGTTCCACCAGATCGAAGGCTTGGTGATCGACCGCGACATCCACATGGGCCATCTGAAAGGCACGCTGGAGGAATTCTGCCGCGCCTTCTTCGAGGTCGAGCGCGTCACCATGCGCTTTCGCCCGTCCTACTTCCCCTTCACCGAACCCTCCGCCGAGGTCGATATCCGCTGCGACCGCTCCGGCGGGCAAATCAGGATCGGCGAGGGCGAGGACTGGCTCGAGATCCTGGGCTGCGGCATGGTGCACCCCAAGGTGCTGCAGGCCGTCGGCATCGATCCCGACCAGTGGCAGGGCTTCGCCTGGGGTATGGGCATCGACCGCATCGCCATGCTGAAATACGGCATCCCCGATCTTCGCGCCTTCTTCGACGCCGACCTGCGCTGGCTGCGCCACTACGGCTTCGCGGCGCTCGACCTGCCCACGCTCGGCGGGGGACTCAGCCGATGAAATTCACTCTCTCCTGGCTCAAGGAGCATATCGAGACCACGGCGCCGCTCGCCGCCATCGCCGATGCGCTGACCGGCCTCGGCCTGGAAGTGGAAGGCATCACCGACCCGGCCGCGGCACTCTCCGACTTCGTCGTCGGCCATGTGGTGAAGGCCGAGCAGCATCCGAACGCCGATCGCCTGCGCGTCTGCCACGTCGATATCGGCGCCGGCGATCCGGTGCAGGTGGTCTGCGGGGCGCCCAACGCCCGCGCCGGCATGAAGGGCGTCTTCGCCCGCTCGGGTCTTCGCATCCCCGGCACCGGCATCGAGTTGAAGTCCTCCGCCATCCGCGGCGTCGATTCCAACGGCATGCTCTGCTCGTCGCGCGAGATGGGCCTGTCGGACGAGCATGAGGGCATCATCGACCTTCCCGCCGATGCCCCCGTGGGCCAGCCCTTTGCCGCCGTGATGGGCCTCGACGATCCGGTGATCGAGATCAAGCTCACCCCCAATCGTCCCGATTGCCTGGGCGTCCGCGGCATCGCCCGCGACCTGGCGGCGAAGGGCCTCGGCACGCTGAAGCCGCTCGACACCACCGCCGTGCCGGGCAGCTTCGACAGCCCGATCCGGGTGCATCTCGACTTCCCCGGCGGCGACACCGCCCCCTGCCCGCTCTTCATCGGCCGCACAATCCGGGGTGTGAAGAACGGCCCGAGTCCCGACTGGCTGCAGAAGAAGCTTCGCGCCATCGGCCTGCGGCCCATCTCGGTCCTGGTCGACATCACCAACCTCGTCACCTACGACCTCGGCCGCCCGCTGCACGTCTTCGATGCCGCCAAGGTGAAGGGCGATATCCGCGCCCGCTTCGGCAGCAAAGGCGAGAGCCTGCTGGCGCTCGACGGCAAGACCTACGCCGTCGACGAGGAGATCTGCGTCATCGCCGACGATGCCGGCCCGGAGAGCCTGGGCGGCGTCATGGGCGGCGAGCATTCCGGCTGCACGCCGGACACGGTCGACGTCTTCATCGAGGCGGCCCTCTTCGATCCGGTCCGCACCGCGCGCACCGGACGCCGGCTGAACGTGAATTCGGATGCCCGCTATCGCTTCGAACGCGGCGTCGACCCGGAGTTCTGCGCGCCGGGCATGGAAATCGCCACCCGCCTGATCCTGAACCTCTGCGGCGGCGAGCCGAGCCACACCGTCGTCGCGGGCGCGGTGCCGGACTGGCGGCGGAGCTTCTATCTCCGCCCCACCCGCGTCGCCGATCTGGGCGGCCTCGATCTGCCGCTGATCGAACAGCACAAGACGCTCGAGAAGCTGGGCTTCCACGCCACGCATCGCGACGGCGGCCTCGATGTGGTGCCGCCGTCCTGGCGCCCGGACGTGGAGGGCGAGGCCGACCTGGTGGAGGAAGTGCTGCGGGTGGCGAGCTACGACGCCATCCCCGCCGTGCCCCTGCCCCGCCGTCCCGTCGTCGCCCAGCCGGCGGTGACGCTCGGCCAGCGCCGCGTGCGCATCGCCCGGCGCGCCCTCGCGGCCAGGGGCCTGGTCGAGGCGGTGACCTATTCCTTCGTCGCCCGCGCCCATGCCGAGGCCTTCGGCGGCGGTGGGCCCGACCTGCTGCTGGCCAACCCGATCTCGGCCGACCTCGACGCCATGCGCCCCTCCATCCTGCCGGCACTGATCGCCGCGGCGGGGCGCAATCTCGACCGCGGCGCCGAACAGATCGCGCTGTTCGAGGTCGGCCCCGAATACGGCGACGACACGCCCGCCGGCCAGCGCATGGCGGCGAGCGGCATCCGCCAGGGCAACAGCGGCCCGCGGCATTGGAACGACCGCCCGCGGCCGGTCGACGTCTTCGACGCCAAGGCCGATGCGCTCGGACTGCTCGCCCAGCTCGGCATCGCCGTGGACACGCTGCAGGCCGTGGCCGAGGCGCCCGCCTGGTATCATCCCGGCCGCTCCGGTTCGGTGAAGATGGGGCCGAAGGTGCTGCTCGCCCGCTTCGGCGAGATCCACCCGGCCGTGCTGGCGGCGCTCGACGTGAAGGGGCCGCTCGTCGGTTTCGAGGTCTATCTGGACGCCCTGCCCCTGCCCCGGCAGAAGGCCGGCAAGGCGAAGCCGCCGCTCGCCGCCTCCGACTTCCCGGCGGTGGAACGCGATTTCGCCTTCGTCGTCGACCGCGCCACCCCCGCGGCCGACGTGGTGCGCGCGATCCGTTCCGCCGATCGCGCCCTGATCGCCGATGCCGCCGTCTTCGATCTCTACGAAGGCGCCGGCGTGCCGGAGGGCAAGAAATCGGTCGCCGTGTCGATGCGCCTGGAACCCAAGGACCGCACGCTGACCGAGGTGGAGATCGAGGCGGTCGCCAAGAAGGTGATCGCCGGCGTCGCCAAGGCGACCGGCGCGACGCTCAGGGGTTGAGCGGCAGCGCCGGACAAATTCTGATCAGAATGGACTCTTCTGATCAGAATTTGTAGTTTTGGGGGCCTTCTGGAGATTGCCGATGCCTCGCCGCTCACTGTCGGAATCCGAATCTTCCTATGCTTCGTCCGGTGGGCGCTGGAAACTTCAGGACGCCAAGGCGCAGTTCAGCGAGGTCGTTCGTGCCGCGCAAAGCGATGGACCACAGCATGTCACGGTGCATGGCAAGGAAGCGGTCGTAGTGCTGTCGGCGGCGGAATATTCGCGGCTTTCCGCCCTGGACGATCGCCCGACGTTGCACGCGCTGCTCTCTCAGTCTCCGTTGCGCGACCTCGAGTTCGGCGAGGAAGGCGTCCGCTCACCCATCCGCGATTTCACTTTGTGAGCGGCTGGCTCCTCGATACGAACGTGATCTCCGAGCTGCGCAAGCCGCACTGCGATCCTCACGTTCGGACGTGGTCGAACGCGCAGTCGCCGGAAGCGCTGTATCTCAGTCGGATCACCCTCGCGGAGATTCGGTTCGGTATCGAACGCGTCCCCGCGGACGATCCGTTCCGCGTCGAACTCGAAGCCTGGCTCGACGCCCGGCTGCGGCCTTGGTTCGCCGGCCGCATCCTGGAAGTCGACGAAACGGTCATTTTGACCTGGCGCAGAATGGTCGCGCGCGGCAAGGCCCGGAATCACACCTTCTCCCAGCCGGACCTCTTCATCGCCGCTACCGCCGCCGTCCATGGGCTCTGCGTCGTCACGCGGAACACCGGCGACTTTGCCGTGGCCGGCGTCGCCACCCTCGATCCATGGAAGCACACGGTGCGGAGATTGCCCGCCTGACCATGCCTCACGGCCCATCGAGCTCGGGGTAGTGGCGGAAAATGCCGTCGCCGAAGGCAAGCCGCCGCTCGCTCGCCAGGTAGCCCTTCAGCGCATCCAGCTTGCGCACGGCCGCCTGCAGCCGGCGCAGCCGCGGGATCGTCGGCCGCAGCGTCCGCATGCGCCTGGGAAAGGCGAAATCCAGCCCCTCGAGCAGTTGGAAGGCGGAAAGATCGGCGTAGGTCCAACGCTTCCCGCCGGCAAGCCATTTGCCCCGGCGCTCCAGGATGCCTTCGAAATATCCGAGGAAACGCGGCATCCGCTCGTCGCGGAACGACAGGGCGCGGCGGGCGGCCTCTGGTTTCTGGTCCTCGTAATAGAGGCCGGCGGCGATCGGATGATGGACGTCGTGCGCTTCGGCCACGGCATCGGCGATGGTCAGCTGAAGCTGATTGACCCAGATCCTGCCGGCCATGTCCGCCGGCGCCAGGCCGTGCCGCTCGCCCAGGAAGTGGAGGATGTTGGCGGTCTGCGCGATCGTCATGCCGTCGGCGACCAGATAGGGCGGCGCGAAGGGGGGATCGTCGCGCGCCTTCTGCCAGTCGGTGGCCAGGCCACTCGCCTGTCCCGCTTCGCGCGCACACTCGCGATAGGGGATGCCGCCGGCTTCGAGGGCGAGACGGACAAACTCGCCACGTCCCGGAATTCCATCCCAGTACCACAGGTCGTAGGTCATGCTCCGCCCTCCAAACCGTCCTCATGCCCGGAAGCCGCGGGCGGCCATCCGGTTCCGTCAAGCGTCCCGCGCCGTCTTCGACCAGGAGCCGCGGCGGGGGCGAATGCGCTAGCCCGGATCGGGTTTGCCCAGCACCTGCCGCACCCTTCGCGCTAGGTCCTGCCGGCGGTACGGCTTGTTCAGCAGGTTCACCCCCGCGTCCAGCCGACCGTGATGCACCACCGCGTTTTCGGTGTAGCCGGAGGTGAACAGCACCGGAAGATCGGGCCTGAGCGGCCGCACCGCGTCGGCCAGCTGGCGCCCGCTCATGCCGCCGGGCATCACGACATCGGTGAACAGAAGGTCGAAGTCGTCCGCCGCGCGCAGGATCTCCAGCGCGGCCGGTCCGTTGCTCACCGACACGACGCGATAGCCCAGCGAACGCAGCTGTTCCGTCACGTGCTCGCGTACCAGGTCGTCGTCCTCGACCAGCAGGATCCTCTCAGCCCCGCCGTCGATCGACACCGCGGGGGCTTTCTCGCGATCCGCCTCCTCGCCCCGCGCGCGCGGCAGGTAGAGCCGCACCGTCGTGCCCAGCCCCGGCTCGGAATAGACCTTAACATGCCCGTTCGACTGCTTGGCGAAGCCGAACACCATGCTGAGGCCGAGGCCGCTGCCTTTGCCGACCTCCTTGGTGGTGAAGAACGGCTCGAAGGCACGCGCCATCACCTCCGGCGTCATGCCCTCCCCGGTATCGGAAATCGCCACCAGCACGTATTGACCCGGCGTCACCTCCTCGTTCCAATCGGCATAGGACTGGTCCAGATGGGCATTGATCAGTTCGATGGTGAGGCGCCCCCCATCCGGCATCGCGTCGCGGGCATTGATACACAGGTTGAGGATCGCGTTCTCCAGTTGCGGCGGGTCGACGAAGGCGCGCCACAATCCGCCGCCGCGGACCAGTTCGATCTCCACATGCCCGCCCAGGGTTCGCCGCAGCAGCGTGTCCATCCCCGCCGTCAGCTTGCCGACATCGGTCGGCTTCGGATCCAGTGCCTGCCGCCGGGAGAAGGCGAGCAGCCGGTTCGTGAGATCGGCGCCCCGCTCGGCCGCCTTTCGCGTGGTATCGGCCAACTGACGGAGCGCATCGTCGGCAGGCAGGCTCTCGACCAGCAGTTCGGCATTGCCGAGGATCACGGTCAGCAGGTTGTTGAAATCATGCGCGACGCCGCCGGTCAGCTGGCCGACCGCCTCCAGCCGCTGGGCTTGTCGCAGCCGCTCCTCCAACTCGATCCGGCCGGTCACATCGACCAGCATGCCACAGACGGACATGCGGCCGCCCCAGCTGATCGGGAAGGCACGGTTCTCCATGATGACGACCGAACCGTCGCGCCGGAGTCCCTTGACCGAATAGAAGCCGGGCGCGACGTCGCGCGAGACCTTGCGCAGCCGGTTGTACTCGCCCATCCGCTCACGCTCCTCCGGGGCGAAGAGCAGCCGGCTGTCGTCCAGCGCGAGGATCTCCGCGGCATTGCCATAGCCCAGCATCCGGGCCAGTTCCTCGTTCGCCAGCACCGGTTTGAAATCCTGATGCACCAGGATGCCGATCTTGGCCTCGCTGATCAGCGTCTCCAGGCGCTGGCGCAGGTCCGTCACCCGCTCCTCCGCCTCGCGCTCCGCCGACACGTCGCGCACGCCCCCCACCAGGCGCACGGCCTGGCCGTCCTCGTCCAGGATCAGCCGGCCGCGATCCTCCACGTAGCGGATGCGCCCGTCCTTGTGCATGAAGCGATAGGTGTCGCTCCACTGCGCACGCTTCTCCGCGATCGCCTTGCGGATGCCGGTCTCGACCCGCTCCCGGTCTTCGGGATGGATGCGCGACGTCCAGGATTCCGGTCCGGGCGCCAGTTCCTCCGCCGGATAGCCGAACACCGTCTCGAAGCTCTCGCTCCACCACAGCCGATCGGCCGCCAGGTCCCAGTCCCACAAGACGTCGGCGATCGCCTGTGCGGCGGCGTGAAAGCGCGCCTCGCTTTCGCGCAGTCTCTGCTCGGCCCCCTTGCGTTGCGTCACGTCGCGCGCCGATCCCGCGATGCGGAAGACCGTTCCGGCGGCGTCGCGAATGGGAAAACCGCGGTCGGCCACCCAGCGCACTTCCCCGTCCGGCCGCGTGATCCGGTATTCTACGTTGTAGCCGCCGGTCTCGCGCCGCAGGACTGCCGCTCGTACTTTCGGGAGGTCGGCGGGGTGCACGGCCTCCATCCACAAGGTCGGATCGAGATAGAGCTCGGCGACCGGGCGGCCCCAGATCGTCTCATAGGCCGGGCTGACATAGAGGAAGCGGTTCGCCGCCACATCGACCATCCAGAAGGTCTCGGCGATGTTCTCGGCCAGCTGCCGGAACCGCTCTTCGCTGTCCCGCAACGCCATGGCTGCGCGGGTGCGTTCCAGGGCGACGCGAACCAGATGGACGGCACGATCGATGATGTCCTGGTCCGAGCCGGTGGGTGCGCGCGGCTCGAGGTAGTAGAGCGCGAAACTCGCCAGCACGTCGCCGCCCCCGCCGATGATCGGCGTCGACCAGCAAGCGCGCAATCCGTGGCCGCGCGCCAGCGCGCGATAGTCGTCCCATAGCGGATCGGATTCGATATCGCTGACGATCACCTGCCGGCGGAAATGCATTGCCGTGCCGCAGCTGCCCGCCGTCGGCCCGATCGGCAATCCGTCGAGCGCCTGGACGTACGCCGCCGGCAGACGTGGCGCCGCGCCGTTCCTGATTCGCCGCCCATCGGCATCGAGAAGGACGATGGACCCGATCGCCCCCGGCAGCACCGCCTCGACGACCCCCACGATCTCGTCAAGTACGTCCGAAAGCGGCGCACCAGTCGAGATCAGCTCGAGGACACGGGATTCCGAGGCGTGCAGGCGTTGCGCCAACTCGACCTGCCGCCGGTCCGTAATGTCGCGGGTGATGCTCAGCACCGAGGCCACGGACCCGTCCACCTCGCGCATCGGCGTGGCGTGCGATTCGACCCAAAGCTCCCCGCCCTTGAAGCCGCGGATCCGGAATTGCGCATGCCCCGCGCTGCCGGCGATCGCTCGGGCATGCAGTGCCTCGAAGGTGGCGCGGTCCTCGGGATGCACGGCCTCCGCGATCGGCAGGCCGATCACCTGCTTCGCGTCCTCCACCTCCATCATGGCGAGGCCCGCGGGATTCATCTCCAGCAGCCGTCCGTCCGCGGAAACCACTTTCACGCATTCCGGCTCGCTGGCGAAGATCGCGCGCAGCCGTGCTTCGCCTTCGCGCAGGCCCTCCTCGGCCAGCTTGCGCTCATGGATATCGGCGCTGGCGCCGAACCACCGCACGATCCTGCCGGTCTCGTCGCGAACCGCCCGCGCGTTGGACATGAACCAGCGATAGCCGCCCTCGGCTCCGCCGCGCAGGCGCAGCTCGACGGAATAGGGATTTCCCGTATCCATCGACTCCCGCCACAGGTCCATGCCGCGGGGCAGGTCCTCGGGATGTACCCCGCTCAGCCAGCCCGGGCCCGGCGGTTCGCCATAGGGAAGACCCACATAGTCGTAATAGGCGCGGTTGGCGAAATCGATCCGGCCCTTCGCGTCCGCGACCCAGACGATCTGCGGCATCGCGTCCGCAAGCTGGCGGATGCGCTGCCGGTTCTGCAGCAGGACGTGTTCCTGCTCCTTTCTCTCCGTGATGTCCTGGAACGCGCCTTGGATGCAGGTGATCGCGCCCTCTTGGTCGCGCACCGCCTCGCCGATGGCCCTGACCCAGATGCGATTACCCTGGGCGCTCAGCAGTTCCACCTCGATGTCGTAGGCTCTGCCTTCACCCAGGCATTCCTCCACCGCCGCCCGGACCGTATCGCGATGCTCGGGGGCATAGAACGCGATCGCCGCCTCGAGGTCGGGTGTGCTTCCGGGCGGAATCCCGTGGACGGCACAAACCTCGTCCGACATCTCGACCCGGCGCGCAAGCGGGTCGAAGATCCAGCCGCCCAGCTTGGCGACGCGGCCGGCCATGCGCAGAAGCCGCTCCGCCCGGTCGAGCGCGCCCTGCCCGGCGATCCTGTCCGATATGTCCAGCGCCATCACCAGCACCGCCGGCCGGTCGGCGAAGCGGATCTCCCTTTCGGTGATCTCGACGGCGATCAGTTCCCCGCTGCGGCAGCGATGCCGGACCGGCCCGGCGCCCGGCTCTACGAGGAAGCCGGGCCGCCCTTGGAGGAACTCTTCACGGGAATAGCCGTAGCGCGCGACGGCTGCCGCATTGACCGCGGCCATTCGTCCCGACTGCGCATCCGTCACCCACATGGGCAGCGGATGCCGCTCGAAGAGGTCGCCCTCGTCGAACCCCGGCTGAGTCTCAGCCATCGAATGGGCCCCAGGCCGCAAGTTCCGCCAAGCTTCGCTCCCTGCCATGCCCGCACGTCGGGCACCCCCTGTAGCTTGTCAGTATCGGGTAAAGGTTGAACGAACGGAATATTCGCCGGGTATTCGCGGCGGGCCCGGCAGCGCACCGCGAACGCTATCGCAGGCGCTGCAGCCTCGCATCCAGCCACGCGACGACATCCGCCGTGACTTCCTCGCGGTTGGTCTCGTTCAGCAATTCGTGCCGGGCGCCCTCGTAGCGCCGGTCGGTCACGTCGGCGAGGCCGGCGCGCCGATAGGCCTCCACCAGCGGCCCGATGCCCTTGCCGCCGTTCGACACCGGGTCGGCGGTGCCGGCGATGGACAGGATCGGCAGCCCCTTCGGCACCCGGGCCCTGTGGGTATCGTCGCCAAGGCGCACGAGCGCGCCCAGCAGATCGACCCACAGCTGCACCGTCGCGACGAAGCCGCAAAGCGGATCGGCGGCATAGGCGTCCACCTCCGCCGGGTCGCGCGACAGCCAGTCGAATTCGGTGCGCCGGCCGGGAATCTTCCTGCCGAAGGCGCCGAATGCCAGCGCGTGGATGAGCCCGCTCCGCCCCCGCGGCCCCAGCCGCCAGCGCTCGAAGGCCGCCAGCGACCGCGCGCCCGGCGGCGGACGGCTTCCGTCGGAACCGCTGAGGACGGCACCGGCGAGATCGATCCCGGACCTGCTCACCAGGTCCTGCACCATGAACGACCCCATGGAATGGCCGAACAGGAACACCGGGACGCCCGGCCACAAGGACCGCCCCACGGCCTGCACCGCGTCGAGATCGGCCAGCACGGTGACCCAGCCGTCCCGTTCGGCGAAGAAGCCACGTTCTTCGGGATGCGTCGCCGTTTCGCCATGGCCGCGGTGGTCATGGGCGATGACGGCGAAGCCCGCCGCGACGAGGGCTCGGGCGAAGCGGTCGTAGCGGCCGGAATGCTCTCCCATTCCATGCGCGATCTGAACGACAGCCCTGGGCGGCCCCGCCGTCGCCCAGCGGCGCAGCCGCAGCCGGACTCCGTCCCGGTCCAGGATCTCGGCTTCGGTCATCGGAACAGTTTTTCGGCGGTTCGGAAGGCGATCTGCTCGGCGATCGGTCGGGGCAGCTGTTCCAGCCAGACGCGATAGCCCGCCATGATCTCGGCATAGCTTTCCCAGCGCCCGTTGGTCCAGGTGTCGGAGCCCAGCAGGAAGCGGCCCGGGAAGCGCTCGAACAGCGCCCGCCATTCCGCCGTCAGCCTGCCGCCCTCGGTGATGCCGCTGCGATAGGACAACTCGCACCACAGGTCCGGCCAGCGCTGCAGATAGGCCGCCACCTTCTCGGGCGCGGTCGAGAAGCCGGTATGGGCCCAGATCATCCGGGTCCGGGCATCGTGGCCGAACAGGATCTCGACCGCTTCGTCATCGGCATGGGCATGCAGGAACAGACCCTTCTCGGCGGCGAAGCCGACGATCTCCTTCACCCAGTCCGTCGCGGCCGATTGGCCGTAGATGTGGAATTCGCCGATGCCGCGGTAGTAGCCGCGCTCGAACTCCGTCCGGATCAGCCGGATGGTCCGCTGGTCGTTGAACCAGGTGCCGATATCGGCGCGGACGTTGTAGGGGCGGATGAAGGGCACCACCCACAGGCCCTCCGGCTTCGCGTCGACGAGGGCGCGGGTGCCGTCGTTCGGGCGGCTGGTCGCCAGCACGCCGGTGACGCCCGATGCCTTGAACAGCGCCAGGATCTCCGGCAGCGAATAGCGCGGGGTCGGCTCCCAGTTGTAGTGCATATGCGCATCGAACAGCGGCATGAGGTCGGCCGCGCGGGCGGGCAGCGCGATGGCCGACAATGCCAGCGCGAGCGCGATGCGCAGGAGCTTCATGGATGCTCGTCCTCCGGCATCAGGTCGACCGGTTGTCCATGCGGTGTGCGCAGATAGGCGTGTTCCCAGGCATGGGTGCGCCGGTCCAGCGCCGCGGTGGTGAGGACGCCCTTCGCCGTCACCAGGCGCTCCAGGGCGGCCATCCAGTGATGATAGTAGGTGTCGCCGAGGTCGGGATCGCCTTCGGCCTGGGCGGTGTCGATCGCCTGCGCCAGCGTCGCCGCCCATTCGGCCCAGGTGAAAAGACCCGTCTCGTGCAGCTTCACCGCCAGCGCGAAAGCCTGCGCCTCCCACGGCTCGCGAAACACCGGGCCCTCGGCATCGCGCGGGATGGCCGGCAGGGCGGCGAGGTCGGGGCCGGCGCTCACACCGCGTCCAGGTGGTCGTCCCACAGGTCGATCAGCAGCACGTCGCGCGGGTTCGCCTCCGGCCCCCACAGGTCCTGCGCGCCGAACCGGACCACGTAGCAGTGCTGCGGCTTCGGCCCCTTGTCCGATCCGCTGGTATCGGCGAAGACGAAGACGCCGTGGTCGCGGTCGATCACCCCCTCGCGGCCCCGCACATAGCGCGGCGCGCGGGTATGGCCGATCGGGTGATGGTTCCTCACCCGCACTTTCTGTCCCGGCTTGAACTGCGCCGGCTGGTCGGAGGCGATGCGATGCGCCCCGCCCTTCCTGATGATCTCGCCCATGCGCTCGACACCGACCGCCGCCACCGGCGCCGGTCCGGCCGCCTTGCCGCTCTTCAGTTCCTCGGCCGTCAGCAGGCCGCGCTCGACCAGCAGGCGTTCCAGCCCATAGAGCCAGTGCTCGTAATAACTGGTGGCGAGATACTCGGCCGGCGGCTGCTTCTCGCGGGCATAGCGCGACTGGTCGATGTTCCACTTGCCGAGGGACCCGGCCGCCAGGGTGATGGCGAAGGCGCGGCGCTCCCATTCCGCATGGAAGACCGGTTCGTCCGTCTCCGGGTTCACCGGGCCGAAGCCCTGCATGCCGCCCATGTCATGCGCGCCGTTCATTTCGGCGCCCTCGCGAGGCCGGTGCCGATCATGCAATCGCGGGTGACGAGATCGGCCAGCGCCTCCTCGCTCATCCCCTCGCTGCCCGCCGGACGCTCGGGCAGCACCATGTAGCGGACCTCCGAGGTGCTGTCCCAGACCCGCACCTCGGTCGCCTCGGGCAGGCTGACGCCGAACTCCGCCAGCACGCCCCGCGGGTCGATCACCACCCGCGAGCGATAGGGCGCCGCCTTGTACCAGACGGGGGGGAGGCCCAGCACCGGCCAGGGGTAGCAGGAGCAGAGCGTGCAGACGACGACGTTGTGGACGCCCGGTGTGTTCTCGACGACGACGATGTCCTCGCCCTGCCGTCCCTCGTAGCCGAGTTCCCTGATGGCGTTTCCGCCCTTCTCGAGCAGGCGCTTCTTGTAGGCGGGATCGGTCCAGGCGCGGGCGACGACCCGGGCGCCGTTGCGGGGACCGATCTTGGTCTCGTAGAGGTCGATCAGGTAGTCGAGGGCGGCGGGATCGACGAGCCCCTTCTCGACCAGAAGCGACTCCAGCGCCTTCACCCTGAGCGCCAGCGCCGCCGGCACGTCGGAATGATCGTGGTCATGGTGAAGGTCGGGCGAATGCTCGTGAGTTTCCTGGGTCATGGAGAGACGGTGCCGCATCCTCGGGGCCGCGGCAAGCCTTCCCGAATCCGCCCTCTTCGGCTAGGTTCCGCCCCTGTCCACCCCCCGACCCCAGCGGAGCGAACGGCCATGCAAGCCGCCGTGATCGTCTTTCCCGGCTCCAACTGCGACCGCGACGCCAAGGTCGCCCTGACCAGCAGCATGGGGCATGAGCCCCATATGGTGTGGCATCGCGATGCCGACTTCCCAAAGGTTGATCTGATCGTGCTGCCGGGCGGCTTCTCCTATGGCGACTACCTGCGCTGCGGCGCCATGGCCGCCCATTCCCCGGCCATGCGCGAGGTGGTGGCGCGGGCGAAAAAGGGCACCCGGGTGCTCGCCATCTGCAACGGTTTCCAGGTCGCCACCGAAGTCGGCCTTCTCCCTGGCGCGCTCATCCAGAATTCACACCTGAAGTTCGTCTGCGCCGAAGTCGACCTGAAGGTCGAGACCAATCAGACGGAATTCACCGCCAAATGCCGGCCAGGCCAAGTGCTGCGCATCCCGATCGCCCATGCCGACGGAAACTATATCGCGGATGCCGAGACGCTCGATCGTCTCGAGGGTGACGGGCTCGTCGCCATGCGTTACTGCACGCCGGACGGCCGTGTCGTGGCCGAAGCCAATCCGAACGGCGCCGCCCGCAACATCGCCGGCATCTTCAATGCCGAACGCACCGTCCTCGGCATGATGCCGCATCCCGAGCGCCTCGCCGATCCGGCGCTGGGCGGCACCGACGGCAAGCTCATCCTGGATTCCCTGGTCGAGGCCCTGTCGTGAACCTTTCCCCCGAGGTCGTCGCCGCGCACGGTCTCACCCAAGACGAGTTCAAGCGCGTCGTCGAAATTCTGGGCCGCACCCCGAACCTGGTCGAACTCGGCATCTTCGGCGCCATGTGGAGCGAGCACTGCTCCTACAAGTCATCGAAGAAGTGGCTGCGCCAGCTCCCCACCGAGGCACCCTGGGTGATCTGCGGCCCGGGCGAGAATGCCGGCGTGATCGACATCGGCGACGGCCAGGCGATCATCTTTAAGATGGAAAGCCACAACCATCCGAGTTTCATCGAACCCTACCAAGGGGCGGCGACCGGGGTTGGCGGCATCCTGCGCGATGTCTTCACCATGGGCGCGCGGCCGATCGCCAACTTGAACGCGCTGCGCTTCGGCGATCCGAAGCACCCGAAGACCCGCACCCTGGTGAACGGCGTGGTCAGGGGCATCGGCGGCTACGGCAACTGCGTCGGTGTGCCGACGGTGGGGGGGGAGTGCACCTTCCACCCCTCCTACAACGGCAACATCCTCGTCAATGCGATGACGGTGGGCCTCGCCCGCACCGACAAGATCTTCTATTCGGCCGCCGCCGGCATCGGCAATCCGGTGGTCTATGTCGGCTCCAAGACCGGACGCGACGGCATCCACGGCGCCGTCATGGCCTCGGCCGAATTCGACGACAAGTCCGAGGAAAAGCGCCCCACCGTCCAGGTCGGTGACCCCTTCGTCGAGAAGCTCCTGATCGAAGCCTGCCTGGAGCTGATGGAGAGCGACGCCATCGTCGCCATCCAGGACATGGGAGCGGCCGGCCTCACCTCGTCTTCCTTCGAAATGGCATCCAAGGGCGGCGTCGGCATTGAGCTCGACCTCGACCAGGTGCCGGCCCGCGAGCCGAAGATGACCGCCTACGAACTCATGCTCTCAGAGAGCCAGGAGCGCATGCTGATGATCCTGAAGCCCGGCCGAGAGGACGTGGCGCGGCTGATCTTCGAGAAGTGGGAACTCGACTTCGCCGTCATCGGCCGGGTCACCGACACCGGCCGCATGATCCTGAAGAAGGACGGCGCCATCGCCGCCGACCTGCCGGTCGCCCCCCTCGCCAGCAACGCCCCTTCCTACGACCGGCCGGTCAGGATGACCGTCCCGCCGGCCGCCCTGGGCGATGTCGCACCCGCGGGCGACACGGCGGACGCCCTGCTGCACCTGATCGGCTCGCCCGACCTCTGCTCGCGCCGCTGGATCTGGCGGCAGTACGACCATACCGTCATGGGCGACACCCTGATCCAGCCGGGCGGTGACGCTGCACTGGTGCGCGTACACGGGACGCAGAAGGCCGTCGCCGTCACTACCGACTGCACGCCGCGCTACTGCAAGGCCGATCCCGAGATGGGCGGCACCCAGGCGGTGGTCGAGACCTGGCGCAACATCACCGCCACCGGCGCGCTGCCGCTGGCCGTCACCGACTGCATGAACTTCGGCAATCCCGAACGTCCCGAAATCATGGGCCAGTTCGCCGGCTGCATCGAAGGCATGCGCAAGGCCTGCCTGGCGCTCGACTACCCGGTCGTTTCCGGCAACGTCTCGCTCTACAACGAGACCCAGGGCCAGGGCGTGCTGCCCACCCCGGCGATCGGCGGTGTCGGCCTGATCCAGGATCTGTCCAAGGCCGTGAAGGTGGCGCCGAAGGCCGATGGCGAGGTGCTGATCCTGATCGGCGAGACCCGAGGCCATCTGGGTCAGTCGATCTACCTGCGCGAGCTGCTCGGCCGCGAGGACGGCCCGCCGCCGCCGGTTGATCTCGCGGTCGAGCGCCGCAACGGCGACTTCGTTCGCGGCCAGATCCTGGCCGGCCACGTCACCGCCTGCCACGACATTTCCGACGGTGGCCTTCTGGTGGCGGTGGCCGAGATGTGCCTGGCGGCCAAGCGCGGCGCCGGCATTTCCCTGCCGTCCGGCCCGGCGCATGCCATCGCCTTCGGCGAGGACCAGGGGCGCTATGTTCTCGCCGCGGCGCCGGAAGCGGCCGAGACCATCCTCGCGGCAGCCAGGACCTCGGGCGTGCCGGCCTTCCCGCTCGGAAAAGTCGGCGGCGACGCGTTGACCTTCGGCGGCAGCCGCGCCATATCCTTGCGCGAGCTTCAAACCGCGCATGAAGGCTGGCTGCCCCGCTACATGGAAGGCTGAGACGACCGATGGCGATGGCGGCCGAAGATATCGAGCGCATGATCAAGGCAGCGTTCCCCGACGCTCAGGTCTCCATCCAGGACCTGCGGGGCGACGGCGATCACTACGCCGCCCACATCGTCTCGAGCGCCTTCAAGGGCAAGAGCCGGGTGCAGCAGCACCAACTCGTCTACAAGGCGTTGAAGGGGAACATGGGCGGGGTTCTGCATGCCCTTGCCCTGCAGACTTCGGCGCCGGCAGAATAGAACGACGTCCAGGAGAACCGCAGATGAGCAATCCCGTTCACGACCGCATCCGCCAGGACATCACCGACAATCCCGTCGTGCTCTACATGAAGGGGACGCCGGTATTTCCTCAGTGCGGCTTCTCGGCCACCGTGGTGCAGATCCTCTCCCACGTCGGCGTGAAGTTCAAAGGCATCGACGTGTTGCAGGACCCCGGCCTGCGCCAGGGTATCAAGGAATTCGCCGACTGGCCGACCATTCCCCAGCTATACGTGAAGGGCGAGTTCGTCGGCGGCTGCGACATCGTCCGCGAGATGTATGAAACGGGCGAGCTGGAACAGCTGATGGCGGAGAAGGGCGTTCTGCAGCCGGCGGCCTGAGGCGGCGGCTCTCACTCTTTCGGCGGCGCCGTCACGCCCACTTCACTGAGCGCCGCCGCCAGCGCCGACGTTTCGTAGGGCTTGGTCACGAAGCGCACCATCCGGTCTTCGGCAAAGGCGGCGCGGAAGTTCTCCACGCCATAGCCGGTGGCGATCACCACCGGCAGATCGACGTACATGCAGCGCAGTTCGCGCGCCAGATCGTCACCCTTGCGGTCCGGCAAGCCGACATCGACGATGACCGCGTCGATCCGGCCGGCGGCGATGCGCATCTTGTTCAGCGCCTCGGTGGCGTTGCCCGCCTCCTCGACCTGAAACCCGAGGTCGAGCAACTCGTCGACAGTCAGCATCCGGACCAGCGCCTCGTCCTCGACCACCAGGACATGTTTGGGACTATCGTCTAGATCGAGCATGTCGCGAACCTTGGCAGCCAGAGCGTCGTAGACGAAGGGCTTCGTGATCAGCTGAACCCCGGGGTCCAGCCTGCCGTCATGCACGATCGCGTTCTTCGCATAACCGGTGGTGAAAAGCACCTTCAGGCGCGGAAAGCGCGCGCGTGCGGCATCGGCCAGCTGGCGGCCGTTCATGCCGCCGGGCAGTCCGACATCGGTGAAAAGCAACTTGATCTGCGGGTTCCGTTCCAGGATGGCCAGAGCGACCGCCCCGTTTGCCGCCTCCATGACGTTGTAGCCCAGTTCGCGCAGGATCTCGGTCGAATGGGTCCGGACATCGTCGTCGTCCTCGACGACCAGGACGAGTTCCGACCCGAGCCCGCGCGGCGCCACGCTCTCCTGCGCGTCTGCTTCCTCCTCGCGACCAATGCTCAGCAGGCGCGGCAGGTAGATCTTCACGGTCGTGCCCTGCCCGGCCTCGCTGTAGAGCTTCACATGTCCGCCGGACTGTTTGACGAAACCATAGACCTGGGACAGGCCGAGCCCGGTGCCATGACCCGTATCCTTCGTGGTGAAGAAGGGATCGAAGGCCCGCGTCATCACGTCCTTGCTCATTCCCGTTCCGGAATCGGTCACGGCAACCACGGCGTACTGGCCGGGCGCAACCTCGGACTGCATCGCGCTGTAGGCCTCGTCGAGATGCACGTTCGCCGTCTCGATGGTGAGCCGACCGCCGCCGGGCATCGCATCCCGGGCATTGACGGCAAGGTTCAAGATCGCGCTCTCCAGCTGGTTGGGATCGGCAAAGGAGCGCCAGATCCCGCCGGCCAGCACCGTCTGCACAGCGATCTGTTCTCCGAGCGTCCGCTGCAGCAGATCCGACATGCCCGAGACGATCTTGTTGATGTCGAGCGGCTTCGGATCGAGCGGCTGGCGCCGCGAGAAGGCGAGCAGGCTCTGCGTCAATGCCGCGGCGCGCTTGGCGCCCCGGAAGGCATTCTCGGCTGATCGGCGCAAGGTCTCCGGTTCGACGCCGGCGCTCAGGCGGCGCTGCAGCGTCTCCAGATTACCGACGATGATGGTCAGCAGGTTGTTGAAATCATGCGCCACGCCGCCGGCCAACTGGCCGATGGTTTCCATCTTCTGCGCCTGCCGCAGCGCATCCTCGACCCGCTCGCGCTCGGCCACTTCCTGGCGCAGCTGTTCATAGGCCACCTTCAGTTCGCCCGTGCGCTCCAACACGCGGGCTTCCAACTCTTCGTTCAGGCCGGCGAGCCGCTCCTCGCTGACGCGGGCGGCGCGGTAGAGCCGGCCGTTGTCGATCGCGATCGCGGCCTGCGACGCGAGGCCCAGCACCAGCCGCTCCGAACGCTCGGTGAAGATCCCGGGTTCGGGATGGCCGAAGAAGAGGCCCCCGATGGCGGCGCCTGTCCGCGACGTCACCGGCACAGCGAGGTAGCTGCGCACGGGCAGATGCCCCTTCGGCATCCCATGATGGGGATCGTTCCTGCCATAGCGCGGATCGCCGGTGATGTCATCCGACCGCAGCACCCCCGTCCCGTCGAAGGTCGGCTGGAAGATCGCCGTCTTGCGCGGCATCGGGAAGGAGGAGAAGGCCTCGCGCGGCACGCCCGAGATCGTATAGAGCGTGTAGGCTTCGCCCGTCTCGTCGACCACGTTGTAGAAGAAGGCGCCGAAGGCGGCGCCGCTGAGTTCGGTCCCCGCATCCGTCACGACCTGCACCGCGCGCTCGAGATCGAGTTCGCCCGCCACCGACGAACCGACCCGGTTCAACGTCTCGAGGATGCGCGCCTCCTCGCGCAATGCCTGTGTGACCTGATTCCGTGCCTGCGCCATTTCGAGATTGGAACGCACCCGGGCCAGCAGCTCGCGGGTGACGAAAGGCTTGGCGAGATAGTCGTCCGCCCTCGCCTCGCGTCCTTCGATGCGGGCTTCCTCTCCCGCCCGCGCGGAGAGCAGGATCACCGGCAGCTCACGCAGCGCCTCGTCCGTCTTGATCGCCTTCAACAACCCGAACCCGTCGAGGCGCGGCATCATCACATCGGACAAGACGAGGTCGAAGGACCGCCTGCCGAGCGCCTCCAGGGCCGCCGCGCCATCGCTCACTGCCTCGACGTCGTAGCCCTGCTCAACCAGGAGACGGCGGACGTAGTCGCGCATGTCCGCGTTGTCGTCGGCGAGCAGGATGCGCCGCGAGCCAGCCGGCGCCGCGGTGGTCGGGGTCCCGGAATCCTCCCCGGCGTCGTATGCGGCGTGATCGATGGCGTCGTTCAGGCCGGCGCCACTGTCGGGCAGCCAGCGCAGCGCCTCCTCGACATAGGCCTGTGCCCTGACGCTGGTCGACGCCTGCACGGCCTCGGTCGTCACCCGCTCCGCCGGCAGATGCGCGCGTCCAAAGGGCAGGAAGACCGTGAAGCGGCTTCCCTCGCCTTTCACGCTGCTCACGGAAATGCGGCCGCCGTGCAGCTTGACCAGTTCCTGCACCAAAGCGAGGCCGATGCCGCTGCCTTCGAAGGTTCGGCCGGCAGCGCCCTCCACCCGGTGGAACCGTTCGAAAAGCCTCGGCAACTCCGCCTCGGGAACGCCGGTGCCGGTATCGCGCACCTCGATTTCCGCGCCCTCGCCATCGGCGCTGGCCCGGACGAAGACCGCCACCTCTCCGTCCAGCGTGAACTTGAAGGCATTGGACAGCAGATTGAGGACGACCTTCTCCCACATGTCGTGGTCGAGATAGACGGGTGAGGGAAGCGGCGGCGCCTCCACGGTGAAAGTCAGCCCCGCCCGGTCCATGGCCGAACGGAAATTCGAAGCCAGTTCGCTCGTCAGCGCCGCGATATCGGTCGGTTGGTAGCGCGCCTCGATCCGTCCGGCCTCGATGCGCGAGAAGTCGAGGAGCGTGTTGACCAGCTTCAGCAGCCGCAACGCGTTGCGATGGGCGACCTGCAGATGCGAGCGGTGATCGCCCAGCCGCTCCGGCGCATCGGCGAGCGCTTCCTCGAGCGGCCCCATCATCAGGGTCAAGGGGGTGCGGAACTCGTGGCTGACATTGGAGAAGAACAGGGTCTTCGAGCGATCGAGTTCGGCCAGCGCCTCGGCCCGCTGGCGCTCGGCCTCATAGGCCTTTGCGCCGGCGACGGCGGAAGCGATCTGCCCCGCGACGAGGTCGATGAAGGTCATGTAGCCGGCGTCGAGGCGCCGATAGGGATTCGCACCCACGACCAGGAAACCGAGCGGCGATCCTTGCCCCGCCCGCGCGATCGGCACCACCACCGCCTCCCGGGGCGCGATGTCCCAGGCGCCGGTGGGGATCCCGTCAAACAGCGCCGCGAGGTCGGAAATGCTGATGGAGGCGCCCTGTCGGTGGATTGCGCCGGCCGGCCACACGGTCCCCGGATCGTCCACAGGCTGGCAGGCGGGCGCGGCCGGATGCGTGTCGGCGATTCCGGTGGCGCACATCAACCGGGCCTCTTCGCCGGCGTCGTCAAACAGGTAGGTCAGGGTAAACGGCAGGTCGCGCTGATTGGCGCCGATCTCGCGTACGATGGCTGCCTGCACGTCGGCCTGCGTGATGCAGTCCCCGAAGCCGGATGCCAGACGCTGAAGCGACGCCACCCTTCGCTCCGCCAGCACCCGGTCGGTTTCCTCGGTCACCACGCACAGCATGCCCGCGATGGCGCCCTGGTCGTCCGGGATCGGACTGTAGGAGAAGGTGTGGTAGGTCTCCTCCGGGTAGCCGCTGCGTTGCAGGAACAGCAGCAGCCCCTCGTCCCAGGTGGCCTGTCCCGTCCGCAGGACGGTTTGTATGCGGGGGTCGATATCGGGCCAGATCTCGGCCCAGACGCGGCGCGCCGGTGAACCAAGGGCCCAGGGCTGCTTCATGCCGAGCGTCGGACGATAGGCGTCGTTGCAGAAGAAGATGAGCTCCGGTCCCCAGGCCATCCACATCGCGAAACGCGATGTCAGCATCACGCGGACGACGGTGCGCAGGCTCTGCGGCCAGCTGTCCGCCGGGCCCAGCGGCGTCGTTCCCCAATCGTGGCTGGCGATGAGCGCGCCCATTTCGCCGCCCCCGGCAAGGAAATCGAACTTCCTTCCGGGGCTGGCGATTGTCGGCGTTGGCGGGTCTTGCGGCAAATCTCCCCCTGTGGGGAGCTGCTCCCTGTCCCCGACGTGGGAACTTTACCGAGGCCGAAAAGTTCCCAGCAAGAGTCTACTTATTCCGCCAGCCGCGTCAGCGCCGCCCCCAGCCGGGTCGCCGTCTCCCGCAGTTCGACGAGCCGCTCGCGCGCCTCCTCAACGACTTCCTCGGCCGCCTTCTCCACGAAGCCGGGATTGCCCAGGCGCTGCTCGATCTTGTCGGCCTCGGAGGTCGCCTTGTCGCGCTCGCGCGCCAGGCGGGCGGCCTCCTTGTCCAGATCGATGACCCCGGCGAGCGGCAGGACGATGGTCGCCTCGTCCAGCACCACCTGCACCGAGCCTTTCGGCGCCGCCGTCGCGACCACCGCCTTCTCGAGCCGCGCCAGGCGCAGAACGGCATCCTGGTGCTTCGCGAGACGCTCGCGGGACACCGCCCCCCCCTCCAGCATCAGGAGATCGATCTTCACCGAGGCGGGCACGTTCATCTCCGCGCGTGCCGCGCGCACTTCGCGGACCAGCCGCACGACCCAGTCGACTTCCGCCACCGCGTCGGCATCGATCGGCAGGTCGGACGCATCGGGCCAGTCGGCCAGCATCAGCGTCTCGGGATGGCCGAGCCGGCGCCACAGTTCCTCGGTCACGAAAGGCATGAAGGGATGCAACAGCCGCAGCGTGCGCGAGAGGACGAACATCGCCGTCCCCTGCGCTTGCGTCTTGTTCGCGTCGTCGAGCAGCAGCGGCTTGGCAAGCTCCAGATACCAGTCGCAATAGACGTCCCACAGAAACTGGTAGACGGCCGAGGCCGCCTCGTCGAAGCGATAGGCTTCCAGCGCCTTGGTCACCTTCTCCGTCGCCCGGGCCAGTTCGCCCAGGATCCAGCGGTTGAAGACGTGGGTCGCATCCGCAGGCTGGAACGGCACTGACAGGCTGGCGCCGTTCATCTCGCAGAAGCGCGCCGCGTTCCAGATCTTGGTGGCGAAGTTGCGATAGCCCTCGATCCGCCGCTCCGACAGCTTCACGTCGCGCCCCGGCGCCGCCATGGCCGAGAGCGTGAAGCGCAGCGCATCGGCGCCGTACTTGTCCACCAGCGCCAGCGGATCGATGACGTTGCCCTTCGACTTCGACATCTTCTGGCCGCGCTCGTCGCGGACCAGCGCGTGGATATAGACGGTGCGGAAGGGCACCTCGCCCATGAAGCGCAGGCCCATCATCATCATCCGGGCGACCCAGAAGAAGATGATGTCGAAGCCTGTGACCAGCACCTCGGTCGGATAGTAGCGCTCGAGCTCCTTGGTCTTATCGGGCCAGCCGAGCGTCGAGAACGGCCACAGCGCCGAGGAGAACCAGGTGTCGAGCACGTCCTCGTCGCGCCTGAGCGCCGTCGGCTTGCCGTAATGCGACTCGGAGGCGGCCAGCGCCTCGGGCTCGGTCAACTCGACGAAGATCCTGCCGTCGGGCCCGTACCAGGCCGGGATCTGATGGCCCCACCACAGCTGGCGCGAGATGCACCAGGGCTGGATGTTGCGCATCCACTCGAAGAAGGTCTTCTCCCACTGCTTGGGCACGAAGACGATGCGCCCCTCCTCCACCGCCTTGATGGCGGGCTGGGCCAGCACTTCGGCGTTCACGTACCACTGGTCGGTCAGCCAGGGCTCGATCACCACGCCCGACCGGTCGCCATGCGGGACCATGTTGGTATGCGGCTCGATCTTCTCGATCAGGTCCAGCGCCTCGAGGTCGGCGACGATCTTCTTCCGCCCCGCTTCGCGCGACAGGCCCTTGTAGGCCTCGGGCACCTCGCCGTTCAGCTTGGCATCGGCGTCGAAGACGTTGACCAGCGGCAGGTTGTGCCGCTTGCCGACATCGAAGTCGTTGAAATCGTGTGCGGGCGTGATCTTCACCGCGCCCGATCCCGTGGTCGGGTCGGCATGCTCGTCGGCGACGATCGGGATCCTGCGCCCCACCAGCGGCAGGATCGCATGCTTCCCGATCAGGTCCTTGTAGCGTTCGTCGTCGGGATGCACGGCGATGCCGGTGTCGCCCAGCATCGTCTCGGGCCGCGTCGTCGCCACCACGATGAAGCGCCCTTCCATCCCCTCGACCGGATAGCGGAAGTACCACAGCGAGCCCTTGATCTCGCGCTGCTCGACTTCCAGGTCCGAGATCGCGGTGTGGAACTTCGGGTCCCAGTTGACCAGCCGCTTGTCGCGATAGATCAGCCCGTCCTTGTAGAGATCGACGAAGACTTTGCGCACGGCCGCCGACAGGCCGTCATCCATGGTGAAGCGTTCGCGCGACCAGTCGCAGGAAGCGCCGAGGCGGCGCAGTTGCCCGGTGATGGTGCCGCCCGATTCTTCCTTCCACTCCCAGACGCGCTTGATGAAACCCTCGCGCCCCAGGTCATGGCGCGACTTCCCCGCCGCGTCCAGCTGGCGCTCGACCACCATCTGCGTCGCGATACCGGCATGGTCGGTTCCCGGCTGCCACAGCACGTCGCGGCCGCGCATGCGCTCGAAGCGGGTCAGCACATCCTGCAGCGTGTTGTTTAGGGCATGCCCCATATGCAGGCTGCCGGTCACGTTCGGCGGCGGAATGACGATCGAATAGGGCTTGCGGTTGTCGCGCTTGCCGATGCGGAAGTTCCCGGAGGTCTCCCATTCGGCGTAAAGCTGCTGCTCGACCTCTTCCGGTCGATAGGTCTTCTCCAGCATCGATGCGATCCCAAGGCAGCGGCGGCGCAACCGCGCCGCCGGTCAAGATGAACTAGAGGCTAGCGGCGGTTGCCGTCATCGACGCGGCCGGCGAGCTTCGCTACCTCGCGCTCGACGATCCGGTGCACGATGGTCGAGAGATTCTGATCCAGCCAATCCTTGAGCATCGGGCGGAGCAGTTCCTTCACGATGTCCTCCAGTGTCCGGGTGCCGTTGCCCACCGGCATGCCGCGCACCGCGGTGACGGCGGAAGCCAGATCGGAGAACCGCGAGGCGGCCTCGGAGGCGACCGGGTTCGAGACCAGCGCCAGATCTTCGTAAGGGTGCGAAGCGGGTGGCGGCGGCGGCGGCGCGAAGACCGGCGGGGGCGGCGGCGGAGGCGCCGCCTGAACCGGCGGCGGGGGCGGAGGCGCCTGCTCGGCGATCACCTCGGTCAGTTCGAGGACGTCTTCCTCCATCGCCTGTTCCACAGGTGGCGGAGCAGGCGGCGGCGGCGGTGGTGCCGGGGGCTCGACGGCGGCGGGCTTCGGCGGATCCATCGCAAGATTGGGCGGCGGCACCTCCGCCTCCTTCTTGGCCCCGTCACCGTCTTCCGAGATGATCCGGCGGATGGAGGCGAGAATCTCCTCCATCGTCGGTTCTTGATTGGCCTTGGGGTCGCTCATGGTCCGTCCAACTCTTCAGGGCGTATCTGGCCGCCCGCTCAATCGTTTCCAGGCGTCAGGCCGATCCACTGATCCCTGACCTTGTTGTAGTGAACGCTCGGGTCATAGAGCTCGACGCCGAGCGCCATCTGCTCCGCCGTCAGCTGGCCGGTCGCCGCGACCAGCGTGAAGGCCGCGACGCGCTCGTCGCGCTGCGCGCTGACCAGCTGCACGTTCGCGTTCAGCAGTTCCTGCTCGGCATCCAGGACGTCCAGCGTCGTCCGCGAGCCGACCAGCGCTTCCTGCTGCACGCCGTCGAGCGCGATGCGGGCGGCGCGGCCCTGTTCCTGCCGGGACACGATGCGTGCCCGGGCGGTATTGTAGGCCTCCCAGGAGCGCGTCACCTGCTGCTGGATGGCGCGGCGCGCATCCTCGACCTCCACCCGGCGCTGCGAGCTGGTCTGCTTGCGCTGGCGCACCCGCGAATGATCGGCACCCGCCTGGTAGAGCGGAATGCTGACCCGGGCCAGCAGGCTCTTGTCGGTGGTGCGCAGGTTCTCGGTCGTCGTCTCGATCGACCGGGCGATTGAAGCGTCCAGCGTCACGGTCGGCAGCAGCGCGCCCCAGGCCACGTCGATGTCGTAGCGCGAGGCCTCCTCGATGCTCTGCGCCGTGATGATGTCCGGATGGCCGCCCGCGGCGACGGAGGACGCCTCGTCCTCGCTCTTCGGCAGGGGCGGAAGGGCCGGCGCGGTCTCCAGCGTCGCCGGCATCTGCCCGACCACGCGCGCGAAGGTGGCGCGGGAGGAAATCAGGTTGCCTTCCGCCTGTACGCGATCGGAGGTGGACCCCGCCAGGCGCGATTCGGCCTGCGCCACGTCGGTCCTGGTGATTTCGCCCACCCGGAACCGGTCGTTCGCCGCCTGCAGCTGGCGCCGCAGGACCTGCTCGTTGTTGCGGTTGAGCTCGACCAGCGCCTGGTCCCGGAGCACGTCCAGATAGGCCGTCACCGTCTGCAGGAGGATCGTCTGCTCGTTCGAGGTGAGGCGCGCGCGCTGGGCGCGGACCTGCGCCTCGGCACTCGCCACCTCGGCCTCGGTGCGAAAGCCCCGGAACAGGGGTTGCGACAGGGTGAGGCTGGCGGAACGCGGATTGAGGTCCTGGTCGACGCCGATACTGCGGTTCGATTCGGCGAAACCGCCGCTCAGCGCCGCGTTGACGGTGGGGCGCCATCCGGCCTTGGCCTGCGGCACGCCCTCGTCCACCGCCCGCAGGGCGGCGCGCTGGGCCGCCAGCGTCGGGTTGGTCAGATAGGCCTGAGCCATCGCCTCCTTCAAGGACTGCGCCCAGGCTTCGGTCGCACCGAGGCTGGCGAACCACATCGCCACACCCGCGAGCGCAAGTTTACGCACCTGCATGAAAACCGACCTTTCCGGACGCGAATGATCTGAAGCGAGGAAGGTATAAGGACCGTTAAGCATCATCAATAAGTTGCCATACCCGGGTCGATCTGCCGCGCCCAGGCATCCACCCCGCCGCCGAGGTTGCTCACCCGCTCGAAGCCCCGGCCTCGCAGGAACGCGGTCACCTGCATGGATCGCGCCCCGTGGTGGCAGACGACCACGATGTCGCGGTCTTCCGGCAGCTCGCCCAGTCGGCCGGGAAGTGTCCCCATGGGCAGGTTCACGGCACCGGGAATGGCGCAGATCTCGAACTCCCAGGGCTCCCGGACATCGAGAAGGAACGGCCCCCCGGCCGCCGCCAGTTCAGCCGCCACCTCGGACGGTTGCAGTTCCAGCGGTCTCGCCATGCCGGCTTCCTAGAAGGCGAACCGGGGCGCGCGCTCGAATCCGGGCAGGCGCTGGATCGCGGCG
The DNA here is from genome assembly GCA_022844005.1 of bacterium. Lineage (GTDB taxonomy): Bacteria > Pseudomonadota > Alphaproteobacteria > Ferrovibrionales > Ferrovibrionaceae > Desertibaculum. Next base: position 2,101 of record JALHMN010000006.1, on the reverse strand, counting down.
TCGAACAGCACCCGCCGCCCGATATGCCCCTCGTGGCGCAGGAACAGGCATGCCTTGCCGACCCCCTCGTCGGACACCACGGCGAGCAACCGGCCGCCTTCCGCCAACTGCTCCAGAATGGCCGGCGGCACCTCGTCCACCAGCCCTTCGAGCAGGATCACGTCGTAGGGGGCGTGCTTCGGGTAGCCCTGGGCGAGAGGGCCGGAAACCGTCACCACCGCATCGAAACCCTCGGCCCGCAGCGCCTCTCCGGCCCGCGTGGCCAGCGCCGCGTCGGCTTCCAGCGCGATTACCGTCGCGCCCAGTTCGGACAGGACGGCGGCCGAATAGCCGCTCCCGCAGCCCACATCGAGGACGACCTCCGACGCAACGACCTCGGCCGCCTGCAGCAGCCGCGCCAGCACCATCGGCTCCATCAGGTAGCGGCCGCCGCCGAGCGGGATTTCCTCGTCGATATAGGCGACGGCACGGTGCGAACCCGGGACGAAGGCCTCGCGGGGCACGCCGCCGATCACCTTCAGCAGCCGCGGGTCGATCACCTTGTTGGGCTTCAGTTGGCCGTCGACCATGTTGCGCCGGGCAACCGAGAATTGATGCGCGTTCATGTCGGGCGTGGCCTGTTCCGTGGCTCTGCGTTGTACCTGCGCCTTATATCCAAAGCGCCCCTTCCTCACAACGGCGGTCGGCGCGGCTTGACCCGGCAGAGGCAGGCCACTTATACACCACGGCCCGGCCGGGTGGCGGAGTGGCTACGCAGCGGACTGCAAATCCGTGTACACGAGTTCGAGTCTCGTCCCGGCCTCCATTTCCTTATTCCTGAGTTCTGCCAATTCAGCCTCCTGCCTCCACCGGTAGCGCGGGGGAGGCCAGTCGGCGTTCGACTGCACCCAGTTGATCGCAGCGCTCCTCATAGCGTGCAGTACGATCATCACCGGATCGCGGGACGCCTGATCGCGGCCGGCCTAAGAGTGTAGGCCAACCGGGCCCAGCAATGCCGGAGGAGTGGCGAGCCGACAACCCGCGCAAGTGATCCGGGCCACAACCGGCGGCGGATTGTTCTCTTATTGTTCTCATGCCAGCATGAACCGATGGCAGACGAAACCCCGCCCGAGCCGGCCCTTGTCGAGATCGATTTCTCCAGCATCCGCTATGCCGTCGAGACGGCAATCAAGCTGAAGACCGGGCTCACGATCCGCACCCGCCGCGAGATACCGGCGGAGGCCGTCTCGCTTGCCGTCGCCAGCTACTTCGCCGAGCGCAAGTGGAGGGTCTTCGCCCGCCCGCCACGTTCAGACAGAGGGTCGGGCGTGCATGCCACGCCCGAGGAATATGCCGCCCGGCAAAAGGCGCTGGCCGACGCTACGCGAGAGCAACCGCCCGAAGGCGACCCCGACGCCAAGCCGTAGGCCGTCAGAGTCGACGGATTGGCCCTTCCGGTGCGATCCTGGCGCCGTTGGGCGGGCCGTGGGCTGGGAAGGACCGGGAAACCTTGTGCAACCTCTACACCGTGCGGCAGTCGCCGGCCGACCTTGCCCGCGCCTTCGATGCGACGGCGCCGACGCTGTTCAACACCGGGGCCGAAGTCCTGCCCGGGCAGCAGGGCATGGTGATCCGCGAGGTTGATGGACAACGCGTCTTGCTGTCGATGGCCTGGGGCTTCCCGCTCCCCATGAAGAGCAAGAAGACGGGCCTGCCGATCAAGCCGAAGCCGGTCAACAACATCGCGAACCTGCAAAGCGGCATGTGGCGATCGATCGCCGGCAAACCTGCGAACCGCTGCCTCATCCCCGTGAGCGCCTTCGCCGAAGCGGAAGGCGAGGCAGGCGCGAAGACGCGGACCTGGTTCTCGGTAAAGGATCAACCGCTGTTCGCTTGGCCGGGGCTATGGCGTGAGAGTGCCGAATGGGGGTCGGTCTTTTCGGGGCTGATGACCGACGCCAACGACGCAGTGCGGCCGGTGCATGACCGGATGCCGGTTATCCTGCATTTCGATGAGCACGACCAATGGCTTCACGGCACCATTGAGGATGTCGTAGCCTTCCAGGCCCGCACATTTCCGGCCGATCTGATCGTCATGGAGAAGACGGCAGAGCCTTGGATC